>CAJOIB010000037.1 GCA_905234705.1 uncultured Selenomonadaceae bacterium | reverse complement strand
CGAAAATCACCCCCGATGAGCGTCAGTTGAAAAGACGTTAATTTTTTCGCCCTTTTCGTTGTACATGTGAGTTGCGCAAGCCATACACGGGTCAAACGAACGAATCACGCGCGCAATTTCAATCGGCTTGTTTGAGTCTTGAACGTGCGTATCAATCATAGCCATTTCGTAAGCGCCATGTCCGGCGGTATCGTCGCGCGGGCAAGCATTCCACGTCGTTGGAACAAGGCACTGATAATTATCAATCTTGCCGTCCTTAATGACAACCCAATGACTTAAGCCGCCGCGCGGAGCTTCGTACAAACCGACGCCGTGACATTCGCTCGGCCAAGTTTCGGGAAACCATTTTTCATTGTTCATAGTGGCAGTATCGCCGGTCTTCAAATTTTCAATGAGCTTGTCGAAGAAGAAACGGTTAATTTCGGCGGCAAGTTGACAATCAAGCGCGCGGCAGGCAGTACGCCCAACCATTGTAGGCATCCAAACATGAGGCGGTACGCCCAAAACGCCGGTAACAGCATTAATCTGGTCGAGCATCATTTTTTCAGCCCAAGTCGGATCGGGCAATAAGCCTTTCTGCGCCTTAGTATAAATGATAATGTAATGAGCCAGCGGTCCAACTTCACAAACTTTGCCGCGCCATTTCGGAGTCTTCAGCCAAGAATATTTACCGCCTTCATTGAGCGTTTGCCATTCGGTAGGAGTACCAACTTTCGGACCAGTGTAATTTTGTTTAGTGACGCCCTGCCACGGGTGCAAATCGCCAGGCTGCGGATAATCATACCAGGCATGTTCAACGCCTTCAGTAATTGTGTTGTCAAGCAAATCAGCCGCGTTGAGTTCAAAGAATTGTGCCGCGTCAATTCCCTGCCCAAAATTTTCGACAACGCCATTTGAACGCACGAGCAAATTATTGAAATAGCCGCCGCTTTGAGACGTGCCGCGGTAGCCGCTCATAGGATAATCGCCAAATGCCATAACGCGAACCTTCGACAAGCCGCCGCCGTCAACGCGCCCAGCTTTAACATAAATGTTTCCGATAGCAATTAAATCGGGCAGATAATAATTATTAATGAGCGAGCGCGCAAAATTAATCGCACGGTCGACAATCGCCAATCGCGCAGTATTCACCGGAGCATTACCGTCAGTCAATGAAATCGCGCAGGGAACGCCGCCAACTACGTAATGCGGGTGAGGATTTTTCCCGCCAAATACAACGTGCGGCGTGACAATTTCGCGCTGTTTGTCGAGCATTTCAAGGTAATGGGCAACCGCCAGCAAATGAACTTCCGGCGGCAACAATTTATAATCCGGATGATCCCACCATTGCGCCGCGAAAATTCCAAGTTGCCCGCTGTCGACTATCGCTTTGACTTTGGCTTGAATCGCCGCGAAATATGACGCATTCGCCGCTGGGAAATCGTGCGGATATGCTTCAGTCGAAATTTCTTCAGGAACTCTGAACGGCAAGCGATACGCATTTAACAGCGCTATTTGTAAATTCGCCGTTGCCTCTGGATTTGCCGCTAATGCTTCGACGGGACTAACCCAATCCAGCGCGTGCAAATGATAAAAATGGATTAAGTGATCTTGCGTCGTCAAAGTAGCCGCCATAATATTTCTAATGTAATTGGCGTTGGTAGGAATTGAAATGTCGAGCGCGTCTTCAACTGCGCGAACGGAACAAAGCGCGTGAGCCGTCGTACAAACGCCGCAAATGCGCTGAATATACGCCCAAGCGTCGCGCGGGTCTCTGCCCTTCATAATGAGCTCTAAGCCGCGCCAGGCCGTACCGCTTGAAAGTGCGTCTGTTACCTGTCCCTGTTCAGTTACTTCAATTTCAACGCGCAGATGTCCCTCAATTCTGGTTATCGGGTCTACAACCACGTGTGCCATTTGGAAAAAACTCCCTTCGGTCGTTTTTTAGGGGATAGGGGCGAGGGGCTAGGGATTAGTGTTAAAATCACTATTCACTAACCACTTTTCACTATTCCCTACAATTTAGAAATCAGTTTTTTAATTATCGAATTAAGCATTTTGGTAATTTCATTAAGTAAGTTAAAGGCAAGTTCCGTATCATTTACATTCAAATATTCTATGCAAACACAAGCATTAAGTTGGGTGTCAAGTTCAAAACAAGAGCCGCGAGCAATACTTAAAAATTGAATATATTCGCGGGTTGAATGTCTACCGTAGCCTTCAGCAATATTCGAGGCAATGGAGATAACGGCTCGCCTCATTTGGTCTGAAAGAGCATAGGTCTCTGTCTTGGGCAAAAGTTTCACCAATCTATAAATTTCAACAATGAGTTTCATAGACTTCTGCCAAACAATTAAATCTTTATAACTTTGCAAAACACTAGCCCCTATTCCCTTTCCACTAACCCCTACTTGTCCTCTTCTTCGAGCAAATTGTCGCGGCTGTTACGCTGAATGATACTCGCCACAGCATGAGCGCCAACGCCCGCCGCCGTCAATACGCCTAAACCTACGCCTATTTTATCAGCATCACCGAGTTTGCCGTACTGCGGCAGTCTATTTGAAAATGGCGCTTCGTCCCAGAAATTTCTATTTGAACAGCCAATACAAGCCGCGCCGCTTTGAATAGGATAGCTCATGCCCTGCCACCAGCGCAAATTGCCGCAAGAATTGTAAGTTTCCGGACCGCGACAGCCCAATTTATAAAGACACCAGCCAGCCTTTGAACCAGCATCATCGTAAGTTTCAGCGAACATTCCCGCGTCGAAAAATGGACGCCTGTAACAAGTATCGTGAATCCTGTTGCCGTAAAATTGCTTGGGACGCCCGTCACCGTCAAGCGGCGGTAGCGTTCCGAATAAAGCCACGTGCATAACAACGCCAGTCATAACTTCGGGAATCGGCGGGCAACCTGGCACATTTACAACTTGTTTGCCACCAACAAATTGCCCAATACCAGCTGAGCCGGTTGGATTTGGCGACGCCGCTTGAATACCGCCATAAGCCGCGCAACTTCCATAAGCAATAATCGCCATCGCGCCTTTAGCCGCTTTCTGCAACGTATGTAAAAACGTATGACCGCCCGACATACAATGTACGCCACTTTCTTTCGTGGCAACCGCGCCCTCAACGCACAAAATATATTGCCCGTTGTATTTGTTCATAGTCTCTTCCAAATGAGCCTCGAACGGCGCACCACAAGCCGCGCTCAATAAGTGATCGTATTCCAAATCAATATTGTTTAAAACCAAATCCGATGCCAGCGGCGACGCCGACCTTATAAAAGATTCGTCGCAACCCGTGCATTCGTGTCCGTGTATCCAAATTACCACCGGCAACGGCTTTGTCTCCGCCGCCTCGACAACTTTTGACAGCATATCTGTACTTAAGCCCATTAGCGATGTTAATGTTACACAGCCCTTTAAAAAACTGCGCCGACTGAATCCACGTTTAAGATATGCTTCCCATAAACTCTCCCGTTTTTCCAATGTCCGCCCCTCCTTAAAATTTCTTGTTGAAAAATTCGCCGCGCCTATGCTTTTTCCTGCCAATTTCAAATGTGGAAATGGTTCATCATTTTTTCGGTTAAAGATTTGGCGTCGTCGTTTTTATGTTCCAGCAAATATTTTAGCGCCGTCCTATTGAAAAATGACGTTATCGGAACGTACCGATTATATTTGCGAAAATCGCCCCATTGCATTAATTTTCCGTGCAGATTTTTAATATCGCCAATCGTCGCGCAGTTTTCGCGCAGAATTTTATTCAAAACAAAATCACCATTAATGGCGTTGTAAATTTCTTCAATGAGCGCGGGATTATTTTTATCGTGCTCATATTTCGCGATAAGTTCAACCGATTTTCGAGACATCTTAAGCGCGCGCCAAATTCCAGCGATAAATATTATTGTGGTGGCGATTAACACAATGAAAAAAATATATCGCACGTTTGCCCCTCCGATATTCCAAATTTTTAACGGGTATGCTATTATTAAAAAAAATTTTCGCGTTGACGGAAATAAATCGTGTATGAGCTTTGTGAAATATTTTAACACAGTGGAGGCAATTCACAAAATGAAAAATGTTACAGGTATTTTTTACGGCATCGGCGTTGGTCCTGGCGACCCCGAACTTTTGACCGTCAAAGCCATAAACGCGATTAAAAATTCTAACGTCATTATCGCACCGAAAACTGAGAAGAAAGACGACAGCCTTGCCTTGACAATCGCTAAACCGTACCTGCGCGACGACGTTGAGATTGTTTACCAAACTTTTCCGATGGTTAAAAATTTTGAAGATACGCCCGAAGTTTTTGAAGATAACAAGCGCGAAATTTTATCACTCCTGCGCGACGGTAAAAACGTTGCTTTCTTGACGCTCGGCGACCCAATGTTTTTCAGCACGTACATTTATATTTTTCGGCTGTTAAAAAATACCGGCGTTGAAATTCAGACAATCCCAGGCGTGCCGGCGTTTTTGGCTATCGCAAGTCATATCGGTTATCCTGTGGCTTACGGCAACGACATTTTGACGATAATTCCCGCCACGGCTGACAGCGAAAAAATTATTGACGCGGTGAAAAAATCTGACGCTACCGTGCTGATGAAAGTTTATAAAAATTTCGGCGAAGTGGTTGACATTCTCGACGCGGAAAATATGACGGCTCAAGCTGTGCTGGTTAGCAGATGCGGCTTGGCTGACGAAAAAATTATCACTGACATTAATTCGCGCAGAAATGACAAGCTGAATTATCTTTCAACGATTTTGACAAGGCGCGGTGATGAAAATGCGTAAAATTTTTTTGATAGCGGCGTTATTGGTGGTAGTTTTTTTAGCGGGTTGCGGCGGCGAAAATCAAGTTACCGTCCCGAATAAACCGGAGCGAATTGTTGTAACTTCAGCGTCATTTCTTGAGCCGTTGCACGCGGTCGGCGGAAATATCGTCGGGCGTCCGGATTCTAAAAATAATATGCCGGATTGGGCGGAAAATATTCAAAGCATTGGGCACGTTTACAACGTCGATGTGGAAAAAATTTTAGCCTGCGCGCCCGATTTGGTCGTTATCAACAAGGGTATGAATGAAAAACTTTTGCCCGTGCTCAATGAAAATAAAATCCCCGCGCTCGTTCTTGATATGAAAACTTACGCCGATGTTAAAAGCGAACTGAAAATTTTTGGCGAAATTACCGGCAATATTGACACGGCTGATAAAATTATCGCGCAGCTGGACGGCGAAATTCAACAAATCCTTGACAGTGTGCCGCACGAAAAAAAGCGCGTGGCGATTTTGCACAGCACCGCGCAAGGTTTGAGCGTTCAGCTTGAAGGCAGTATCGCTGGCAATATCGTTGAAATGTTCGGCTGGGAAAATGTCGCCGCGGGTATGACGCCGCTTGAAAATAATCCCGACGCCGCGCCTTACAGTATGGAGACTTTAGCCGCGCAAAATCCCGAAATTATTTTCGTGACGAGTATGGGCGATATTGACGAAATCAAGGTGAATATGCAGCGAGCGATTGAAACAAATGATGCGTGGCAGGCGATTGGCGCTGTCAAAAATAATCAGCTTTATTATTTGCCGCAAAATTTATTTTTGCTCAGTCCAGGGCTGAATTATCCCGCCGCTGTTCGTACCGTGGCTGAATTAATTTATGGCAAGGTATCTTGAAATAAAATTTTCGATATTGTAAAATTGCTTGCAATGGTTTTTTGAACCAGTAAAAAATAGTTGAGAGGTGCGGTATATCTGAAATTAAGGAGGCGTTTATTGTGGCTGAACGTGAAATTAAATACCGTGGCTTAAAGACTTTTCAAATATTCAACGGCGAAACCAATAGCGTTTGGATTTACGGCTTTTATCTAAAGCGCGGCACTTACGGCGACCCTGGTCCGCAGGCTCACATTTTCGTCTATGAAAACGGCTATGAAGGTTATCGCGTTGAAGCTGAAACTATCGGGCAATTCACGGGGTTGCTCGATAAAGACGGACAGGAAATTTACGAAGACGATATTATTTCGTTCGATGACGGCAAGATTGGCGTTGTGGAATTTTCTGACGGCTGTTTTGTTGTTCGCTACGGCAAAAGAAATACCCTGCGTTCCCTATATAACATTCGCGATTGGAGTATGAAAATTCTGGGCAACCGATTTGAAAATCCCGAATTGCTTGTTAATCCTTCAAAAAAAAAGCAAGAACGCAATATCCATATAATTGAGCCGATTCCGTATGAGAGGACCGAATAAATGTTTAGGAAGATTTTTTGTACGGTGTTAACCGGCTTTATTTTTTTTATGGGTACGGCTCAAGCGTACGATTTGCCGAAAATTTATCCTGCGAAAGAAACCGCCGAAACTCTGCGCAAATTCAAAATGGATTGGTCGCACGTTGAAAAATTCGAGCGGGAAATTAAAATCGCCCTTGCTGAAAATGAAAATTTACCGGCGTCTTCTCCTGCGCGAGTCACGGAAGATCCGAATCTGATTTTCATAGCTTTTTACAAGGGCAATGCTTATTATCTGGATAAATATTCGATTAAAATTGAAAAAAAATCTTCAGCGCGGCAAAGTTGGAGTCAGCGCATTTTTCCCATTGGTCAGCAAGTCACGCCGAAAACCGCTAAGGCTACCGCTCAAAATTTTTGCTATTACGATAACCAAATGTACAATTCGCTCGGACGCCGCAGTAACTTAACCGCCGTTGCCGATGAAACCGATAAAAAATTTTTGGCTGAATGTTTCAAGGTCGGTTATTACTTTGCGTTTGGAAAAGAAATTGACACTTGATAAAATCGGTGTTAGAATTTGCGTTGAAATTTTTTAGCGTAATGTGAATTTTTTTGACGTTACTGGACGAGAGAATTTTTGCAGGCGCTGCTTTAATTAAAGGAGATGTTTTTAAAATGACTGAAAAGCGCAAGTACAAATTTGAAACGTTGCAGTTGCACGTTGGGCAAGAAACTCCCGACCCCGTGACGGACGCTCGCGCAGTGCCGATTTATCAAACTACGTCGTATGTTTTCCACAACTTTGACCATGCGGCTGATAGATTTGCTCTTCGCGACGCGGGCAATATTTATGGGCGTTTGACGAATCCTACGCAAGATGTTTTTGAACGCAGAATTGCGGCGCTGGAAAATGGCTCAGCGGCTCTTGCATTGGCGTCGGGCGCGGCGGCTGTTACTTACGCAGTGCAGGCTCTTGCTCACAAAGGGCATCACATTGTCGCGGCGACTACGATTTACGGCGGCACTTACAACCTTTTCGAGCATACTCTGCCCGATTATGGCATTGACACAACTTTTGTAGACCCGTCCAAAGGCGCTGAAGTTTTTGAAAAGGCGATTAAGAAAAATACGCAGCTGATTTTTATCGAATCGGTCGGCAACCCGAACGCCACTCTCATTGACATTCAAGCCGTTGCTGATATTGCTCACAAGCATAAAATTCCGCTGGTGATTGATAATACTTTCGCCACGCCTTACCAGGTGCGCCCGTTTGAATATGGCGCGGATATTATCATTCATTCGGCGACGAAATTTATTGGCGGGCATGGTACGACGCTTGGCGGCGTTATTGTTGAATCTGGCAAATTTGATTGGGAAAAAAGCGGCAGATTTCCGTGGTTGGTTGAACCGAACCCGAGTTATCACGGCGTCAGTTTTTATAAAGCGTTAGGCGCGGCGGCGTTTGTGACTTATATTCGGGCAATTCTCCTGCGCGATACTGGCGCGGCTATTTCTCCGCTCAATGCGTTTTTACTTTTGCAAGGTACTGAAACTTTGTCATTGAGAGTTGAGCGCCACGTCGAGAACGCGCTGAAAGTTGTTGAATATCTTGCTAAAAATCCGTACGTCGATAAAGTTAATCACCCCGCGCTTGAAAATCACCCCGACCACGAACTTTATAAAAAATATTTCCCGAATGGCGGCATTTCGATTTTCACGTTCGAGATTAAAGGCGGCGCGGCGGCGGCTAAAAAATTTATCGACAACTTGAAGATTTTTTCATTGCTGGCGAATGTTGCGGACGTCAAATCGTTGGTGATTCATCCGGCGTCTACAACTCATTCGCAGATGACCGAAAAGGAATTGCTGGCGTCGGGAATTACGCCTTCGACGATTCGCCTTTCAATCGGCACTGAACACATTGACGACATTATTGCTGACTTAGAGGAAGGCTTTTCCGCCATCTAAGATTCGGCTGATTTAAAAATTTTTTTCGATTCGGCAGACTATGGTTTGTCGAATTTTTTTGTTGACAGTGATAAAAAATTGTGCTTAAATCAATTTTAAGATTTGTTTTAGATTTTTGAAGGGGGTATATTTGTGAAATTTAAGTTTCCGTACGACAAGGGGCATATCGAAGCAACGATTGACGACAAAAACGTAGCCGCGGTGTTGGTTTCCAAAGCCGAGTCCTATAAAGCCGCGCTTGGTCAAGAAGAACTCGTTGAAAAATCTCTTGATAATCCAATCGGTTCGCCGCGCCTTGAAGAATTAGTTAAGGGCAAAAAGGACGTTACGATTATCAGTTCTGACCATACGCGCCCTGTGCCGTCGCATATCACGATGCCGATTTTGCTCCGCAGGATTCGCGCAGCTGAGCCCAATATCAAAATTAGTATTCTCGTGGCAACCGGTTTTCACCGCGCCTCGACGCACGACGAACTTGTCAATAAATACGGCGCGGAAATTGTCAAAAACGAAAATATCATCATGCACGATTCGCAAAATGACGCCGATATGGTGAGAATTGGCACTTTACCGAGCGGCGGCGCTTGCATTGTCAACAAGGCGGCTGTTAATGCTGAATTGCTCATCGCTGAAGGTTTTATTGAGCCTCATTTCTTTGCTGGATTTTCCGGCGGACGCAAATCGGTTTTACCTGGCGTTGCGTCTTACAAAACGGTTATGGCGAATCATTGCGGCGATTTTATTGATTCGGACAAAGCGCGTCCTGGCATTCTTGAAGGAAATCCGATTCACGCCGATATGCTTTACGCGGCTAAGACTGCTGGCTTGAAATTTGTGCTGAATGTCGTTCTCAATGAAAACAAAGAAATAATCGCGTCGTTTGCCGGTGATTTAGTGCAGGCGCATGAAACCGGCTGTAAATTTGTTGGCGATTTGGCGCACGTCGATAAAGTTAATTGCGATATTGCGATTTCGACTAATGGCGGTTATCCGCTCGACCAGAATATTTATCAAGCTGTAAAGGGCATGACGGCGGCTGAGGCTACGAACAAAGAAGGCGGTACAATCATAATGATAGCGGGCTGTGCTGATGGGCATGGTGGCGAAGGTTTTTATCACAATTTGGCGGATTATAAGACGCCGCAAGAATTTTTGAATAAGGCGATAGCGACGCCGCGCGAAGAAACTGTTCCGGATCAATGGACGTCACAAATTTTGGCGCGCATTTTGGCACATCACCGCGTCATTATGGTTTCCGACCTGGTTCAGCCAAATCTGGTAACTGATATGCATATGGAATTGGCTAAGACTTTCGACGAGGCGCTTGAGCTTGCGTATAAATACGAAGGCAAAGACGCGAAAATCACAGTGATACCCGACGGCTTGGCGGTTGTTGTCGGATAAAATTTGATATTGGAGGATAAATTTTTATGCTGCATACCTTAAAAAATGATATTCTGCAGATAACGGTTGACGACCACGGCGCGGAATTGAAATCCATTACCGGCTTATCGGACGGCACGCAATACCTTTTCCACGGCGATAAAAAATGGTGGAAGTACACTTCGCCGGTACTTTTCCCGATTGTCGGCAAGGTCGTTAATAATAAGTATCGCGCAGAGGGCAAAGAATACGAGTTGCCGCAACACGGATTCGGGCGCATTTCCGATTATGAATGTATTCGCGAGGCGGCGGACGAAGTTGCATTTCAGCTGAATTGGAGCGCCGATACGCTCAAAGTTTATCCGTACAAATTTAAGCTGGAAATTGCCTACATTCTGCGCAATAATCGCGTTGAAATTATGTGGACGGTTGAAAATGTTGACGATAAGCCGATGTATTTTTCGATTGGCGCGCATCCGGCGTTGAGTTGCCCGATTGTTGACGGCGAAAATTTTGACGATTATTATTTGAAATTCGATTTGCCGGAAAAATCTTCGCGAATTTTACTGTCAGCTAATGGCACACTTACGCACGACCGCGTTCCCACGCTTGACGGCAAGGAACTTGATTTGAATTACGAACTTTTCAAGGGCGACGCGCTGGTTTTCGACGATTTGAAGTCTGACGAAATTTCGATTTGCTCGCGAAAGAGTAAAAAATCTATAACCGTTCACGCGAAAGGTTTTCCGTACATGGGAATTTGGACGCCTGCGCAGGGTGGCGCGCCTTTGCTCTGTATTGAGCCGTGGCTTGGTCATGCGGATTACGACGACTTCACCGGCGATATTACCGAAAAGGAAGGCATTCACAAATTGCCGGTCGGTGAATCTTTTGATGCCGGTTACGCATTTATCATTCACGAATAAAAAAAAGCCGCCGATTAGCGACTCAATAAATTTTTTTAACGGGCTCAACGCTCGTTTTTTTTATGCGATTCTTGCAACTCCAGCAATTTCAAATATTTCATCAGCGTGTAGAAAAAATGATTAACGCACGTGTACAATCCCAACCAGCCGTCTAAAAAGCCCGCCTTCAACACAAACATTTTAAAAAATCCTGCGCTCGCGTGAAGTAGTACCGCAAATCTCGAAGTGCGTTTGCCGGATTGATACGCCGCCTCCGCCCAAATCGTTGTGTACAGCTGAAATTTTCGCTCCCACGCCGCCCAATTTTTATAGGTGTGATGCTCAAGGTAGCCTTTCAAATTTTCAATTTTGCAGGAACATTCGGGGCGCTCGTGAACCTTACCAACCCAGCGCACTTTGTCACGCGGGAACATTCTCAAAACATAATCCGGATATAAAACGCCGTGGTTAAAAGTTTCGCCAAACGCAATAGCTTTGCGCTGAATTTGACATTGCACATCAACTTTATCTTGCGCCAAAAATTTTTTAATATCTTCAGCAGTTTCGGGCATAATCCGTTCGTCCGCGTCAAGGTAAAGCACAAAATCAGCCGCCGTCTTATCAAGGGCAAAATTTCTTTGAGCGGCAAAATCGCCGTCCCACGCCCGCTGAAAAACTTTAGCGTCATTTTCTTTAGCCAGCCGCACCGTGTTATCCGTACTGCCCGAATCGATAATCAAAATTTCGCCGGTACATTGCCGCGCATTTTTTATCACGTCAACAATATTGCTCTCTTCGTTGCCGGTGAGTATGACAATCGCCAAACTTTTCATTTCGACATAAGAAAATCCAATACGTTGATAACTTTGATACCGTCGCCGGAATCCGCAACGTCTTCGTCCGCCGTGATAACCCATTTAGCAAAAAGATTTTTCACCGCGCGCAACGGCACAAAACTTGAAAGGCTCGCGTGCTTGACGACATTGATATAAATCCTGTCGCCAGCGTCGCCGCGCTCAACTTGGAATACAAGCGAATCTTTCACGCGATACGCCGAAACTTCATAGCCGCGCCTTAAAAGTTCCGCATAAACCGCATTTTCTAAAATCTCCTGCGAAATTTCCTGTTCGCCAATCATCAGAGTGCTGTAGCCGAAATCTACCGGATAATATTTCGCCAAACGTTTAAGCGTATTATCGCGTCTAAGGTCAGTAACAGACAGCGAGTGCAGCATATGTGCCGCGCACAAATGATCTACGTAATTTTCGACAGTGCGAACGGCAGGCGGATTTTGCTCGAACATTTTGCTGAATTTGTTGTACGATTGAATTTTGCCAACCTGCACGAAGATTTTTTTAATCAAGCCAATCATCAAGTCGAAATCGGTAATTTTACTGCCGGAAACCACGTCGCGCAGAATTGAAGCGTAAAAATCATTTGACAAAATCGAAATGGCGGCGGAAATATCGGGCAAAGTTTTAATAACCGCGGGCATTCCGCCAAATTTCAAGTACATTGCGAAGCGCTCATTCTGCGAAACGTCGTCAGCGAAATTGTAAAAATCCTGGAACTCCCTAAAAGACAGCGGCAGGACATTAACGGTAATGGTCGGCGCGGCAATCTCAGCCAATTCAACCGAACTGCTGAGGTAAATATCGGCGTCGAAGTCCTTTTTTACCTTGACGATAGCCTCTTGCCAATTTTTGATTTGAGAAATTTCGTCGAGGAGCAGGTAAGTTTTGCCGCTTTTTGGAATTTGCGCGGTAAGCATTGCGAGAAGGTCGGTAGCGTCGAGATTTTGAAAGTTAATTGTGTCGAAATCGACGCGGACAATATTTTTGCTGTTAACGCCGGAATCTTTTAAATCCTGCGCGAAAATGTCAAGCAAAGAAGTCTTACCGACGCCGCGCGCTCCTACCAAAATTTTTATCGCGTTACGATCGCGAAGTTTTTGAAGTTGCTGCAAATACAGCGGGCGATTTATCAATTCCATAAAAACCATCCTTAAAATTTTTATTTCTGATACTTGAAGTAATTTTATATCAAAACGGCTGAATTGTAAACTCTAACCTAAAAATAAAAAGCAGACTCTGCAAATCGCAAAGCCTGCCCATTTTCAAAAAAATTTCTCAGATAAATTACGCCATAAGACCAAGCCAGTAGCCAATGATGCCGATTGCGAAAAGTCCCACGATAATTGTCAGCGCATTTACGCCTTTTTTCAAGAGAGCCATACAAGCAAAAGTCATCAACAGCGGAACGATACTCGGCATTAAGCTATCGAGAATAGATTGCAAAGTAGTTACAACGTGTTCACCGGCTGAATTTGTGTATTCGGAAATAACCAGCGGCATATTAACGCTGGTCCATTTCGCAACGAGCGCGCCCATAACCAACAAACCAAGAACTGAAGCGCCTTCGGTAAGGAAACGCATTTGATTACCGCCGATATTTTCAACCAGCGCCGTACCTTGAGTATAGCCGTATTGAACGCCGTACCAGTGAGTTGCAAGACGAATAATATTAAAACCAATGAAGAAAATAAACGGACCAATCAGCGAGCCTGTAAGAGCAACGCCCGCGCCAAGAGCCGCCAAAACCGGACGAATTGTACCCCAGAATATCGGGTCGCCGACGCCCGCCAAAGGACCAATCAAACCGACTTTAACGCCGGACAGAGTCGCTTCACTAATATCAGCGCCATTAGCTTTCTTTTCTTCCATAGCGCCGATAATACCCATAATAGCCGCAGCTACGAACGGTTGAGTGTTAAAAAATTCCAGGTGGCGTCTGAGAGCGGCTTTCAAATCGTCGCCGGTATAAACTCTCTTCAAAATCGGAATCATCGCCACGCAGAAGCCCATAGCCTGCATACGCTCGAAGTTGAACGAACCGAGCAGGAAGTTAGATTTTACAAATACCCAAAATAAATCATCTTTGGTAACTTTTCCAGCCATCTTGTTCGCCTCCTTACATCAAATCGGAATCGTCAATGTCGTCGCCTTCGACGCCGCCACCGCCGCCGGTTTTAGCCGCTTCTTCAATGTCGATATTCATTTGCATTGTTTGAATATGGAAGTAAGCGCAAATTGCACCAACAGCACCAAAGCCGATAAGGTTAATATCAGTAAAGACTGCGAGCAGGAAGCCCAGGAAGAAGTAAACCATTAATTTTTGCGCGTTCATAAGATTGATAACCATAGCGTAACCGACAACGACGATAAAGCCGCCGGCGACCTGCAAACCGCGCGTGATAACTTCCGGAATAGAATTAAGTGCATTATTAACAGTGTCAGTACCTGCAACCATGTAGATAGCAACGGACGGGATAGCTACGCGCAAACCTTGAAGGAGCAAGCCTGCCCAGTGGCACATTTCAATGCCGCGGCAACTGCCTTCTTCGGCGTATTTATCCGCCATGTGCTGGAAGAAAACTGTGATAGTACGAACAAAAATTGTCAAAACTTGACCAGCCGCCGCAAGCGGAACAGCCAATGCGATACCTGCACCAATGCTTTGATGACCAACAATAACCAAAATAGTTGAAACGACGGACGCCAAAGCCGCGTCAGGCGCCATAGCCGCGCCAACGTTCATCCAGCCAAGAGCCATCATTTCGAGTGTACCGCCAAGAATAATACCTGTAGTCAGATCTCCGAGAACCGCGCCAGTCATTGTACATGCTACGACCGGACGGTGAAATTGCGCTTCGTCCAAGACCGCCGCAAAACCTGTTATCAATGCCACTATAAATAGCAATACAACTGTCATAGCACAAAACACCCCTTACTTTAATATAAATTTTTCAAAGACCGAAAATAATGCAAAAAAAATTGATTAGCCGAATCGACGATTTTTTTGTACACGGCAAAATGCAGGCGCAAGAAAATTCCGCAACTGCCGAACAAAAATTTACGTCTTACCAGAGACCTTTAGCCTTCAATGCTTCTTCAACCGGAACTTTCGTATCGTTAGCAAGTTTACGCATTTCGACTTCGATGCCCATGCTAAGGAGTTCTTTCAACGCCTCAACGTCTTTGGGGCTAACGCCGACTGCCTGTGAAATCATTGTGTCGCCATCTTTAAAAGTTTTTCCGCCGAGATTAACGGATTTGAACGGAATACCGCCCTTCACTGCGCGAACAACATCAGTTGGATTTGTGAACAGGAACAGTGTTTTGAAAGAATCGAACTTCGGGTTGGTGTAAGCTTCGCAAGCCTTTTCGACTGAAACGACATAGCCTTTAAGTCCAGGAGGAACAACTTGGAGCAAAAGTTTTTTGCGCAATTCGTCTTTCGCAACTTCGTCACTGACGCACATGATACGATTGCAGCCTGTAACCTTCGACCAGACTGTTGCGACCTGTCCATGAATCAGACGATCATCGATTCGGCAGAAAGCAATTTCCATAAAAATACCACCTTTCACAACAAAAAAAATTAATCTTCAAACGCTTGCATTATATATCACGGGAAATTTTTTATCAACGCTTTATAAAAAGTTTTTAGAAAATTTTTTCGTGGTGTATAATTGGCGCGGGGTGATAATTTGAAAACTGAAGATACGATAAGTGCGATAGCCACGGCGCTTGGCACGGCGGGCGTTGGGATTATCAGAATCAGCGGCGAAAATGCGATTGCCATTGCCGATAAGATTTTTGATAAAGACTTGAGCGTCGCGCAGGACAGGCAAATTATTTTTGGGCACGTGATAAATTTTTCCGGTGAAGTTGTCGATGAGGCGATTGTTTTAATTATGCGCGCGCCGAAATCTTATACTCGCGAAAATGTTATTGAGATTCAATGTCACGGCGGCGTTGAAGTTCTGCGCGAAGTTTTGAGTTTAACTTTTCAAGCGGGCGCGCGGGCGGCTGAACGCGGCGAATTTACTAAGCGCGCCTTTTTAAATGGCAGATTGGATTTGACGCAGGCGCAGGCGGTTTTGGACGTCATTCAAGCGAAAACTAAAACCGCGTTGAATATTGCGCAAAATCAACTTTCCGGCAAAACTTCAAAGAAAATTCACAGGATACGTCAAGATATTCTCGGCGTGCTGGCGCATATCGAAGCGTTGATTGATTTTCCGGAAGATGATATTGACGCCATTTTTATTGAAGATATTGACAAAAAAATCGCCGCGCAGATTGCCGAAATTAAAATTTTCCTTGACAATCAGCGGACGGGTAAAATCCTGCGCGAAGGTTTAGAAACTGCGATTATTGGCAAGCCGAATGTTGGCAAATCGAGCCTGCTAAATTTTTTGGCTGAAACTGAGCGCGCCATTGTCACCGATATTCCTGGTACGACGCGCGACAGCATTGAGGAATTTGTGAATATTGGCGGCGTTCCGCTGAAAATTATCGATACCGCCGGTATTAGAAATTCTGATAATCCGGTTGAGCAAATTGGAATTGAGCGGGCGCGGGATTGTGCCGGTCGCGCAGAATTAATTTTGGCGCTGTTTGACGGTTCGCGCGAATTGACTGATGAAGATTTTGAAATTCTGAAACTGATTGAAGGGCGCAGTGCGATTATTTTGCTGACTAAGGCTGATTTGCCACAGGTTATTGACACGACGCGCTTTGAAAAATTTATTCCAATTTCGGTGAAGAAAAATTTGGGCATTGAAAAATTTTTAGCCGCTATTGCTGAAAAAGTTGGTAATGTCGACGCTGAAATGAATTTTGTTCGAGATGAGCGCGAGGCTGATTTACTTCGTCGCGCAGTGAAAAATCTGGAAGAGGCGCGCGTTACTCTCAAAAAAAATATCGGCATAGATTTTATTTCAATCGATTTGCGGACGGCGCTGGAACTTTTGAGCGAACTGACGGGCGAATCCGTAACGGACGACGTTATCAATGAGATTTTCAGCAAATTTTGTATCGGCAAATAAAAATTTTAAACAGCCGCAACGCCGATTTCGTGATTATTGTTGTCCAAAATTGTACCGTCAGCCTCAAATTTTCTTATAACGTTATTATTCGCGTCAATTAAAAGTCGCGTGTCCTGGTCAGCTTTAATTATCCTGCCCAAAATTTTGCCTTCGCCGTCAACGATATTGCCGGTGGTGTTGTCAATGGTGTAAGCGAAACCATTTTTCAGAACAACGACTTCGCGATTATTTTCTTTGTCAAGATAAATCGAGCCAATTTGTTCGCCGTCCTGATTTTTGATAACGGAATGGGTATCGTCGACGGGCGAAATAATTTCCACAGTGCCGTCTTCATTGCGAATATTTGAGGCTTTGAATAAGCCGTAAGCGGTAGAGCCGATAACCGAAGCCTGCAACGCCTGCGAAACTTCTTGAACGTTCATAACGTCGTTGATGTCAAAACCGGTCGCCTTAATTACGTCCGCCGTGGTAATGCCCATTTCGTGCATTGCGTCGGCAATATCGTCGTTGAAAATTTCTTCGGGCGAAATGTGCGTGTGAATGTCGATACTGGCGTGATCGGAAAATAAGCCGTGAAAAACTTCCTGCCCTTCAAAGTCGATTCTGAGAAACGGCAGAAATACCGATATTATTGTCCACGGCGTCATTCCAATAATTGTGAAGGCTTTATCGGTATCGTAGCCGCGCTTATAAATTTTGTTGGTAAATACGTGGAAAATCGCGGTGGCTATGAGCGTAACCGCGACCGCCGCGGTAGTGGCTGCATAAGGAAAAATCCAGTGGAATATTAACGCAATCGCCAAATATCCGAAATAAACATACACGCCGACAGCTATTGCTTTCAAATGCTGCAGGAAAAATTTAAATTTCAATATCACGAAAATAAATGACACCGCCGCAATTACTGCACCAACCGGCGTAAATGCACTCACAACTCCCAATATTACAGCAACCATCAGCATTTTTCCCAAATGTTTGTACGTGGTTACCAAGAAAAATAACAGCAGGAATGCCAGCCAATGTAAAAAATTCCAAAGACCAACTTCATGTGTGAGCGCCCAAAATAAACTTCCGCTCCAGAGCAGCAAGTACAGACAATGTTTCGTCCAATTAACCATAATCAATGCCTCCCAGATTAATTTTACGACAAATATTAACACGCGCATTTTGAAAAATGTTGTTACATTAGGACAACCGGCGAAAATTTTGCAACAGATTTATTTACCTGTCAAATGGAAAATGCTACAATTTTTAACAAAAAAAGTTTTAGGGGAGATTTTTAATGTTTGTGGCGGGAAAATATGACGTGATAATAATAGGCGCGGGGCACGCGGGAATTGAGGCGGGCTTGGCGGCGGCGCGATTGGGCTGTCAAACTTTGCTTACAACTTTATCGCTGGAAAATTTGGCAATGATGCCGTGCAACCCTTCA
>CAJOIB010000036.1 GCA_905234705.1 uncultured Selenomonadaceae bacterium | reverse complement strand
AAAGCGTACGAGCACGAAGATCACCACGACAGCAAGATTCCGAGTAAAAAATTGGCAATTTTAACGTGTATGGATACTCGCACGACTTTATTTTTAGAGCCAGCAATGGGCATTAAGCGCGGCGACGCTAAAATCATTAAAACCGTTGGAAATTGCGTCACGGGGCTTTTCGATACTGCGGTTAAAAGTTTAATGGTCGCGATTTACGAACTGGGCGTTCAAGAAATTGCAGTTGTTGGGCATTACGAATGCGGTATGCAAAAAACCACGTCCGAAAGTTTAACCAATGCAATGCTCTCGCGCGGCGTTTCTCCCTACGCGATTAAAATGGTTGAAAAAGACCTTGTCGAATGGGCTGACAGTTTCAAAGACCCCGAGCAAAATGTTCGTGACGTTGTGAAATTGTTGAAAAATGACCCGCTCATTCCGCGTGATGTCAAAGTTCACGGCTTAATGTTCCACCCACGCTCCGGCAAATTAAATCTCGTTATCAGAGACGAATAAAATTTTCACAAATTAAATATTCAGAGTCGCTTCGATAGGGGCGGCTTTTTTGTTTGACAAAATTTTTATAAATCTAAAGTTATATATTGACAAAGCAAAATTGCAGAATGTATAATTTATTTTGAGGATATTATAATTATTTTTTATTGAGGAGGACGATTCTTTATGAGCAAGATGAATTTTAACATTCAACGTTTTTCGGGGAATTTTTATGGTACGAATGGAGATGATACAATACAAAATACCGGAAATTACGATGTAATTTACGGCAACTCTGGAAATGACAGCATTTATAACCGCGGACATAGTAAAACTATATACGGCGGCGCGGGTAATGACACCATTAATAACGTATATGGTGGCAACGTGTTGCTTGATGGCGGAGTGGGTGATGATTTTATAATTGATACTTTTGGTTCAGTTTCAATTTATGGTGGAGCAGGCAATGATAAAATTAGCCTCGGAACAGGTTTTTGGAATACCGATTTCACAAGCATAAACGCCGGAACAGGCAATGATACCATTTATGGTATTGAAGACAGCCACGCGTTTAATTATCAGTACGCCAGCGGCGACGGTAATGATATTATCTACAATTACAATCTGGAAAGTAAAATCTCAATCATTGACAACTCGTATTACACGACACTGAAAAGTGGTGATGATTTTGTAATTAGTGTTATTGGCAGCGGCGCAATAACTTTAGACGGTGCAAGCAATAAAAGTATAAGAATCGAGGGAGGCAACTTCACTATTCCATCTACAGGAAACGTGATTAAAAATTTTACAAACTACCGAGAAATTAACGGTACTGCCCAAAATGACGTTATCGAGAGCCGAGCTTCAGCGGTAACAATCTATGGCGGCGCAGGCAACGATTATATTTCCTGTGACGGTACTCTACAAGGCGGTTACAGTAGCCACAGTGGTTACTCTGAGGTTATATTTGATAATATCATTTACGCGGGCGCGGGTAATGATACAGTTTATATAAATTTTAATTCCGCTGGTTCAAAGTATTCAGGATACGCGCCTTCATACGGCAATGGAACCTCAGTTTATGGCGGAGATGGCGACGATTCAATTTCTTTAGATTGGACTAATGAGCGTGGATGTTTAACCATTTTCGGCGGTAACGGTAACGATACCATCGAAGATATCGAAGGAGGTAATCACGAAATTTGGATTTTTGGCGATGCGGGTAATGATTACATAATAGCTCAAAGTAGCGGTCAAACGATAGACGCGGGAAAAGGCGACGATACAATTACCACAAGCAAAGAAATGTCACATTTGGAAAGAATTTATCGATATTCAAATGGCGATGGCAATGACGTAATTTATAATTTTAATGGAACATTGAAAATTACCGGCGCGAAATATTCAACTGTAAAAAGCGGCAATGATTTGAATGTAAAAGTCGGTAGCGGCTCAATTTTGCTGAAGGACGCGGCAACTCTTAATGTCAACATTAATGGAACATATGACGATAGTATAGGTGTTGTTACTCCAAGTATCACGGGCGGTAATAATGGCAGTGGCGTCGGAATTTCCATTAGCGGCGCAATTTTAACAGCAAATACTAAGTTCACTGGTAACAAAATTGATTTAGCTGATTATGCGTCGACAGTTACGAAAGTAAATGCGGCGGCTCTAACAAGCGGCGTCAGTATTATTGGCAGTTCTGCAAATAATTCTTTGAAAGGCGGCAAGGGTGCTGATACAATTTCCGGCGGAACTGGTAATGATACGGTAAGTTTAGGCGCAGGCGCTGACGTTTATATTTACAGCGGCGGAAATGATTTGATTCAAGATTACACGGCGGGCGCAGATAAGATTAAACTCTCTGGCGCGTCAATCACTGGCGCGAGTCTTAGCAGTTCAAATGTCGTTCTTACTACGAACAAGGGCAAATTGACTGTTAAAAATGGCAAAAATAAAAATATAACCGTCATAGATTCAAATGATAACGAAACCACGAATATTTATCCAATTTCGACTTTGCCCGCTGGCATTTCCGTTAAAAGCGCAACACTTACCGCAACTTCAGCGTTCACTGGCTCGACAATAGATTTGGCAAGTTACGCTTCAACAGTTACGAAAGTTAACGCCACTGCTTTAACCAGAACGATTAAAATTGTTGGCAATGCGAAGGCAAATTCGTTGAAAGGCGGTTCTGGCGCTGACACAATCGACGGCGGAGCAGGAAATGATACGATTTACGGCGGCAACGGCAATGATAAGATTTATGGCAGCGCTGGCAATGATAAACTTTATGGCGATGCGGGCGCGGATACTTTGTATGGCGGAGCTGGTAATGATACCTTGACGGGTGGCGCGGGCAATGACGTTTTTGTTTATGGCAACGGCGACGGCAAAGATGTGATAGCGGATTATGCGAGCGGTGATAAAATTAAAATTACAAGCGGTACAATTTCAAAGACAGCTTACAGCGGCAGTAATGTTATCTTTACGATTGGCAGCGGGACTTTGACAGTGAAAAATGGCAAGAACAAGAACATTACAATCACCGACGCGAGCAACAACACGACCACGCAAAAATATTCCAATATGGCGAGTAGTGCGGATTTATTTGAAGACGACAATTTTATTTCTGGTACTGCGCGACTTGAGGATATTAGCGAAATAACAGCGGATAAATATTCTGTGACGGAAATTCAAACTACAGGTTATGAAACTTTCGCGCAGGACGACAGAGATTATATAACTTACAGCGACAAATAAAAATTTTACTAACAAAAAAATAAGAGGCGCGCACGGACGCGCGCCCCCGAACCCCCGCCCGCGCCCCTAATGAGCTGGAAGCGAATTAATTAAGCGCGGGCGATTTTCTTTGCCAGCGTTTCTTTTCTAAAAAGAAATGCTGAACTGATTATTTTATCTGAGCAAATCGATTTTCTCAATTTCGTAGCCGTGCTTATTCAGCGCCTTAACAATTCTGTCAATGTGTTGCTGATTGTGCGTCTCAATCGTCACGCCAAGCAAAACTTTCTTGAAACTGTTCGTAACCAGCGCCTGGTTGTGGTCGAGCTTGACAACGTTAGCATTTTCTTCAGACAAAATCTTAGCGATATTCAAAAGTTCACCAGGTTTATCGGGCAACTGTACCGCGAACGAGAAAATTCTGCCGCGCGCAATCAGCGCTTTGTCAATTAATCCCGACAACGTCGAAATATCAATATTGCCGCCGCTCACAATCGCCACAACTTTTTTGCCCTTGAATTTAAGCTTATTCAGCGCCGCCAAACTCAATACGCCTGCGCCTTCCGCAATCAGCTTGTGCTTCTCAATCAAACTCAACAGCGCGCTCATAATTTCCATTTCGTTAACAGTGATAATTTCGTCGAGATACTTTTTACAAAACTCAAAAGTCAAAGTACCAGCAGTTTTCACGGCGCAACCGTCAGCAACCGTATCAGCACTTTTCAACGTCAAAATTTTTCCAGCGTCAAGCGCCGCCTTCATACACGCTGCATTTTCCGGTTCAACGCCAATAACTTTAACCGTCGGACTAACAAGTTTCGTCGCCAATGAAACGCCACTAGCAAATCCGCCTCCGCCAATCGGCACTAAAATCGCGTCAACGTCTTTCAGCTCATTAATAATTTCAAGCGCCGTCGTACCTTGCCCAAGCAAAACTTCACGATCATTAAACGGATGAACATAAATATATCCGTGCTTTTTCTGAAGTTCAAGACTGTGCAAATAGGCGTCATCAAAACTATCGCCGTGCAAAACAACTTCCGCACCATAAGCCTTGGTCGCTTCAATTTTCAAAATCGGCGTAGTAGCGGGCATACAAATTACCGCCTTAACGCCCAATTTCTGAGCCGCAAACGCTACGCCCTGCGCGTGATTCCCTGCCGACGAAGTTATAACGCCCTTAGCTTTTTCTTCGGCGGTGAGCTGGCTGATTTTGTTGTACGCTCCGCGAAGTTTGAACGCGCCCGTGTGCTGCATATTCTCCGGTTTGAGAAAAACTTCATTGCCGCTTTGCTCAGAAAAAAAATCGCTGTAAATCAGCCGCGTCTTTTTCACAATCCCAGAAAGTTGCTTATCGGCGCGGTAAACGTCAGCAATGGTCGTACTCTCCACGATAGTTTTATTGTCGTCCTGCGCGACGGCTTTTTTATTTTCGTCCAAAATAATCATACCCCCAAAATTTTAATGTTTCGCCGTAATGTCAGCAAAGTAAAACAGCCAATTTCCGCGCCGCACTACAGCTAAATCTACGTGAGCCGGAAAATTATATTTGCCAGTCAAAATATCCTGCAAGCGATTCGTAGCAAAATTCATATCGGCGCAATCGGCGTCAAGCGGAGAAATTCCCCAGGAAAATCTGAAACCCTGCTTAACCGCCCGCTGTGCAATGTAATCAAGCGCATCTTCCGCAGTGTTGCTGTGGAAACCAAAATATTTGCCGCGCGTATCCCAAAATTCCTGCGCGAAATAAAAATATTTATCGTCAATGGTCGGTTGCAAAGCCGGAGCATAAGCGCTGTCCCATTTGTGCTTTACCTGCATAATCTCAAGCGGCGCATTGAAATAAAAATAATTATTGCTACCTGCCTTGAAAAAATCGTCATTCACCGTCACGTCAACGCCATAATATTTGCCTCCAAATTCAATCGTATTCCAAACGTGGCTGTCATTATTCAGCGTGCCTTGAATTTTGCCGACATTGAAGCCGCACATTCTGCCGAGCATATAAAAAGCGTCAGCGTAACCTTGACAACCAGCTTTGCCGTCGATAATAGCACCAAGAGCATTGTTAGCGCGGGAAATTTCTTCGCCAAATTCAACTTCGACATATGAAACGCGATTAGCAATTTCGTCGTGAATCAAAAGTTCCTTCAGCAAATCGGTCGGGTGATTGTAATTAACTTTTTCGACAATGTGAACCGCCGCATCGTAAAGTTGCATTTCGTCCGCAGAAAGTATCGAAGTATCGCCGGTTAAATAAGCGTGGGCAACTTTCGCGCCAGGGTAAATTTTAGTTTCGTACAAAACCAAAACAAATTTGCCGTCATCGTCATTGAGCCAGCTCATTTTTGCCTGTTGAGTATTTTTAGCGATTTTCAAAAATTCTTCCAAGTCCATGAACGAATCACCAAGAAAAACTACCGGAATAATTTCCTGGCAATGACTTTCGCACTTCAAAATGTATTTGGCAAAATCCGCTTTGTTGCTAAATTCCGGCGCATTGTCCCAGTCAACGCTGTAAAAATCGGCGGCGCTCGCTACATTTTGAATCAGCAGAAATACCGCACTCAATAAAAATTTTTTCATAGCTTAATTGTTCCTCACGGCATCAACCGTAATGAAAAGATAATTGCCGCAATGCGTGACGCTCATTCTGGCTTTCGCAGCAAAATGATAATTTCGCGGCAAAATTTCATTGACCAGCCGCTGACCAACAAAACTTGTATCAGCGTATTTGGAACTGTAAGGAACCATCGCCCAAGATAAGCGGCAACCTTCATCGGCAATCCGCCGCGCAATATAATTCAGCGCATCTTCCGCCGTCCGCGAATGAAAACCAAAATATTTGCCGCGCGTTTCGCTAAATTCCTTCGTCATATAAAAATATCTGCCGTCAGCCTTCTGCACAATTTGCGGATAATAATTCCGCTCCCAATTATGAGTTGACTTTATAATCTCAAGCGGCACGTTGAAGTAAATATAATTGTTATATTCGCCGCCTTCATTCATTTTAAAAGAAGGGTCGTCCCAAGTCACGTCGACACAATAATATCTGCCGTCGCCAAATTCGATCGTGTTCCAAGTGTGTGGCTCTTTAGCAACGCCATTAATTTTACCAACGTTGAAACCGCACATTCTGCCGAGCATATAAAAAGCGTCAGCGTAACCTTGACAATTCGCCCGCCCGTCAATCAGCGCACCAATCGCCGTCAGATAACGCGCTCCCAATTTCTGATTTGACTCTGTGTAATAAGTTGACGCTTGAGTAATGGCGTCGTGAATGTAAAGTTCGCGGCGCAAAATGGTAGGCTGTCTTTTCGCTTCACCAACAATTTGTACAGCGCGGGCGTAAAGTTGCCGCTCATCGCCGGTAAGAATTGAAGTGTTGCCGGTACGATACGCATATTCAACTCTCGCGCCAGGGTAAAATTGGACTTCATACAACACGCGATTTGGTTTACCGTTCTTGTATTCAAAAGTCGTGTTGACAGCTTGAATCGCGCTCGTAAATTTCAAAAATTCTTCGCCCTTGACAACCAAATCATTAGCAAGATACATCGGAATAAGCGTTTGACAATTTTGCTCGCAATTTTTTATGTAAGCCACGAAATCATTTTTATTGCCAATGCGCGGCGCTCTGTTCCAATCGGCGCTTTCAAAATCGGCGGCGCTCACAAAACTTTGAACAATCAGCGTTAAAATAAAAATCGCAGTCAAAACAATTTTCCGCATAAAAAATTCACCCCTTACTGAAAAATAATCAAACCGCCTCGATTCGCAAAGCCCGTATCCCATAGCATATCAAAATCAAACCAGCGCCCCACGCCGTACGAAACAACTTTGACGCGCCAATTATCGTCAACATTTTCGTAGCCCGTCAGCAAAAACCAATGCCAGACATAATCGCGCAGGAGTGGATTTTTATGGTACAAATTCAAGCACGGTATCGGATAGCCATTGTCAATTTGAAATTTCAAAACCATGTGCGTCGCCTTAAAATCCTGGTGTCCGTCCCACGGCAAAAGTTTTAAATCGTTTTCGCCGCGGTCGCGCAGAAATTTTGTAAAGCCGTCAATGTAAATTTCAAGCTTATCAATTCCCTGCCAGCGCGGGTGAAGGTACGGTTTCATCACGTTGGAAAATTTTATGTAATCCGCGCGCGTCAAATTATTTTTGTCGAAAGGATACAGCCCGTGCAAATTTTTATACAGCTCAAAATAAATCGAACAATCGCACGCAGTCACCGCCGCGCACCCGCCAATCCGCATCATGTATTCCGGAAACCAATCCTGTTGCCCGCCCAATGACGCGCCAATTTTAAAATACGGCAATTCAACTTTCAAGTGTTTATCTCCAATCTATAAATTTTTCTCTGCGCGAACGCCCGCCAGCAAATTTTTCAGCTGCTGAATTGTGCGGTGCGAATCCGGATAAAACTGGGATTTTCGCGTCAAAACTTCCTGCAAAATTTTTTCGGCTTCGTCAAAGCGTCCCATATCTTTAAAAGTGAGCGCGATTGAAACTTTCGCGGTATCGATAAAATCATAATCCGGATAAGCGTACTTCAGCTGAAACTGAATGGATTTTTCGTAAGCGTCAATCGCCTCAGAAAATTTTTTAACGCGCCAATAAAGATTGCCCAGGCGCAGGCACGCAGTACTCAAATTGTTAAAATCGTCCTGCGCGATAGCACTAAAATTTTTTTCAGCGTATTCAACGGCAGCGTCGAAATTTTCTTGAGCCTCATAAATTTTTGAGAATGTCGAATAGGTCAGCGAAATTTCAAGCGAATCGGCAATTTCGGGAATTTTATTTTCAGCGGCACGAATATATTTCAGCGCGTTGTCAATATCGCCCAAGTTCAAATAATTTTCCGCCGCGTTCCTGTAATGGTGAACAAAATCCGTCGCGTCCAAATTTCCGCTGTCAATAATCTCAAGCGTTTGGGCGAGAATTTTTTTCCAATTTCGCTCTTGATTAATTTTAATGGCGCGCGCCGCTTTGTCAAAGAATTTTTTACTCTCGGCGTCGTTTCCGGCTAATCGGTAAATTTCGCCAATCAAATTGTACGAAGTAATTATCTCAGTGTGATTTTTGGGCAAAAATTTTTCCTGCAATTTAAGCGCGCGCGAAGCATAGGCAAGGGCATTTTCAATATCACCGGTAAGACCGTAAATTTCGCTGAGATTCCGATAAGATTTAGCCAAATCAGCCGAACCGTCCGGCGTCAATTCTTCCAAAAATTTCACGGCGATTTTAATATTTTTCAAAGCAGCGTCATAATTTTTCGCAAAAGTAAAGGCGCGTCCCAATGTTTGATAGGCGTTAATCTGCTCAAATTTAATTTTCGGCGGCGTCTTTTCAAAAATTTTCACCGCGCGTTCGGCAAGATTAATCGCCTTGTCATAATCGCCCAAATCTATATAAATGTTGCTGACATTCGCGAAAATATTTGCCGCGTTATAATCTTCGGGCGCGTCGTTCGTCAAAATCTGAATCGCCCGCTCCAAATAATTCATACCCTTGTCAACGTCGTACAAATTCAAATAGGCAACGCCCGCGTCATTGTAAAGCCGCGCCATATCAAGATTTTTATCAGCCGCCGCTTCCGCCAATGCAACAGCCCTGTCTTCAAAAATCGCCGCTCTGGCAAAATCTCCCGCCATAATTGAACAAAATCCCGCGTGAAAATTATTTGCGCCGTCCGCGTCGCCCAAATCCTTAATCGCGCGCTCGTAAAGTTCAGCGGCTTGTCTGAAAAGTTCAATGACTGGCGGATATTTATCATCGAGCCTGTTCCACAAATTTGACAGAAAATCTTTGCAATCGGCGTTAGCAGGTTTGAGTTCATTTTTAAAAACACTGCGCACGAGCGGGTGAATGTACAGGCGATTATTTTCGCGCCGCCGACGAATCCAGCCGCGCCCTTCCAAAGTTTTCAGCTGATTTTGTTTTACGCCGGTTTCACTCAAAAGAAATTCCGCCGCGTCAATTCCGTCCAGCGGCAAAAGCGTCGTGTGGCAAAGAATTTCGCGGTACTTATCATCCAGATTGAAAATATTAAACAGCGTTCGGATGTGCTCATAAATTTTCGCTTCATTCACGCTTTGATTTTTTTTTATGGTGACGTCCGGCAAATTCGGCGAATTTAAATTTTCAGTTTTGAGCCGCGCGAGTAATTCTTTGGCGGAAATTGTTCCCCAGCCTTCGTCCAAAGTGTGCGCCAAAAGTTCAACCGCCATTGGGTGAAATTGCACTTCGCGCAGGAGTTTTTTAATAATCGGAAGTTCGCCGCGCTTAATTTTCGCAATGGATTTGAAAAGCGTCAAAGCATTTTTTTCAGTGAGCGTGCCCAGTTCCAACGCAGGCGTATTCGGGCGCGACCGCGTTGTGAACAAAATATGCATATCCAAGCCGATAATATCTTGATAGGCAGGCTCAGCTTGAAGGGCGGCAAGCTCAACGTTTTCACTTTCAAAATTATCGACAATCAGCAGACAGCCCTTGTAATCTTCCTTCAAAATATTCAAGCGCTCGCGGTATTCACTTTCAGCGGCGTCGCCCGCACCGTCAAATTCAAAGTGATAGCCGGAAAAATCCAGCGCCAAAATCGTTGCCCGCATAGTTCCGCGGTATGTCACGAAATAAGCATTCATACCTGCGTCAATCTGTTTGCGCGCAAATTCCATCGCCAGCTCAGTTTTGCCAATGCCGCCAATTCCCCATATCCACAGCGGATTTGTATTTTGAATGTCATTTTGCAAGGCGGCAATTTCAGCGTCGCGGCTGTTTTCAACAAAGTAAGGACTGCGCGAAAGATTCGGCGAAAGTAAAAACCTCGGCGGCTCGACTAACTTTTTCAACTTCAAAATATCAGTCAGCATTTCGTCAGCATTTTGGTAACGCTCGGCGGGATTTTGTTTCAGCGCCTTGGTTAAAATTTGCTCAAAAAGATTAGCCGCCTTTAACTGATAACCGCCGGAAATAATGACCGACGTATTTACAAGCGAATTTATTGGAAAACCTTCAGCAAGACTTTCGCCCCAATCATCTTTGAATTGCATTCCCATTAGCAGATAAAGCATCATACAGCCGGTTGAATAAATATCCGTCGCTTGCGTCAATCTCAATTCGCCGTCCTCGCTTAACATTTCAGGCGATTTATAGCCAGGCGTGCTGAAAAGGTCGGTTACAATTTCAGTTGCGCCATCTTCCAAAATTTTGCGAGCAGTTCCAAAGTCTAACAGTTGCCCAACGCCAATATCGCCAATCCTGGGATTTTGCCCCATCAGAAAAAAATTGCCGTCCTGCACGTCGCCGTGAATATAACCGGCGCAATGAATATCGCGCAGAGATTTAAGCAATTCTTCAATGACGCACGCCGCCACATAGGGCGAAGGCAAGCCGCCATTTCGTAGCGGAAAATCTTTTTGAGCGGGCTTTTGACATTCATTCAACAAATCCGGCAAAAACCAGCCGCGCGCTTTCGCAAATTCGCCTTCCGCCTGCTCCATCAAAACAAAATGCGCGTCAGTTACTTCATAAATTTTTTCTCCGAAAATTATTCTGTCAATATCGCCTGGAATTATTTTGACGATATTTAAATCCTGCAACGAAGAAATTGTCCTGCCGGTATAGCGAGCGATAGTTTGTCCAATTTCACTTTCACGACGCATATTAGCCCGCAACAAATTTAAATACTCTTCGGCGTCGGGGTCACCGTCCGCACTGCAAACCACGCCATTTTTACGCACAAATTCAAATTCATTGGAGCGCGGATAACATTCCTTGACAACAAAAAGCCGCTGACTATCCTCACGAACAGCATTATACAATATGGAACTGCCGCCGCCGCCAATTTTCGATTTAAGCGTGTATTTATTTCCCTTGTCGTCAATCAGCACGGTGTTGTCGCTTAAAAAATTTCTGTCGTCCATTTGGATTCTCCTTGTTTAATTTGGTTTAATATTGCCCTGCGCGATTTGAATATAATTTTCGTGAATAACCAAATGCGCAAGATAAGTAAGAGCATTAGCTTGAACGGCGGTCGGATCTGTGATAAGGCACAGCAAAATAAACCTATCCAAAACAAACGGCAAATAACATTCGCTGAAACCAAAACTTTTAAGAAAGACGTTGATAATGTTGATATAATCTTGCAGAGGATTTGCGCTGAAAGAAATTTTATCGAGCGTGTCTTTGATTCCCGCGATGGCGAAAACTAATTTTGAAGTGTTTTTATTTTGAGCAACATTGGCGGTATCTGCCGCGAATTGGTCTGTAAAATTTTTGAAGTTTTGTACATCCGAATAAAGGTAGCCGGTTATAAAAAAATACGTCAGCAACATAATTGTACTGCGGTCTATATCCTGCGAATTGGTTGGGCGTTCGACTGCGCGAAAAATGGAGCGGAGCGTCTGCGAAAGATTTTTCATTGGCAAAATCACGCTGTTATTGAAAGGTATCCGGTCATAGGCGCGCTTTAATGCGCTTTTGGGATTTAAAACCAGTAATGTGTCAAAACCTATCAAGTGAATATCTTGCGAATCCACCATAGCCTTTGTCAAATGTCTGTAAACTTTTGGAATGCCATTTGCGTCAACGGGTATCTCGCCGTCGAGCAATTTAATCTGGTCGAAAATAATGTAATGGTGCGGGTAAAGTATCACCAGATATTTCAACAGCAATTTCAGCATAGCGATATTTTGCAAAGAAAATCCGTCAGCATATTTAGTTTCCGAAGAATTATTTGGTCGCTTAACTTTCACGGTAAATTCGCGCAGATTTTTAATCATGTACGATACCAAATCGGATTTTTTCGTGTCGAAAGTTTTTTTGCTATTCAAGATTGCCGCCAATTTATTTTTTATGGGAACGGTCATATTTGGAATTGGCTTAGGCTTTTTATCTGATGTTATTGGAAGAGCATTAACTTTTTCTTCAAATTCGGTTAAAATTTCCCGAGCGATTTTATATGAAAAACCGCCGCTTAAACAAAAAATGCAGATGTATTCAAATGGATTCCGGACGCTCAGCAAACTGTAATTATTTGACAGCAAAAATTTCGCCGCCGTCTCGCCGTCCATATTCAGCGCAAAAATCAATTTAATCGCGGTTTCCCTGTTGCAAAAAGCTTCGTCGTTCAAATATTTGTGCCACTGTTCTTTTTTAATGCCGAGTTTAGCATCGCCGTATCCGTCAAAAATTTCTGATTCGAGCTCGCTGGACAAACTTGCAACAAAAGTATCAGTCCAAGCGACATTGCCGGAATTTGTCAAATCGGCGCAATCCTCCGCGCCTGGAATTTTCGCCATTAATCCGCTAAAATTTTTTTGAAGTTGCCGCCGCAAGATAAAGCCAGGCGTGCAAAGATTTTCCGGTTCGTTTAAAAAATCGATTATCTCTTGTTGAGTGGCTCGATTAACCCAAATGTTGTTTTGTTGGATTCTTTGAGCAAAATTAGTTGTCTTATCCTTTACTTTTTCAGTTACACTTCCCATAGCAATTTGATTCTCCTTGTGGCAAAATTTTTTAACGCATTATACACTAAACGCGGTAGTTTTGAAATTAAAAATTTCAGAAAAATTGCTTGACGAAAGGCGGTAAAAGTTGTAAGCTACTATCAATTAAGGAGCTCCGGCTCTAACGAATTTTTTTAAGTTATAAGGAGGAATTTTTAAATGGGCAATCGCAGGAAAATCGTCGTCGTCGGTACTTCCAATGTTGGTTCGGCAGTCGTCAATAAACTCGCGGACTTCCAGCTCGCTTCCGAAATTATTTTGATTGACCTCAATCAGGACAAAGCTTGGGGCGAAGCAACAGACTCCAGCCACGCTACAGCTTGCGTTTACAGCACGAATATTAAATTCCGCGCCACTGCTGATTACAGCGCGTGTAAAGATGCCAATATCGTTATCATTTGCGCAGGTCCGTCAATTCGTCCTGGCGAAACTCCTGACAGACTTAAACTCGCTGGCACTAACGCCAAAATCATGAACTCCGTTTTCCGCGCTGTTGCTGAACACACCAAAGAGGCTATCATTATCCTTATCACCAATCCTCTTGATGTTGCAACGTACGTTGTCAGCAAAATCGCTGATGAAGTTGGCTATCCGCGCAATTACATTCTTGGCACTGGCACAATGCTTGAAACTTACCGCTTCCGCCGCATTCTCGCTAACAAATACGAAGTAGACCCGAAGAACATTAACGGCTACGTCCTCGGCGAACACGGCAATTCAGCATTCGTTGCTTGGTCAACCACAGGCTGCGCAGGCTTCCCGCTCGAAAAACTCGACGAATATTTCCGCCACACTGAACCGCTCGATAAGAAAGCCGTTGAGCAAGAACTCATTAACGTTGCTTATGACGTTATCAATAAGAAGGGCTTTACCAATACCGGCGTTGCTATGGCGGCCGTTCGTTTCGTTAAATCCATTCTTTACGATGAGCATACAATTCTGCCGTGCTCCGCTATTATGAATGGCGAATATGGAATTACCGACGTTGCACTTTCCATGCCCCGCATGATTTGCGCTGATGGTATTATGCGCGTGTTTGAAGTCGCTTTGACTGATGATGAACTCGAAAAGATGCATGCAGCGGCTAAATCCGTTCGCGGTGCTCTTGACGGCGCAGGTATTAAGTGATCAGTGAAAAGTGATTAGGGATAAGTGAATATCACTACGTAAATCAACGGAGTCGTCACTGCGTCTTAGTGGCGGCTCTTTTAGTTTGCGCGAAATTGTGTTATAGTTATACCGAAATTTTTTAAGGGGGCAATTTTTTAATGAAAATAGGTATTTTAGGTTACGGCAATTTGGGGCGCGGCGTTGAGCTGGCTGTTAAAGAAAATCCGGACGTTGAACTCGTTGCAGTTTTTACGCGCAGAAATCCGGATACTGTTAAAATTCAAACGCCGAATGTACCTGTTGTGAGCGCTGATAAAGCGGCTGATTGGATTGGGAAAATTGACGTGATGATTTTATGCGGCGGCAGTGCGACCGATTTACCTGTGCAGACGCCGGAATTTGCGAAAATGTTTAACGTCATTGACAGTTTCGATACGCACGCGAAGATTCCGGAGCATTTTGAAAGAGTAGACGCTGCGGCGAAAAATTCAAATCACGTGGCGATTATCTCAGTGGGCTGGGACCCTGGCTTATTTTCGCTTATACGCGCCTACAGCAATGCTATCTTGCCCAATGGTAAAGATTATACCTTTTGGGGCAAAGGCGTTAGCCAGGGGCATTCTGACGCAATTAGGCGCATTTCTGGCGTTAAAAACGCAAAGCAATATACAATTCCGATTGAGGCGGCGCTTGAGGCAGTTCGCAGCGGCTCTAATCCGGAATTGACGACGCGGCAAAAACACCTGCGCGAATGTTTTGTAGTTTTGGAAGAAAATGCTGACGCGGCGGCGGTTGAGCGTGAAATTAAAACTATGCCGAATTATTTTGCGGATTATGATACCACGGTTCATTTTATCAGCGAAGAGGAACTTCAGAAAAATCATAGCGGGCTGGCGCACGGCGGCTTTGTCCTTCGTAGCGGCAAAATCATAATCACGTTATCGAATTTAGCTTGAAATTGGATTCAAACCCCGAATTTACCACGAGCGTTTTGGTGGCTTATGCTCGCGCGGCTTTTCGTCTGCAAAATGAAGGTAAATCCGGCTGTATGACTGTTTTTGATATTCCGCCCGCGTATTTGTCAAATAAATCTGCCGCTGAATTGCGCGCTCATTTGCTCTGATGCCGTTAAAATTACCAACCCCACCAACGCCGCCGACAATCGACAAGGGCGAAGCGGTTGAACACGCGCCGATGATTGACGCGCACCAACTTTTCCAAATGCCAATACCGCGAAAATCTGAACCGGTCGCGCAGGAAGAAAAACCTTTGCCAAAATCTGAACCGCGAGTCGTCGAACGTCATTCACCAACGCCCGAACAAGCCGCCCGCGATGCCGTCGCAAATGGCGCAGGCGCTATGACTAAACGAGAAGTCACGCGTCCGGAAATTGAAAAGCCCGCGAATGTTATGCAAGTTCCGCCAGTTTCAAATTTAGAGCCGGATAATTCCAATCGCGGTAAAGAAATTCTTCGCGAGTTTCAGCGTGAAGATATGCAATTCGATACTCAAACAGCCGATACGCCGCGCCCTGTCAAACTTAATTTGCACGAAACGCACGGCGGATTTTATTGGATTATCACGCTGATTTTGGTTATCGTGGCGAGCGTTGTTTTTGTCAAGAAATTTTTAATCAGCGATAAGCCCGCGCTCAAAAAATCTGATTTGTTCGGTGAATCAAGCGAAAGATTAAAAGCAACCGCCGAGAAAGTTTCTGCGCCAATTAAAAAATCGCCGCCTAAAAAAGACGACGACAAATCTAAGCACTTTGAGGTCAGAATATGAGAAATATCATTGACGCCATTAAAACTTTGGCAACAAGAAACATTACCGTATTGGATTTTTCGCAAACAGGAAAGAACAGAATAAACGCGGCGGGATATTCGCTTGAAGAATATGTTAAAAATCTTTTCGCTGATAGTTTTGATTTGTCTGAAACTGAAAAACTTGAACACTGGAGCGAAACTTTTTCATATTTGGGCAATGACGCTAACCCGCCCGATATGATGTTGAAAAATGGCGATGCTATCGAAGTTAAAAAAATTGAATCGCGGGACGCTGCTCTGGCTCTGAATAGCAGTTATCCTAAACATACGCTGTCAAGTTCAAATCCAATGATTTCTAATGCTTGTCGCGCGGTTGAGAATTGGACTGAAAAAGCTATTATTTACGCAAATGGTGTTGAAACCATTGAAGGCGTCGAATTTGCTCCAACACGTGAACTCGGAAGAATCAATAGAGTTGACCCGCTGGGAATAACTTATTTAAGGATTCGCGGAATGTGGCACATTGAAAATACATGGAAAGTTTTTAGTTATGTTTACCAACGCAATATCAATTCCAATTTTAATTTTATGTGCATAATCAACGAACAAAAATGGCTAAGCTTAAACAATCGCGAAATCTTGTTTCGTATTTCAAATTTAAATATAAGGAATATTAAAATACAAAATCCGGATAATCCCGCTAAACTTTGACGCAAAATTGATAAGCTATGAATATTTGAGGCAATAACATGTTAAATTATCAGCTGTTCCCGCGGTCTGTAGCAATAACTAAAGAAATTCAAAATGTTATCGATTGTTTTTCAACAGAATATAATAAGATTGACTCTACAACAAACAATTTAAAATCCGATGAAGTTTTACACGTAATTTCGCCGCATCTTGTGAAAATTGGTTTTTCAGTTGAATCTGGTAAATCTGCTAATCGGAAAATAATTATTCCTGTGCTGTTCGGACTTAATAATCATATTGACAAAAGCTTTAATGCTGACGCTTTGAGCAATGACGGCAGGATTGTCATTGAAGTTGAAGCTGGCAGAGCGACGGAAAATAATCAATTTCTCAAGGATTTATTTCAAGCTTGCATGATGTTCGGGGTAGAATATTTAGTTTTAGCAGTTAGAAATGAATATCGCGGACACAAGGATTTTGAAATGATTTATGTTTTTTTGGAGACGCTTTACATTTCCAATCGAATCAAATTGCCATTAAGCGGTATTTTATTAATTGGCTATTGAACTTGTAAATCAACAGATTTTCCCAAAATTTTTATGAGCCGAAATCGCGTCAAATCTTGGGACGAACCGGCATTTACCGTTCAAGCTTCGGGGCGTCATTGCCAACTTCATCCGCAAGCGCCCAAAATGGAATTTATCAGTCAAAACATCCGGCGTTTCGTTCCAGGCAAAGAAAATCTCTATCGCCGAATGACTGTCAGGGAAATTGCGCGCATTCAGGGTTTTCCGGACAATTTCAAGTTCATTTATGAAAATGCTAATGACGCTTACAAAATGATTGGCAACGCCGTGCCTGTTCCGCTCGCCCATGAAATTGCCATTGCCATTCACGAAAATCTTAAAAATCAATGACAGTTAAATTTTCACGTCCAACTCGTAGCCAATGAGCGTCGTTACCACATTGGCTATTTTATTTTTGCCCGAATGAATCACTGCCGAATCGGGCGTTTCAGCCGGTTGCGGATTTTTTATCTTGTCAACCATTTCAACGATATTTTCAGCATTCGTCAGTACAAATGGCACGTTGCTAAATTTTTCGTCGCTCGCCATAAAATTTAAAATCTTGAAACCGCTGATAAATTTCATTTCCGCGCTCGCGATAACCAAACTAATTTTCGTCTCGCTTAAAATTTCAATTCCGGCAATTTCCGAAGCGGCAGTTAAAACTTTGTACGGAAAATTTTCTTCCAAAGTAAGTTGCAGGCGTCTCAAATTTTTTGCGTCTTCGTCGATGATTAAAATCTTCTCAATGGTGCGCTCCGATTCGATAAGTTTTTTCTTGACGCGGTTAATCAGTTCGTCCGGCATAAACGGCTTTTTTACGTAATCCGTAACTCCCAGCGTTATGCATTTTTTGATAATAGTTTTGTCAACGTTCGCCGTCAGCATTATCACCGGAATATCGTCAAGCTTTTCATCTGCGCGATTCGCAAATTCATATCGTCGTCGTCAATTACCAAAATCACCTTGTCCGCAAAATTTTCGTCCATATTTCAATATCGCTCCCTAAATTTTTTACGTCAGTCAATTCAAATTCGCCACTGATTTTCGGGAAAAAACTATCAGCCGGTTTTTCGGCGTCAACGACCGTCAAATAAATTTCCGCCGCGTAGGGTATCAGCTCACTGAAAATTTCGCCGCCGCCTATCACAAAATTTTTTTCGCCCGCGCTCAAAATCTGCCACAAATTTTCAACGTCACGCACAATTTCAGCGTTTTCAATATTATCAAGCGTTCGACTGAAAATAATATTCCTGCGCGAATCGAGCGGCTTAGAATCCGGCAAAGTGGCTAAAGTTTTGCGCCCATAAATCACCGTGTTATTCAGAGTCAACGCGCGAAAATTTTTCATATCAGCCGGAATTTTAAACAGCAACTGATTTTCAAAACCAATGCCAAGATTTTTATCGACGCACGCAACAAATTTCAAAGCAAAATCCATCGGACTGCCAGCAACTTTTTTCACTTCGTCGCCGTGCAATTTACATTCAATACCGGAAATTTCGCGCAGTGGCACTAATGCAAAATCCCGCTCGTACAAAAATTTATGCGGCACTGTCAAACGTTCCAAATTTATTTGCAGCCCTTCGATTAATAAAATATCAATGTCAATCGTGCGCGCGCCCCAATGTTCCAATCTTACGCGCCCAAGTTCAATCTCGATTCGCTGTAATTCGTCAAGCAATT
>CAJOIB010000035.1 GCA_905234705.1 uncultured Selenomonadaceae bacterium | reverse complement strand
TATGGATTTTTTTAAAAGTCGAGCGCGGCAAATATCGAATATTTTGGTAGTGCTGGCGGTCGTGATAGCGATTTACATAAAATGGACGGACGACGGCTCGGAGGCTTTTTTCAAAGAATACGATTTATACATAATCGGCGGAATAGCGCTGGGATTTTTGGTATTAAATTTTTTAAGTAAGCGGGGCAAAAGATGAAAATTTCAGCTTGTTATATTGTGAAAAATTGCGTGGCAGATTTGGAGCGTTCGATTGGAAGTCTGCGCGAATTTGTTGACGAAATAATTGTAGTTGATACCGGCTCGAACGATGAAACCGTTGCAGTTGCTGAAAAATTCGACGCGAAGATTTTTAATGAGCCGTGGCAGGACGATTTTTCATGGAAAATGCAACGGGCGATTGGATAATTTTTTTGGATGCGGACGAATTTTTTTCGGCTGAAACTGCGCAGAATCTCAAATTTGCCGTGGCTCGCGCAGGTGAATTTCAGTTGCAGGGAATGTTGATTTATCTGGTGAACATTGACGTTGACGCGGGCAATAAAATTCTCGGCGCAAATTATGTTCTGCGGATTTTTAAAAATGAGCGCGACCTTCATTACGTCGGGAAAATTCACGAGGAACTCCGGATTGGCAGGAAAAATTTATCGAAAGTTACAGTTGTGCCGCAAAATATTTTGACGATTTATCATACCGGTTACTCTGCGTCGATTAATCGGGCAAAGGCTGAGCGGAATTTGAAAATGCTGTTGGCTGAGCTTGCTGAAACGAAAGAGCCGGAGCGTATTTACGGTTATCTTGCCGAATGTTACGACGGGCTGGGCGATTTTGCCAATGCTGAAAAATTTGCTAAGCTGGAAATTAAATCTAACCGGAAAATTACGCGCCCGTACCGCATCATTTTAAAAATTTTATCGAATGAACCGGAGCGTTTGAACGAGCGCGAAAGATTTGCTCTGAAGGCGGTTAAAGCTTTTCCGAATTTGCCGGAATTTACCGCCGAACTTGCCGAATGTTACGCCGCGCAGAAAAATTTCAAAAAAGCCGTGGAAACTATGACGCAAGCCGTTAAAAAATTCCAGAATTACAAAGGCGTTGAGCCGACAACTTTTAACGCGGAGATTATTAAATTCATAGAAAATCGCATTAAGATTTGGGCGGCTGAATTTTAGGCAAAAAAAAACTACCCTAAACAGCAGCTTTGTGTTATAATCGCTTGTGTCAAGAGCGCGACTGGTGGTCGGCTTTCTCCTCGAAGGAGGAGGGATTGGCATGACGACTTTTGAGAAAATCATGGTCGCCATCGCCGGTGGCGATTTAATCGTCAATATCCTTGAGCTGCTTTTAAAGTAGTTCTCTAGCCCGCCGTTAGCAGGTTTCTCGAATAAGTATAACGCGAATTTGGGAGGAAGCCGACGACGGTTCAGAACATCGGTTGCCTCTTGATTTTTATTATAACTTATCGATAAATATTTTGCAAGAATGTAATTTTATTTGGAGGTTTACGGTTAATGCGAAAAATTAAGCCTAATAAAAAAGAAATCGAGAAGAAGAAAAAAAAAGTTGACAAATTGATGCAGGAACTTTTCCATTATCACGGCACGGTTCACGACGAAGCTAAAACTATGGAAATTGTTAAGGAAATGGCAGACCTTGAACCGGACGAACCTACTCCGGCTGAAAAAGTCGCGTCGATTTATGTAGATTATCACAGGACGGCTGAGGCTGACAAAGCTGTTACTTACCTTGAACAAAAATTTCCGCCGACGCCATATCGGCTTTTTTTACGCTCGCGCGTTTGCGATTTGAAGCAGGATTACGGCGGCTGTATTTATTATTCCGAAAAGGCGTTGACTTTGCCGAATGTGGATTTGCTTACTCGAATGATGATTTACAATATTCTTGGGCATGCTTACCGTTACGCCGGCGACGCTCCAAATTCGCTGAAATATTATGAGCTCAGCGCGAAGTTGAATCCGGAAGATATGAAAGATCCGAATCTGCGCGTTTACTGTGACAGGATTAAGCGCGAAGATTACAGCAACTTTCTTTTCAGCCTGCACAATGTAAACGTCAGCCGCGAAAAACTTTTTGAGGAAATTTGCGGCTTCAATGAACTTTATGAACACGTCGAAAAATTCAAGCACGACCCTGCAACTCACCCGCGCCATAAAAAATTGCGTATTGGTTACATTTCGCCGGATATTCGCCGCCACGTTGTAGCTTTTTTCAGTTATGCTTTTTACAAATGCTATGACAAGAGCCGCTTTGAAGTTTACATTTACGCGAAAAATAAGGAAGACAATATCGCGCAGGAATTTAAGAAAGGCGTTGACGCTTTCAGAAATATTTTGTTCGACGATCCGAAAGTTGCCGCTCAAAAAATTATCGATGACGAAATTGATATACTTGTCGACCTTTCCGGACACACGGCTAACAATGTTATGAATGTGGTTGCGCACAAGCCCGCGCCCGTTATTATCAGCGCCATTGGCTGGTTTAACACAACCGGCGTTAAAGCTATCGATTATTTTATGGTTGACAAGTACACTGACCCTGTTGGTTTGAATGAAAATTTCTTTACTGAGAAAATGCTCCGCCTGCAGCACAGTCATTTTTGTTATATGTGGCACGACGACCCGACTGTTGTAAATCCTGCGCCTTGCGTCAAAAACGGTTACATTACTTTTATCAGTTTCAATAATTTTACCAAGGTAACTGATGAGGCTTTGCGCGTTTGGGCTAAGATTGTTAACGCTGTGCCTGGCTCGAAACTTTATTTGAAGGGCAAAGCTTTTCGCGACAAATACGGTACTGACGCCGCGCTCAAACGTATTCAAGAGGCTGGACTTTCGCTTGACAGGCTGATTTATGAGCCGGACGAACAGAAATATTTGCAGAAATATACTCGCGCAGATATTGCGCTTGATACATTCCCGTATCCTGGCGGCGGTACGACTTGCGACGCGTTGTATATGGGTTTGCCGGTAATTACGCTAGTTCAAGACAGGCACAATTCGCGTTTTGGCTATTCGTTGCTGGTTAATGTCGGCTTAGAGGAACTTTGCACTTTCAGCGAAGAAGAATACATTCAAAAGGCAGTCGAACTTGCAAACGATTGGGACAGAGTTCGCGATTATCATTTGACTATTCGCCGCAAAATGGAAGAGTCGCCGGTTATGAATGACGCGATTTATATGGGGGAAGTTGAGGCGGCTTACGAGAAAATTTTCAATGCGTGGCTGAATGGTGAAGAATTGCCGGACTTTCCGCAAGATGCGCCGCCGGTTACGCCCGAGCAGGCTGAAGAATATTACAATCGCGCAGAAGAATACATTCAGCTTGAGCCAGGTTTTTATTCGGGGCAAATTGAAAATATAATCAATGTTAAGCGCGCGCTGTACAATTTAACTTTAGCCGCGCAGTCCGACGAAATTCACGACGCAGAAATTTTCTTGCAAATAGCGCTGTGCAAAGAGTTAGTCAAAGATTATGTTGGAGCGTATGAGGCGATTTTGGAATCCGGCAAGCATATTTATGATATGGGCAAAGACATTTCCGCCTTCGACAATAGATTTTTGCAACGTTATCATGAAGTGCGCGCGCGTCTTTCGCTGATAAATAATATGCCGGTCGAGGCTGTTGTTAACTATGACAAAGCGGCAAAATTGGCGCGTGATTATCAAGAACATTGTGCTCTTACCAGCGCCGCTCTTGATAGCATGCACTATCTTTATATGCCGAGTGAAGATTTGGCGAATAATCATTTTGAATTTCAGAAACTCGTTGCAAATATTCAGCCGTATACCGAATATCACCAGCGCGAAGGCAGAATTAAAATCGGCTATTTGTCGCCGAACTTCTGTCAGGGCGAAAATTTCACGATTAATTTTGGTATGATAGCTTCGCACGATAAAACTAAATTTGAAGTTACTTGTTACGCACTCAATAAAAACGAGGACGTTTATACAAATCTTTTCAAAAACAACATTGAGCATTTCGTGAGCGTGGCGGGTATGAATTACGCCGAAATTGCTGAAAAAATTCACAGTGATAAAATTGACGTGCTGATTGACCTTGCAGGACATTCTGCGGGAAATGCTTTGCCAGTTTTCGCCTATAAACCCGCGCCCGTTCAAATCAGCGGCGTTGGTTATCCGGCGACGACCGGTATTAAAGCGATGGATTATTTTATCACTGATGAAATTGTCGACCCGCCCAATGAGCGCGAAAAATTCTTCACCGAGAAACTTTTGTATCTGCCGAGCCAAGTTTGTTATGCTATGCGTGAAGATGTACCTGTGCCGCAATACGCGCCTTGCACTAAGCGAGATTATTTTGTTTTCGGTACGATTTGCAATTACCGCGATATCAACGACGATATTTTAAACGTCTGGAAGGCAATTCTTGAAAAAGTTACTAACTCAGCAATGTTGATGCGCGCGCCGGAATTTGAAAGTAATTCTACAATCGACCACGCTTATAATCGTATGAAAAAACTTGGTTTCAATATGGATAAAATTTTGTTCCGCCCTGCTGCGCCGAATTATATGGAGGAAATGACGCACCTTGACGTGATTCTCGATCCGTATCCGAAAGTTGGCGGCAGTTACACGTTAGACGCAATGTATATGGGCGTTCCGGTTGTCAGTTTTTATGGCGAGCGCCGCAATTCTCGCGCGGGGTTGAGTATGCTGAAAGCGGTTGGGCTTGAAGGCTTGGCTGTGCCGATTAATTCTGCGCAAGATTATATTGCTCGTGCGATTGGGTTGATTAGCGACGTTCCCGCGCTTGACCTTTTACATAAAAATCTCCGCACCATGGTTCAGAAGGCTAGTAACATTCGCCCGAAATTTTACACTAAATCCCTTGAAGATAAAATTGAACAGATTCTGAATGAAAAAGCTAATGCGTAAAATATTTTTGTTAACGGTGTTAATGGCGGCGTTGATTTTTTCAAAGGCAAATGCGGCGTGGCAGCCGGAAATTCGGATAGGAATATTGCGCGGCGTCAATTCAGTAAATTTGCAAATGTCCGCGCCGTGCAATATCGTTGACGCTGACACTCAAAAAATTATTCGCGCAGTTGACGCGGGCGAAAATTTTACAATTTATTTCGATGAGATGACTGCTAACGCCCTTGAAATTCGCGGCGGATATGATTTGCAAACTGCGATTAATGGCAAAAAATATTTCGGCGGCGTGCGGATTAACAAAAACAACAATTCGCTTAATGTAATAAGTCTTGCGCCGGTGGAAGAATATTTGCGCGGGGTCGTTCCCGAAGAAATGGGCGTTTATTTTTCGACTGAGGCGTTGAAGGCTCAAGCTGTGGCGGCGCGTTCATTTACTTTGAAAAATCGCAATCGCCATGAATCTGAAGGTTTCGACCTCTGCGCGACCAATCATTGTCAATTTTACGGCGGCGTTGAATCTGCGAAAAATTTGACAGACAAAATAATCTTAGAGACGCGCGGCGAAATTGTGACGGACGGCAAGCGCGTTGTCGATACGAATTTTCACACGGATAGCGGCGGCATGACTGAAAATGTTGCTGACGTTTGGGGAAGTGCCGCCCCTCATCTTTTGCCTGCTGTCGAATTGGAGACGAAAACGCAACCTTGGACTGTAGAAATTTCGGCGAAAGATTTTTCCGCTAAGCTTGACATTAACGAATTGAAGTCGATTAAACTTTCAAAGCTAGAAATTGGCAAAGCGGCGGTTGATAGGAGCAAATCCGGTCGCGTGAAATTTGCGCTGATTATCGGTACGAAAAAAAATCTGCAGATTAGCGGAAATGATTTGCGGACGAAATTTTCATTGCCCAGCACGCTTTTTGATATGAAATTCGACGGCGATAAAATAATTTTCAGCGGATATGGGCGCGGTCACGGCGTCGGAATGTCACAGCGCGGCGCAGAGGCTTATGCTAAAATCGGTTGGTCGTACGATAAGATTTTGGCGCATTATTATCGCGGCACGACGCTTAAAAAACTGTACTGACAAATGGGTGATTTTATGACAAATTCTCAATTAGACAGCAAAGTTATAGAACTTCGACAACTCAAAGACATAGCCGAACAAATTAAAAATATGATTGAAAATATTAAGGACGAAATAAAATCTGAGATGATTAGGCGCGGAGTTGAAACTTTGGACGGAAAAGATTGGCGGATTATTTGGCGCGAACATACTTATACTCGTTTGGACGCCGAACGCCTTGAAGCCGATTTTGGAGATTTGTCAGAATACAAAAAGTTCACCAAATATAAAAGTTTCTATTTGCGGAAAAAGTAAGAGGGCTTAAATGTTACTGAATGATTTTGATTACGAATTGCCGGAAGAATTAATCGCGCAGAAACCAATAGAACCGCGCAATGCGTCACGGCTGATGGTTTTGAATCCCGCCACGCAACAGATTAGCCACGAACATTTTTACGATTTGCAGAAATTTTTAACTGCGGGCGACGCGCTGATTTTCAATGATACCCGCGTAATTCCTGCGCGACTTATCGGCAATAAAAGTACCGGCGGGCGCGTAGAAATTTTTTTATTGCGGCGAATTGACGCGATTACTTGGGAGACGCTCGTTAAGCCTGGCAGAAAAGTTCACGAAGGCACGGATATTTTTTTCAGCGAAGAATTGAGTTGCAAAATTATCGGACGGACGGATTTTGGCGGACGCATCGTTCAATTCAATTTCAGCGGCGTTTTTGAAGAAATTCTTGATAGGCTCGGCGAAACTCCTTTGCCGCCCTACATTCACGAAAAACTTGAAAATATCGAACGCTATCAAACCGTTTACAATCGCGAAAGAGGCTCTGCCGCCGCGCCTACCGCCGGTTTGCATTTCACTAAACAGCAAATGACTGAACTTGAAAATTTCGGCGTCAAACTCGGCTTTGTGACTTTGCACGTCGGATTGGGAACTTTTCGCCCTGTTCAAACTGAAATTATTGAAAATCACCAAATGCACGAAGAATTTTACACAGTGCCGCCGGAAACTGCTAAACTCATTCACGAAACCAAACTTGCCGGTAAAAAAGTTGTCGCCGTCGGTACGACTTCGGTTCGCACGTTGGAAAGTGGCGCGCTTGATAATTTTTCCGTGAAAATCGGCAGCGATTCAACTAAAATTTTTATTTACCCTGGCTACAAATTTAAAATCGTCGACGCGCTGATAACCAATTTTCATTTGCCCAAATCGACGCTCATTATGTTGGTCAGCGCATTCGCCGGTCGCGAATTTATTTTGCGCGCGTATAATGAGGCTGTCAATAATCGATACAGATTTTTCAGTTTCGGCGACGCTATGTTGATAAGGAGTAGGATTGATGGCGGCAGTAACTTATGAGTTGATTCACAAAGACAAATTAACCGGCGCGCGCGCTGGCGTTTTACATACGCCGCACGGAGATTTTTTAACGCCAATTTTTATGCCCGTGGGGACGCAGGCAACGGTAAAAACTTTGTCGCCCGATGAATTAATCGATTTAGGCGCGCATATCATTTTGGCTAATACTTACCATTTATTTCTTCGTCCTGGCGCTGATTTGATTCAAAAAGCCGGCGGTCTTCACAAATTTATGAATTGGCAACGCGGCATTCTCACTGACAGCGGCGGTTTTCAAGTTTTCAGTTTAGGCGAATTGCGAAAAATCACTGAGGACGGCGTTACTTTTCGCTCGCACATTGACGGTTCGAAAAAATTTCTTTCGCCCGAAATTTCCATTGAAACTCAAATCAAACTCGGCTCTGATATTGCCATGGCTTTTGACGAATGTATTCCCTACCCTGCCGATTACGATTACGCGAAAAAATCTACCGAACGCACTCATCGCTGGGCTGAACGCAGTTTGAAGGCTGAAACTTCCGCTACTCAAGGTTTGTTTGGCATTTGTCAAGGCGGAATGTACGCTGACCTGCGCGAAGAAAGCGCTAAAGTTATCGGCTCAATGGATTTCGACGGCTGCGCGATTGGCGGCTTAAGCGTCGGCGAATCTCGCGAAATGATGTATGAAATGCTCGAAGTTTCCACGAAATTTTTGCCCGAAAATAAGGCGCGCTATTTAATGGGTGTCGGTACGCCCGACCATTTGATTGAAGGCGTTCAGCGCGGCGTTGATATGTTTGACTGTGTTTTTGCTACGCGCGTTGCTCGAAACGGTATGGCGATGGTTACCTCACCGAGCGGGCGGCTGGTTATGAAAAACGCCGCTTATTTCGACGATTTCGCGCCGCTGGAAAATAATTGCGATTGTTACGCCTGCCGGAATAATTTTACGCGGGCTTACATTCGGCATTTGGTGCGCGCTGAAGAAATTTTTGGGCTTAGGCTGTTGACACTTCACAATTTACGTTATCTTCAAAGATTTATGGCGGAAATGCGGGCGGCGATTTTGGCTGACAGTTTCAGTGAATTTCGCGCAGATTTTTTCAACAGTTACGAAAGGAGAAATTGATTAAATGCAAAATGAATCGGCGGCGGCGATGATGAGTTGGCTACCAATTTTGTTTATGCTACTGGTGTTTTATTTTTTACTTTACAAACCGCAGAAAAAGGCGCGTGAGGAGCGCGAAACCATGTTGAATCGGTTGCATATTGGTCACCGCGTTATTACTATCGGCGGGATTTACGGCACGATTGACGATCTCGACGGCGATATTATCAAATTGAAAATCGCTGATAACGTTATAATCGATGTTGGTCGCGCGGCTGTCAGTGCGATTGTTGAGGATAATTGAAATGGTCGCGCAGAAAAAATTATTGCGGCGGGAAATGCAGGCGCGGCGAAAATCTTTGCCGGAAATTGAGCGTGAAAGTTTCAGCGACGTAATTGCAGAAAAATTTTTAGCGCAAGAAATTTATCAGCGCGCGGAAATTGTTATGGCGTACGTTTCGATGCCGGAAGAAGTTCAGCTGAAAAAAATATTTGTCGACGCTTTTAACCGAAAAAAAATTTTAGCGATACCGTTAATCGTTGGCAAAGGAGAAATGCAGCCTGTAATAGTGCCGGATTTTGCGGCGTTAGAAATTGGCGCGTTTGGGATTTATACTGTGCGTGAGGATTCGCGAAAATTTGTTGACGCTGAAAAAATTAATTGCGTGATAGTTCCTGGCGCGGCGTTTGACGTGAATAAAAATCGGCTTGGACTTGGCGGCGGCTATTACGATAAATTTTTGCCTCGCGCAGTTGACGCGAAAAAAATTGCGCTGGCGTATGACTTCCAAATTGTTGAAGATTTGCCGATTGAGCCGCATGATTCGCCCGTCGATATGATTATCACCGAAAAAAGAATCATTGAATAAAAAAAATCGGTCTTGCCTCCGCAATGGAAGTTTGACCGATTAATTTTTTGCTGTTAATCTTCTGGGAATTTAAATCCAAGTTCCTTAGCTTTGGCGAAATCCTTAGCCGCTTCTTCGCCCTTGAAAACTTTTTGATAAAGCCGCCCGCGATTGTAATATGCATCGGCGTCGTTAGGATTTATTTCAATATATTTACTCATATCGTTAATTGCCGCTTCAAAATCGGCGGTTTGAGCATAAACAACGGCGCGGTTAAAATATGCCTGCGCCAAAGTCGGCTTCAGTTCAATCGCCTTGCTGAAATCTTCGAGCGCCTGTTCGTAATTTGGCAGGAAAAAATAAGCGTGTCCGCGCTCATTATAAGCTTCGGCAAAATTTGGTCTGAGTTCAATAAATTTGCCAAAATGAATTATCGCTTTTTCGTAGTCATGCAAATTGGCGTAAGCGTGAGCGAAATTATATCGGGCTTCCGGAAAACGTGGATTGATATTCAAAGAAACGGCAAAATCATTAATCGCCTTAACGTACTGCCCCATTTCATTGTAAACGCAACCGCGATTGTTATAGGCGCTCTCGAAATTTGCATTGAAATCGATAGCTTTTGAGAAATCGGCTATAGCCTGATCGTGATTTTTCAAATTGAAATAGGCTTTGCCGCGGCTGTTGTAAGCGTAGGCAAAATCCGGTTTGAGTTCGATAGCTTTGTTAAAAAGGGGTATCGCCTTGTCATACTGTTTCATATTTTCGTAAGCGACAGCCTGCCCATAATAACTGTTGACATTGTTAGAATCTAATTTAGCGGCTTCGGCGAAAAGAGTTTGCGCTCTGACATAATCATTGCTGCCCCAAGATTTCCAGCCCGCCTCAATTTTTTTGTTAGACTCTAAGATCTTATTTTCTTTTTCGTATTCAGCCTTAATCTGCTTTTCGTCCTGCGAACTTTTTTGTGATTTACTTAATAGACTTTCCAATCTTTTAAGCCGTTTTTCCTGTGCCTCATAATTTTTGCGCAACTCTTCATATTGAGAATTAATTTGCAAACGTTGCTCCATGCTCTTATTCAGCCATTTTTCCAAATCGTCCGGATCTATTTCCGCAACGATTATGGCTGTACATTTGATTCCGCCGGAATTATTTAAAAGTTCAATGTTATGTTTAAAACTTTTGATTCGGATAATATTGGCTGTGATTGTAGTTATTTCATCGCGTAGGAGTTCAAAATTTTTCGCATGCGAATAGCTATCCAAATACAATCCGGCTTGTTCTTGTGCATTCAATTCTGCTTTTTGTTTTGCCAGATTTATCCCGTCTTCCACTGTATCTTTGTTTCCGATTATCTGTTCGCCGATGCCTTTGTAAGTTTGAATTTCCGCATGCGCTACCGGCAGAAAATTAAATTCATTAATATTCGGCGTGAAAAGCATTGAACTTGCCGCCACGGACGCCACTATTAACCGTCGAAAAAATTTTTTAATAAACATTGCGCCTCACCTCATCAAAAAACGCAGAAAAAACACACCTTGCCTTAAAATCGATATTATAGTATATTTTAGCATAAATCATTGAGAGGAGAAAGTTTTTCGTGAGAAAAGATGTTTTCGCCAAATTGCTTATCTGTTTAATTGCAATTGTGGCTGTATTTGTGATTTTCGTCCGACCATTGGCTGAATCTATTCGACAAGGGCTTGACCTCCAAGGGGGGACGCACGTTGTTTTGGAGGCGGAAGATACCGATATTTCCAAAGTCGATGATGATGCTATGCAGCGCGTCGTCTCCATCATGGAAAGGCGCATTAATGAATTGGGGCTCACTGAGCCTATCGTCCAACGCGAGGGCGAAAGACGCGTCATTATCGAATTGCCGGGTATCAAAGACCCCGATAAGGCTATCTCTACTATCGGTAAAACCGCTATGCTCGAATTCAAAGACGAAGACGGTAACACCCTTTTAACCGGTACTGATTTAAAAGACGCTCAGCCCGCTATGAATCAGCAAAATAATCAATGCGTCGTTAATCTCGAATTTTCGCCCGAAGGCGCTGACAAATTCGCTGACGCTACTCTCAAAAACGTCGGTAGGCAAATTTCTATCCTGCTCGACGGCGAAGTACTCACCAGCCCCGTCGTACGCGAACCTATCATGGGCGGTCGCGCTGAAATATCCGGTCAACGCGACCTTGAAGAAGCTCAACGTTTAGCCGTTCTGCTTCGCTCCGGCGCTTTGCCCGTCAAAGTTAATATCATCGAAACTCGTACCGTCGGTCCTTCTCTCGGTAAAGATTCTAAGGATAAATCCGAATTCGCTTTCGTTATCGGTATCGCTGCCGTCCTTACTTTCATGCTCCTGTTCTACCGCGCTTGCGGCTTCGTCGCCGATATTTCGCTCATGGCTTATACTATGCTCCTGCTCGCCATCCTCAAAGGTTTAGACGCTACACTTACTCTCCCTGGCGTCGCCGGTATCATTCTCTCTATCGGTATGGCCGTTGACGCTAACGTGCTCATTTTCGAACATTTCAAAGAAGAATTTAGGCTCGGTAAATCTATTCGTCTCGCTATGGACGCCGGTTTCAAACGCGCCTTTACCACTATTTTCGACTCAAATACTACTACCATTATCGCCGCTTTCGTACTGTTCATGTTCGGCACTGGCAATATCCGCGGCTTCGCTATCACTCTCGGCTTGGGCGTCCTGCTCAGCATGCTAACCGCTGTCACCTTGACTCAGTACCTGCTCAAACTATTAATCAATTCCCGCATTACCGATAGCCCCGCCATTTTCGGCGCTAACGGCTTTATGCTTTTCGACCCAAAGGCGGTGAATCATAATGCCTGATATCGCTTCTCGTGCTAAACTTTGGTTCGTTATTTCTTTGCTCGTCATCGTCCCTGGCTTAATCTCTATGTTCACACGCGGCTTCAATTTCGGTATCGATTTCACCGGCGGCACTATTCTCGATTTAAAATTCGATTCCCCTGTTCAAATCGCCACCGTCCGCGACGCTCTCCGACCCTTCGGTCTCGATAACGCTACTATCCAATTATCCGGCGATTCCGCTGACATCTCTGCTTCCAATTCCGTTATGATCCGTACCGTCGATTTGGAGGAATCTCAGCGTAAAGTCATTATGTCCGCTATCCGCTCTAACGTCGCTAATTTCGAAGTTCTTCGCGAAGAAAAAGTTGGGGCGACTATCGGTAGCGAATTAATCTCCAACGCTTTGCTCGCTCTCGTCATTTCGTGGGCTCTTATCATTCTTTACATCGCTTACCGTTTCGAATTCCGTTTCGGTTTCGCCGCCATTCTCGCACTTATCCACGATATTCTCATCGTCTTAGCCGTATTTTCCTTCACTCAAAAGCAAATCGATTCCTCATTCGTCGCCGCTCTGCTCACTATCGTCGGTTACTCCATTAATGATACTATCGTCATTTTCGACCGTATCCGCGAAAATCTCAAACTCCATTTCAAACGCCGCGGCAATTTGGCTGATATCGTCAATCGCGCCATATTTCAAACTCTGACGCGTTCGCTTTACACGGTTTTAACTTGCATATTTACTTCGCTGTCGCTTCTTTATTTCGGCGGCGATACTACCAAGGATTTCGCATTTGCTTTGACGATTGGCTTTATCTGCGGCTGTTATTCTTCGATTTTCATTGCCGGTCCGTTGTGGCTGACTTTTAAAAATATGAGCAAATAAAGGAATTTCACGATGCAAAAAATTTGGCAAATAAAAGCTGACGACGCACAAAAAGTTTCCGAATTGGCGCGCGCCGCCGGTATCGACGAATTGACGGCTAAGATTTTGATTCACCGCGGCATTATCAACGCCACTGACGCCGATAAATTTTTGAATCCGGAAGTCGCGCAGGAATTTTACGATCCTTTTAAAATGAGCGGTATGGAAGATGCGGTTGATAGAATTGTTATGGCGCTGGAAGACGGCGAAAAAATTTGCGTTTATGGCGATTATGACGTTGACGGAATGAGCGGCACGGCACTTTTGACGCGCGCTTTGAGAAATCACGGCGGGCGCGTTATCACGTACATTCCCGAACGCAATGAAGGCTACGGCTTGAATGTTCCTGCGCTGGAAAAAATTATCGACAGAGGCGCGACTCTTTTAATCACGGTTGACTGCGGTATTTCAAATGCGAAAGAAATTGCGGCGGTTAGCGACAGGCTTGAAGTTATTGTTACCGACCACCATTTGCCCGCCCTCGAAGAAATTTTAAATGCCGTGGCGATTCTCGACCCGCACCAGCCGAATTGTCATTATCCGGAAAAAAATTTGTGCGGCGCTAGCGTTGCCTTCAAACTTTGCCAGGCTCTCGCGCAGGATTTAGAAGATATTCCCTTTTCAGAATACACGAATGATATTGAAATCGCCACGCTCGCCACAATCGCGGATCTTGTTCCGTTGACTGGCGAAAATCGAAAAATTGTTCGGCTTGGTTTAAAAAAAATGAGCAATAGCAAATGTATCGGCTTGAATGCGCTGGTGAAAGTTGCCGGTCTTGAAAATAAGAAAATCAGTGCGTCGAAAGTTTCATTTCAGATAGCGCCGCGGCTCAATTCTATTGGCAGACTTGAAAGTGCGACGACGGGCGCGAAACTTTTAATGAGCGAAGATGAAATTGAAGCGACCAAAATTGCTAAGCGCCTCGAAGAAATGAACACCGAGCGCAAACGCATTGAGAAACAAATTTTCACGCAGGCTGAAGAGAAAGTTCAAATTCTGCGCGACGAACACGGCGGTAATTTGTGGGCGATAACGATTTTTGACAGGCGCTGGAATCCTGGCGTTATTGGCTTAACGGCGTCTAAACTCGTTGAAAAGTACACTTTGCCGACAATAGTAATTTCTGAAGGCGAAAAAATCAGCCGCGGCAGTTGTCGCAGTATTCCGGCGTTGCATATGAAAGACGCGCTCGATTCTATGGCGGAGCTCTTTGAAAATTACGGCGGACATAAACAAGCGGCGGGTTTTTCCTTGCCGACTAATAAAATTCCGGAATTTAAGCGTCGATTTGACGAATACGTTAAAACCCATTTGAAAGACATTGATTATCCGCCGGTAATGGAAATTGACGCGCTGATACATCCAACGCAAATTGTGATAAAAACTGCCGAAGAATTTGAAAAGCTTGAACCGTGCGGCGTGGGCAATCCAGAACCGATTTTGGCGTACCGGAATGTTCATTGCGGTTGGGCGAAAGTTATTGGCTCGGATAAAACTCATTTAAATTTCGTGATAATGTCTGAAGCTGACGCGGGCGAAAATGTGCGTGCGGTGTCATTTGGCGCGGCGCGTTTTGCCAGTATCGTTGAAAATTCGCCGGTGGACATCATTTATCAAATCGGCGTTGACGAATGGCAGGGCAATTTTAATCTGAAATGTTTTGTAAGCGACATTTCGCCTTCGACCGAAGAGAAACTTCCTTTGACGCGTGAATTGCTGACGGATTTTTATTTGTTCCTAAAAAATTATCGTACTAAGAGCAAAGTTTTTGACTGTTACGATTTTGCCGCCAATTTTACAGATTCTGCGGGCAAAAATTTTTCTGTGCATACGCTGTTGACTGTGATTGAAGTTTTTCGTGAGCTGGGCGTGATTCGATTCAGCGAAGATAATAAATTTTTTGATATGCCGGTGGTTGGCAAACGCAATTTGAATAATTCGAGGACGTTTAGGTTAAATGGAAATTAGAATTTTGATATTTTTATGTTTGGCACTGTTTTTCTTCGGAAATTGGTGGTTGCCGATAACAGATCCGACGGAGAATTGCTATGCGTTGACTGCAAAAGAAATGCTTGAAGCGGGCGATTATTTTTCGACGCGAATTTACGGCGACTATTGGTTTGATAAGCCGATATTTTTTTATTGGGAAATTCTGCTTGGTTATAAGATTTTTGGAATTTCAGAGGCGGGCGGTTTTTGGCTGTGGTTGCGTACTTATGACCTATTTTTTTTGCGCGCGAATTTGTCAGAGGCGGGTTGGTTCTGTTGCCGCCGTGATTTTGGCGCTGTGTCCGGAGTTTTGGTACGTGGCTCATGCGGTTATTACCGATATGACGCTGCTTTTTTGCATCAGCGGGGGCTTGTTTGCTTTTTATCTTGGATACATTGAAGCGCGGGGGGGATTTTATGATTTGGCTTGGGTAATGGCGGCTTTTGGAGTGCTTACCAAAGGTCCCCTGGCGGTGGTGTTGCCTGGGCTGATTATTTTGCTGTTTTTGGCGGCTGAAAAGAAATTGCCGCACTTGCTGCATCTGTGTTCGCTGCGGAGGTTTATTTTGTTTCTGTTAATAATTGCCGTATGGTATCTGCCTATGTTTGCGTGGCACGGGTTACCTTTTCTTCAGCAGCTGATTGGAGTTCATAATTTACTGCGCGCGGCGGTTTCAGAGCATCCCATTTTCGACCTGTGGTATTATTATTTGCTTGTTTTTTTTATTGGGCTTATGCCTTGGCACATTTTACCGGTTATTTTTTTTGTTAAAAATGGGTTTGCGCGGCTCGGGCGGCTGAATAAATTCCTGCTTATTTGGGCGGCGGGCGTATTTTGCTTTTTTCAAATGATGGCTACTAAATATCCGACATATACTTTGCCGTACGTAGTGCCTCTGGCAATACTTTTTGGGCAATTTTATTCCGCGCGCCTTAATTTATTCAAAAAAATTGCCGCAGCTTTGGCGGTTTTGTTGTTTTTATTTAATTTTTTAGCTATACCTATAATTTCTCGCAATTCTGGAGCTGTGGCGGCTGAAATTATCTTGCCGCTCAGTGATAATGCTTGCGTAGTGAGTTATCAGCGCATTTATTCTGGTTCGATAACTTTTTACAGTGGGCTTAAGGTATATCGGCTTGAGACTGCGGCGAAAATTGCCTCCTTGAAGCCCAATGGTATTAGTTGGAATGCTGTTAATGTTATGCCGTTCATGAGTTTTGAAGAATTACCGGCGGGCAAAGTTATCGCTGTGGTTGATAAGGATCGTGTTGAAGATTTATTTGTTAAAAGTGGGCGTTCTTGGCGGCTGGTGCGTGAGTTACCGGCGATGTCGATATATATAACCGACAATTTTTTCTGATTAATTATAATGCTTGTGTACAAGGGCAAGGGCTAAAGCCTGCTACGCACCCTTGACACTGCGCATTTTAAGATTTGTGAAAAAATTTGCCGGAAAAATTGTGTTTTTTTTGTTAATGCGGGTTGTGCGGTTACAATTTCCGCTGGAATTTTTTTTATTATAGGGGCGATTTTTTATGAATGACAAAGACAAAGCGCCCGCAACGATAGGCGGGATAATTCAATCGGTGAAAAGTTATCAGCCTGACGCGGACGAGAAGTTGATAGAGCGTGCGTACTTGGTAGCGTCGGAAGGGCACAAAGACCAAGTGCGGGCGAGTGGCGAACCGTACATAATTCACCCGTTAAGCGTAGCGGAGATATTGACTGAATTGCACTTAGACGACGTAACGATTTGCGCGGCGATAATGCACGACGTAGTTGAAGACACCTTATTTAAATTGGAAGAGATTCGCGATATGTTTGGCGAAGAGATGGCGCTCTTAATTGATGGAGTGACGAAAATTAGTTTGCTGACGATACAGAGCGACTCGGAAAACAAATTATTGCCCAAAAAGAAGTCGGAAATGGAGCGAGCGCGGCTTAAAGAAGAGCAGCAGCTTGAAACGTATCGGAAAATGATAATAGCGATGGCGAAAGATATTCGCGTCATCATGATAAAATTAGCGGACCGCCTGCACAATATGCGGACGTTAAAATACATGCGTCCGGACAAACAGAAGCGTATCGCGAAAGAAACTCTCGAAATATACGCGCCGATAGCGAATCGTCTTGGCATATCGAGCATTAAATGGGAACTGGAAGATTTGAGCCTGCGCTATCTTGAGCCAGAAATTTATTATGAGCTGGTCGAAAATGTTAAGATTAAGCGAAAAGCGCGGCAGATTTATATCACCGAAGCGGTTAAGCAAATCGAAGAAGAATTTGACGACCTCGACATTCACGCGACTATTAGCGGGCGCGCCAAACATTTTTACAGCATTTACAAAAAAATGGTTCGCGACAAAAAAGAAATCGGCGCGATTTACGATTTATTTGCAGTGCGAATTTTGGTTGATACAGTGCCGGATTGTTACAATGTGCTTGGGATAATTCATTCTCGCTGGAAGCCGATACCTGGGCGTTTCAAAGATTATATTGCCGTGCCGAAAACTAACGGCTACCGCTCACTTCATACGACGGTTATGGTTTTAGGTTATCCGCTGGAAATCCAGATTCGCACTTACGCAATGCACCAAATTTCGGAGTATGGCGTAGCGGCGCATTGGAAGTACAAGGAAACTGGGCAAAGCGTTAAAGCCGGTACAGCGTCCGACCAAAAAATGTCTTGGCTTCATCAAATGGTACAACTGCAGCGCGACATTCGCGACCCAAAAGAATATCTTGAGGCGTTGAAGATTGATATTTTCAGCGACGAAGTTTTTGTATTCACGCCGGTTGGTGAATTAATTTCCCTGCCGAAAGGCTCAAATCCGATAGATTTTGCATACCGGATTCACTCACAAGTTGGGCATCACTGCGTCGGCGCTAAAGTTAATGGCAAAATCGTTCCGCTCGAATACAAATTGCACACGGGCGATTATGTTGAAATTATCACAAACCGCTCGAATAATGGACCGAGTAAAGACTGGCTGAATATCGTTGCGTCGAGTGATACGCGGACGAAAATTCGCTCTTGGTTCAAAAAGGAAAATCGCGAAGAAAATATACAACACGCGCGCCAGATGATTGACGACGAACTGAAAAAGCTTGGTTACACGCCGAAAGATTTGTTGAAGGGCGATAGGATTTCAAAAATTGCCGCGCAGATGAATATTGCCAGCGAAGAAGATTTACTCGCGCAGCTTGGCTACGGTACGATTCATTTGAATGGAATTATCACAAAGCTGGTTGAATTGCACAATAAGGATTTGGCGGCGAATGTTCCCGAAGAAGTTTCCGAATTGCTCAAAGAGATTCGGCAACCTGCGCGAAATAATTTGCCGAAAAGTGAAACGGGCGTTCTTGTCGAAGGCGAGAGCGGCTTTTTTGTAAGACTGGCGAAATGTTGCAATCCGATACCAGGCGACGAAATTTCCGGTTACGTGACGCGCGGGCGTGGCGTGACGGTTCATCGCGTCGATTGCCCAAATATTTTGCACGGCACGGAACTTGACCGGATGATTGAGGTTAGTTGGGAAATTGGCGCGGATAAAATTTATGTTGTCGAGATTGAAATTGTTTGCGTAGATAAAAGCGGCGTTTTGACTGAACTTTTGGCAGTGCCAGCGACTATGCAGGTAAATATTCATTCAGTGCACGCCGACCCGAATAAGAGCAATAAAACTTCGACGGTTAGACTTGGGCTGGAAGTTAAAAATGCTGAGCAAGTTTCGCGGATTATGAATCAACTTCGGCGCGTCAAAAATGTTTTCAGCGTTTCGCGTCCGATTTTGGGAAATAGTAATTAATCTTAATATTTTTTTAATGATTTTTAGCGGCAAAGGAATATATAATTGTGAAAATGCGATTAGGAGGAATTTTTATGAAGACAAAGATTAAAGCGGTAATTGTGGCGATATTTTTGCTGGTGTGCGGCGTAGTTTCAGCTAATGACTTGAGTTTGAGGATAACCAATGACGGCTACGTCGAGGCGAAAATTACGCTCAATCCTAATGGGCAAGATGAAAATCACAGACGCCGCTTAGCAACCATTGACGCTTACAGGTACATTGCCGAGCACATTGGCGATTTACAGGTCACGTCCGAATCAAAAGTTGAAGACTTTATATTGAAAAGTGACGATATTAAGCTCATAATTCAAAAAACGATAAGTGGTTTAGAAATTATTGACAATTACCCTGATCCGGTTAGTGACTCGTGGCACTCGACCGTTCGTTTAAAAATTTATGGCAGAAACAGTTTGGCTAGCGCGATTTTGGCTGAAGAAAGTACTGAAGTTGAAGATTTTCTCAAGCCGAAATTCACACCGATTATCGACAAAGATTATACTGGTTTGATTGTCGATTGTCGGGGCTGGAATCTTACTGAGGCAATTTTCCCTTCGATAATTTCTGAAGATGACGAGATGATTTACAGCTACAAAAATGTTAAGCGCAATGTTGCCGCCAGTAACGGCTTAATGGGTTATTCTGACAGCGTTGATTCTGATGTTTTTCGTGCGGGAAGTAAGCCGCTTATCGTCAAGGCGCTCCGAACTTCCGACTGCGACGTTGTCGTTAGCGACGAAGACAAGGATAAGATTTTGACTGCGAATCAGACTGCGAAGTTTTTGAATAACTGCATGGTTGTATTTGTGAGGTGATTTGCCATGAAAAAAATTTTTAATCTTATTGGATTGCTTATTTTCACGGTGATTTTTGGAGTCTCGAATATTTCTTCGGCAAAGGAATATTTGATTGAAGCGTCCGGCGATTATTTTATCGATTTGCGAATTGACGAAACTTTTGCAAGTGCCGTTGCTCAAGCTCGCAAGGAAGCTCAACGTAGCGCTGCCGAAAAAGCTGGTGTTTACGTTAAATCTTATAGCAAAACGGTTGATTTGCGTCTGGATACCGATGAAGTTCAAACGATTGCCGCGCAGCTTATCAAAGTTCAAGACGAAGAAGTTACTTCCGAACCTGCTGGAAAAAATATGCTCAGAATTATTGTAAATGTCAAAGCAACGGTTGACGACGAAATCAACGACGAAACTTTGAAAGCGCTCATGAATGACAGACCTCAATTGGAAGAGGCAACGCAGCAATATGTTGAGCTCCAGAAACAATATGAGGAACTTAAAAAGCAAAATGACGCACTCAAGAAGCAACTTAATAATTCCAATGCGGCACAGACTGATAAAATAAATAAAGCCGTCGCGCAGAATAACCAATATTTTGAGGCAATGCAGGCGTTGGAGGAAGGAAACAATTTTTACATTCGCAAGGAATATCAGCAGGCGGTTAGCTCTTACACGCGCGCAATAAATATAAATCCGGATTACGATTACGCTTACAACAATCGCGGCAATGCTTATGTTGAGCTGGGGCAATATCAAAATGCGCTTCAAGATTTACAGCGGGCAGTAAAAATGATGGGCGCGGACGCACGCACGCATAATAATTTGGGCGGCGTTTATCTTTTGTTGAAACGTTATGACGAAGCGGTCAGTGAATATACGCAGGCGCTAAATTTAGATCCGAATCAAGCGGCGACATATTACAATCGCGCTCTGGCATATTTTTATCAAGG
>CAJOIB010000034.1 GCA_905234705.1 uncultured Selenomonadaceae bacterium | reverse complement strand
CGGCGGCACTGTTACTTATATTCAGACGGTTTTTAACATTCGCGAAGGCGAGGCGCTTTTCAATCAGATGGATTCATTTTTTCCGAGTCTGAATTTAACCGCCGATGCCACGGTTTCAAATGTAAAAGTTGAGCTGTCAGTTGACGGAACTTTAGGCGATATGAATTTGAAACTGCACTCAACGCCGGAAATGAACTCAACTGAAATTGCGCAATTGCTGACATTGCGCGACGCGTCCGGCAGAACTACCGAAAATTTGACAGTGACAGATATTGTCGCGTTGGGTTTGCAAATGAGCATTTTGGGCGATATTGAAGATTCTGTTAAGCGGACGTTTGGCTTGGACAAATTTACATTTTCCAGCGGCAGCGGTACGGCTTTTGAAGATTATTCGCAAGATACCAGCAACACGAGCAAGTACGAATTTAATGTTTCTGTTGGTAAATATGTTTCCGATAAATTTATGTTGCGGTACACGCAGGGAATTAACGGCGACAGAATTAAGCGCTATGGTTTTCAATACGATTTAAACGACAACCTCGGCGTAACGCTAGAGCGTGAAGATAATGAATATATTTTCAGCCTTGAAGCGCGCTACAAATTTTAAGCTTCGGCTGAATAGGAGGAATAAATTTGAAGATAACCGGAAGCACTAAGAAACGAGCGGCGTTATGTTGCGCGGCGATTATGTCATTCCCAATTATGCTAGGTTTGCAGGCGGACGAAAATGTTCAGCCCGCGGAAGTTGTTGAAGAACCATTTGCTGAAACCGTCGAAGAAAATTCCGATGATACTGCCGTTGAAAAGATTGACGAAAATAAAACTGACACCGAGGAAACTGAAAAAGTTGAAGAGATTTCCGAAGAAAAAACCAAAGAACTTGACGCAGAAGATATTGAAGACGACGAAGATACTGAAGATACCGACGACGCTGAAGATACTAATGACAATGAAGAAACTAAACCGGAAGAAAATAATCCGCCCGAAGGCGTTGAAATAGACGCGCCGCTCACTCAATCTGAAATTCTTGTTCGGGATTATATTCAGCAATTCGAGGGGCGCACGATTATTGACATAGCCTTTGAGGGCGCGAGCAAGGAAACCATGCAGGTTTTCAGAAATGCGATAATGGCGCACGTTGGCGACGAATTTAGTACTGAGGTTGCGCTTAGAGATCGCCGCGTTTTGAAGGATTCTGGGATTTTTTATGAGGCGTATCAAACTTTTAAGGAAGTTCCCGAAGGCGTTATCATAACCTGGCACGTTATGGAAAATCCGGTACTCAAGGACGTTGAATTTAGCGGCAATACGGTTTTCAGCGACGACGAATTGAAAAAGCTGATAACGATTAAGCACGGCGCAATCATCGACCAGAATATTTTGCACGATAATCTTGCTGCCATTCAAGAAAAATACCGCGCCGCCGGTTATGTTTACGCCAGGATTATAAATCCGAGTCCGACTTTGGATAAGAGCGGCATTTTGTCACTGAAAATTAACGAGGGTATCTTGGAAGATTATAAACTCAAGGGCAACACCCGCACGAAAGACTATGTAATTCTGCGCGAAATGCGGCAAAAACCTGGCACGCCGTTTAACGTAAAATCAATGAATCGTTCCGTTGAAAGGCTGTACAATCTCGGATTTTTTGAAAATGTGAATGTTAAACCGTTGCCAGGCGTCGAGCCAAATGCTGTTGTTTTGGAAATCGAAGTTAAAGAGCGGCGCACTGGAACTTTCGCAATAGGTGCGGGCTACAGTACCAAAGAAGGCTTACTCGGTATGATTAGCTTGTCTGACACTAACTTTTTTGGTACAGGCGATTCTATTGGACTTGCATTTGAAACGAGCGCCGATGAAAATGACGCTCACGGCTACAGATTTTCGTACAAAAAACCTTGGCTCGACCAAAAAGAAACCACCGGCGCTTTTCAACTTTACAACCGCACCTATCAATATTACGATTATGATACCCACGGCGATTTGAAAGAGCGTTATATGCGAAAATATTCCGGCGGCGAATTTACATTCAGCAGACCGTTCAGCGAATACTCCACAAATTACGTTACAATTCGGCAGCGCAAAGATGCTTATGTGCGGCACGTTGTAGACGGCAACGCTGGCAATCGCAGCACGGATACTGAATGGCTCACTGACAATTTCGGTACGACGCGCAGCATTGGTTTTCAACACGTAACCGATACTCGCGATAATATTTATAATCCGACCAAGGGCAATAGAGTTGCATTGGGCGCGGAATTTAGCGGAATGTTGGGCGGCGATTTCAGCTATCAGAAATACAATATCGACCACCAACATTTTTTGAAGGCAGGGCACGCGCAAGTTTGGGCGTTCAAGGCTGAATATGGTTTTGGCGAAGGCGATATGACTGAATTTAATCAATTTAGAGTTGGCGGGCAAAATAGTTTGCGCGGCTATCGCGACGATCAATTCCGCGGCAGTAGAATGACTCTGGCGACGGTTGAATATCGTTTTCCGCTGGCAAAGATTGTTCAAGGTATTGTTTTTACAGATTGGGGCGGCGCGTGGAACAGCGGCTTTTTCCCAAAGGCTGATGACTTTTACGGCAGTGTGGGCGTAGGAATGGCTTTAAATACGCCGCTTGGACCGTTGCGTTTGGATTACGGGCGCGGCAAACAGGGCGGCAGGATTCATTTCAGCGTCGGTGGCGGCTTTTAATTGGAGTGTGTTAATTGCAAACTTATTCGTATTTTCAGCCGGAGTATGTAAAAAATTTCAAGTGCGACGGGCAAGCCTGCAGGGCTCATTGTTGCAAGCGCTGGAGAATTGAGATTGACGATAAAACTTTTCAAAAATATTCGCGCAGGACTGAAATTGTCGAGCATATTGAAAAAATTGACGGCAAAAATTTTGTGAGGCTGGATGAAAATTTGCGTTGCCCGTTTTTGACGGCGGAAAATTTATGCAGTATCCAAAAAAATCTCGGCGAAGAATTTTTGTCCGAAACCTGCGCGACGTATCCGCGGCGTACCTGGAGTTTCAAAAATTTTTATGAGCGCGCGCTGACTTTAACTTGTCCCGTGGTTATGGCGAATGTTTTATTTGCGGACGAGCCGATGAGATTTGAGCGCGTCGAAGTTCCGGAGATTATTCACAGCAATTTTGATAGAATTACAATTTCATTTTCGCCCGTGCCGGTGGAATTGTGGCAGTATATTATCAAGATTCAAAGCGCGGCGATTTATATTTTGCAGAAACGTGAACTTTCGATTGACGGGCGGCTGATTGTTTTGGGATTTTTCCTTGACAGACTCGACGAAATGATTGATAATTACAGTCTTGAAGAAATTGATAAGTTGACGGAGATTTATGCTTCGGCTGATTTTGTCGAAAAGTACGCGCCGATTTTCGCGCAGAGTTTTAAATTTGACGCGCAGGAATTTATTAAGATTATGAGCGGGGTTTTTGAAACTTTGCAGATTAACGCCGACGCGGAAGATTATCTGAAATTTAGCGATTTCCGGAAAAATTTTGTTGCCGAATATTCCACGGTTTTTGAAAATTTTCTTGTCAACGAATTTTTTATGAATCAGTATCCGTGGAAATTTCAAACTTCGATACCGCACAATTTCGGCGTTTTCGCGGCGATTTACAAAATGCTGGAGATTACAATGATGTCAACTGCGATTTCTAAATCCAATCTCACCAAAAATGAATTGGCGGCGCAGATTAGACTTTTTTTGAATAACATTGACCACGACAACAGCTACGTCAACAAAATTTCTGAACAGCTGAGCGGCAAAAATAATACCGCGGTTTTCATTCAGAGTTTGTTGCAGGGCTAAAAAATTTTATGAGGTGATTATTTTGGTAGAAAATTTGTCAGTCGCTTTGCAAAAGTACGTTTTCACGACGCAGGGCAGACTTAATCGGCTTCGGTACATCAAATATCAGCTTGCCTTTGGATTTGGGCTTGGTATCGTCGGCGCTGTTTTGAATTTTATCCTCGGATTAATTTTCGGCACGGAAAGTTTTATTGTGACGCTGGCAACCGGCGCAACTTCGGTTATCGGTTTTCTCGGCGGGATTGCGCTGATTATTCGCCGCCTTCACGATTTGGATAGACCCGAATGGTGGGCTATCGGCGTATTTATTCCGATTGTCGGTTTCGTTGTAGCGCTGTACCTGCTCTTGACGCCTGGCACTGTTGGCAGAAATAAATATGGCGAAGATCCGCTAAGATAATTTAATTTCATAACGCAAATTAAAAATGCTCACCGATTTTTTCAGTGAGCACTTTTTTTTAGAAAGGACCACGCTTATTCATAATATCAAACGCCGCCTCAAGAATTTTCCTGCCGATAGGAACAGCACTTGACGCGCCAAAACCGCCCTGCTCGACGATAACCGCCACGCTGACGCACGGATTATTGAACGGCGCATAACCAACAAACCAGCCGTGATCTCTGCCCTGCGAATTTTCCGCCGTGCCTGTCTTACCGGCGATTTCGTACGGGAAACCCGCAAAATTCCGCGCCGCTGTACCGGTGATTGTAACTTCGTGCAAACCATCTTGAACCAGCTTAATAATGTACGGCTCGACGTCCAATTCACCAACTAGTTCCGGCTCAAATTCCCTAATCAAATCGCCGTCCTGCGTGACAATTCTTTTGACAAGGTGCGGCTTAAAACGTTTGCCATTCGCCGCAATTTCGCCATTAACCATAGCCGCCTGCAAGGGCGTAACCAGATTAAAACCTTGCCCAATCGCCGCGTCCATTATCTCCGATAAATAAAATTCGTCGCCGTAAACGTCCCACTTATATTCTTTCCAATCAGCAAGCCCAGGCGATTCGTACGGCAAATCAATTCCGGTTTCCTTGCCAAGCCCGAACATTCTAGCATAGCGCTCAAGTTCATCAGCGCCCAAACGGTTGCCTAATTCATAAAAATAAACGTTATCGGAATGCGCCAGCGCCTCGTGAAAATTCAGCCAGCCTAAAACTTCACCGCCAGCGTTGCCTTTCGGAATGAGCCAGTGAGTACCGCCGTCGTAAATTTGTTCGTCAGCCGTAACTTTGCCAGAAGCGAGCGCCGCCGTGCCTGTGACAATTTTAAAAGTCGAACCAGGCGGATATTCGCCCGTGATAGTTTTATTGTCCATTGGGTGATAAGGATTGGTGTTAATGGCATTCCAGTCGCGCGTAGAAATGCCGTGCGCAAATAAATTCGGGTCAAACGCAGGGCGCGAAACCATTGCAAGGACTTCGCCATTTTGCGGATTCAAAACAACCGCCGCCGCCGCATTTGCGCCAATCTCTTTCAAAATTTCGTCAACGGCTTTTTCCGCGGCTTCCTGCAAATCCTTATCAATCGTCAAAATCAAATCGTAACCAGGCGTAGGTTCTTTCTTGCCGAGAATCTGCACAGGTTTACCCGCAACGTCAACTTCAACCTGCTCGCCGCCATTGACGCCGCGAATTTCCTTGTCGTAAACGCGCTCAAGCCCAAATTTCCCAACAATATCGCCCGATTTATAGCCTTCGTCCTTTTTCGCCTCAAGTTCGGCGTCTGAAATTTCGCTGACATAGCCGAAAGTATGAGCGCCCTCTTGTTTCAAAATATAATTTCTAATCGGCTGAACTTCGATAACCACGCCGCGATAATCATATTTCTGTTCCTCAATAATCGTCACAATGTCGGGCGTAACGTCAGTTTTTATTCTTATCGGGTCGAAGCTGTAATGAATATCAATTTTGTGCTGAATTTCTTCAATCGGAACGTTTAAAAGTTTAGAAACGCGCTCGATAACTTCAGGCGAAATCGGCTCAGTCAGCGGCAAAAGTGAAACCGCAAAGCCAGGGCGATTCGTAACTAAAAGCTGCCCGTTTCTATCAAAAAAAGTTCCGCGCGGCGCTATCGTCGGAATAATCCTAATCCGGTTGCCGTCCGCTAAACGCGCGTAATATTCGCCGTCATAAATTTGCAGATAAGCAACACGCGCAATTAAAATCGCTATCACCAAAACTATAAGCACCTGCAGAGCCGTCAGCCGCCCTCGAAATTCATCATCTTTTTCGTTAATCTCAATCATAAAATCACTCCAATAAAAAAACGTTTCGGCAATGACCAAAACGCCTTAACCGTGTCGCTCGGCAAATTTGTAAAAACTGTACACAACTTTATGAACCGCCCAGGAAAAAATTACCTGGTAAATAATCAGCGGCTGTAAAATTGTTTGTATGGACTGCGTTAAATTGATTCTGTAACCGAGCAGGAAAAGTAAGCCCGCCATTATGAAAAAATACATAGTGGCGGCGACGGGCGCGCTTAATACCGGAAAAAACATTTGATCTTTGAAAAACGGTCCGGAAAATTTGCCGAACACCAAGCCGATAATCATATAGCTTAAAATTGTACAGCCGAAAAAGCTTCCCGTGGTAAAATCTTGCAAAGTGCCCGTGATTAAGCCCATTAAAATTCCTTGCCGGTAACCGTGAATGAAAGCCGTGGAAACCGTTAAAAGCAACATTAAATTTGCGCTGACGCCGTTGTAACCGATAAATGGCAAGAGCGAAGTTTGCAAAGTGTACATCAGGACGATTAAAATTGTCCACGAGATGACCATTTTCACTGGGCGATACCTCGTTGCTGTTTATATTGTTGAGCCTCTTCGAGTTGCCGCTGTTGCGCCTGTTTCACTTGATCTTGAACTTGCTGTTGAATTTGCTGTTGCTGTTTGAGTTGCTGTGCAGCTAATTCCGGATCTACATTAGAATCATTTGTAACGGGCGGCGGCAAAGGCTCAGGCGGCGCTTCACGCGAATTTACGATAATTGCAACGTCTTCAAGTTTTTCAAAATTAACAGCGGTATCGATAACGCCGTGCTTTAAAAGTCCGCCTTCGTCATTATGCATTTCGCGAATTTTGCCAACGATAATACCTTTTGGATAAACGCCGCCAAATCCGGAAGTTACAACGACATCGTTAACTTGAACGTCAGCGTCTTTTGGAATATTCACCATTGTTGGCGAGTTGGGATTATTAATATCGCCTTCGACGATACCGGCAACGCGAGAATCTGCGCGTTGAATGAGCGTGCCAACGTGCGAGCGCGGGTCAAGTAACAGCTGAACTTTCGACGTATTCAATCCGGCTTCCATAACGTGCCCGACTAAGCCCATTTCAGTAACGACAGCCATATTATCAGCGACGCCGTCGAGCGTGCCGCGGTTAATGACAACGACGCTTGACCAGGTTGCAGATTCGCGCCCAACGATACTTGCTATGACTAAATCAAATTGCGTGGTGGCTTGTTTATAGCCAAGGAGCGCGCGCAGGCGTTGATTTTCTGAAATAGCTTCGGACGCCGCCAAATCTTTAGCGCGCAATCGCTCAAGTTCTTCGCTCATTTTTTGATTTTGTTCCTGCAAATTTTGAATTTCCTCAATGGTATTTTTAGCCATAGTGAATTGACCGCCAATCCAAGAAAAACTATTTTGGAAGGGCGACATAAACGCCATTAACGTTTTACCGGCGGCGGGAATTTCAACTTTGCTTTTAGCGACGAGAAACGTACAACCCAGCACGAAAATAAAAACAAAAATAATCGCGGCGATTTTATTATCGGATTCGCTTCTGCGCTTGCGACTGCGGGGATTTTTCATTGCCTTGATTTTTTCGAGGACATAACGACGCGCTTCAAGAGATTCAAATCTTCGAGCGAGCGCCCTGTCCCTTCACCAACACAGCTTAATGGGTCATCGGCGATTAAAACGGGCATACCGGTTTCAGTGGAAATTAATTTATCGATATTTGAGAGCAGAGCGCCGCCGCCAGTCATCATAATTCCGTGATCCATAATGTCCGCGGCGAGTTCGGGCGGAGTATTTTCAAGAGTAGTTTTAACAGCGGTAACAATTTTTTCAACGGGGTCAGCAAGAGCCTCGCGAATTTCGGCGGATTGGATTGTCAAATTTTTAGGCAAACCGCTGAGTAAATCGCGCCCGCGAATTTCTAAAGTTTTTTCAGTTTTCGGCGTCATAATCGCAGTACCAATTTTGATTTTAATTTCTTCAGCGGTGCGTTCGCCAATCATCAAGTTGTAAAGTTTTTTGATATATTGAACAATCGAAGTATCCATTTCGTCGCCGCCGACGCGAATAGATTTGCTCGTGACAATGCCGCCGAGTGAAATAACCGCAATTTCGGTCGTACCGCCGCCGATATCGACAACCATATTGCCCGTTGCCTCTTCAACCGGCAAACCCGCGCCAATCGCCGCCGCCATTGGTTCTTCAATCAAATAGGCTTCACGTGCGCCCGCCTGTTGCGCCGCGTCGATAACTGCGCGCTTTTCAACTTCAGTTACGCCCGAGGGTACGCCCACAACTACGCGCGGACGGACGAAGGCTCGCGTATTCATTGCTTTTCGAATAAAATATTTTAACATTGTTTGCGTAACGTCGAAGTCAGCGATAACGCCGTCTTTCATTGGGCGAATCGCAACTATATTGCCAGGCGTGCGCCCTATCATTTTTTTTGCTTCATCGCCAACAGCTAACACATCGCCTGTATCTCGTTCTATTGCAACGACTGAAGGTTCGCGCAGTACAATTCCCTTGCCCTTGACGTGCACCAAAGTATTCGCCGTGCCAAGGTCAATTCCCATATCGCGCGATCCACCAAACAATCCAAACATCTATTAAATTACTCCCTTCATTTCAGTCGGTGGAATTTCTTACCATATTAACCAACTCGCTTGATTTTCAGCGCAAATATTTTATCAGCATTTCTTTAGCTTTGCAATACAAAATTATCAGTATCAACTTTCTTTTGGCGCAAAAGAAAGTAGCAAAGAAAACAGTCCGCCGGATAATTCGCTTCCGGCTCATTAGCGGCGGGCGGGTTCGCGCCGCCATCCGTGGCGGCGTCTTTTTGGGATGTCATATGGCTTGACAGTATCATTATTTTATGGTAAATTTCAATCTACATTTGCGCTCGTAGTCCAGTGGATAGGACGTTAGCCTCCGGAGCTGAAAGCGTGGGTTCGATTCCCGCCGAGCGCATTTCTCTTTGCCGTGAAACATTTTTTTGTTACACGTGAAACCCACCGTGAAACATTTTTTAGTCATAAAAACTCCTGCCGAATTAATGACAGGAGCTATTTTTTTGTCAATATGTGATTTTTCTGCCGCCCAAAAATCGCGGTTGCCAATATTCATTGCTCAATGAGTCAATTCGTACACCCCTACTTGACGACGTATGTAAAAATTTCCCATCACCTACATAAAAGCCACAATGCGACGCGCCTTCAAGATACGTTGAAAAAAATACCAAATCGCCCTCGACCAACTGCGAAGTTTTCGCCGCTTTGCCGAGATTATATTGCTCATCAGCCAGGCGCGGAATTATAAATCCATTTTGTTTAAAAACATATTGTAAAAATCCGGAACAATCAAAGCCCGATGGCGTCGTGCCGCCGAAAACGTACGGGACGCCGATAAAACTTTTGGCGTTGGCAACTATCGCCACGCCCTGCTCTTCAGTGATGAAAGTTTCGCCGTAGGGGACAAAATAATCTTCAACGTGCTCAATCGGCTTGGGTTTGGCTTTTTCCAGCGTGTTAATTTCTACGATTTTCAAATCAGACAAATTGCGTCCGGCAACGGGCTTAGCATTTTTCAGCGCGCGCCAGGTTGCATTTGTCACAACGCCGGTTACAGTCAAACCATTATCTTCTTGGAAGGCGGAAACAGCTTTTTCAGTTTCTTCGCCAAATTCGCCATCCAATTCGGTAATTTCGTAGCCAATCACGTACAATTTTTTTTGGAGCGTCAAAACGTCCTTGCCCTTAGAATTTAATGAAAGCGTCGGCGAGGCAAGCGCGGTTGTACAAACTAAGGTCGCAAGCATAAAAATCACGGTCATAGCATTCGGTTTCATGTCAAGGACCTCCGAATTTAAATGAACCTAAATAAATCTGAAAGAAAATTTCTGCCGCGGCTTAATGTACCCTGTCAAAAAAATTTCTTCGTCGATAATGCGCGCAACGGTATTAGTGCGGGCGTCAGCTGGCAAAACGTCCTCGACAATTTGAACTTCGCCGGTATAGCGCCCAAATTTTTCGTTATCAATAGTAATATCGCCGAAACTTCTTTCAACCGGAAAATCATCAGCCGCAATTTTACCGCCAATTTTTTTCAAAATCTGTCTGCCTTCAACTGCGCGAATTACCGATTTAGAAATATCCGGACGCCGCGTAAAACTATTATTCAGCAAATCCACGCTCGTTAAATCGTCGGTTAAAAGTTTGGCGTTCATAACAACTTCGTTTTCGCGAATATTCGCCACGGCTTCAATTTCCTCGTCAGTCGGCAAACCGTCGCCGATAATTATAAAATCAGTGCCGAGCGCCGCTAAAAATCTTGCCGCCAAATCGGTTGAAAAATTTCTGCAGTCTTCCAACGTGGGCAAACCTTCACCGAATGGCGGACGCCGCTTACCTTCGAGACTCGGAACAAACGCGCCGACGCTTATTCCTAAATCGTGCAACATTTTATTTTGGTCAACGAAAAAATAGGTGTCCAATCCGGTATTCAAATGCGGGTAAAAATTATGCAGGGCGGAAATATTTTTGAAATTAGCCTTGCGCTCAAAAAGTTTCTGCAAAAATTCTTCATCGACGATTGAGGCGTTCAGCTGGATTTTGCGGCGCTTGCTAAGTTCAACAATCTGCGCGACGGTAAAGCCATCGTCAAGGCGCAGAATCAGCCCGTCCAAATTAAATTCGTCAACATTTTCCGGATTAACGTCAATAATAATTTCAAAATCGTTAGTGGCGGCGACGGTGATAATATCGGCAAATTCGTTGAAAAATTTTTCGGAATTAACGGCGGCTTCGGGGACTTGCGCGGAAGTGAACAGGCGTTTCAAGCCCAATTTCGCCGCCTTCTGAATCAGCGAGATATTTTCCGCCAATTTGTAACCGAGTCCGGCGTATACAGATATTCCATTTTGCATTGTCTCACTCCTTTCTGAGAAAATTAATGGCGCTTTTGGCGTGCCCGTTGCATTTTTCGAGAGCGGCAACGGCTTCAGCCTCAGTGCAATTAACGGCGGCAATGACAATTCGACAAGCACGGTCGCGCAGTTTTTCATTGGTGGCGCGAACGTCAACCATCAAATTTCCGTACACTTTGCCGATTTTAATCATCGCGCCGGTCGTCAACATATTAAGAATCATTTTGGTAGCAGTGCCGGCTTTCATACGCGTTGAGCCGGTGATAACTTCAGCGCCGGTTATCGGATTAATCGCAATGTCGACAATTTTAGCCAGCTTAGAATTTTCAACGCAGGAAACGCCGACCGTCGCCGCGCCAATTTTTTTAGCGAAATCAACGCCGCCCAAAACATAAGGCGTTCTGCCGGAAGTTGCAATTCCTACCAAAACATCCGCCGCAGTAAAATTTTTTTCGCGCAGGTCAGCCGCCGCAGAATTTTTATCATCTTCCGCGCCTTCAACGGCATTTGTCAAAGCAACAGCGCCGCCCGCGATAATTCCTTGAACTAAATCAGCCTCGACGCCGAAAGTTGGCGGACATTCTGACGCGTCCAAAACTCCGAGCCGCCCCGAAGTTCCCGCGCCAATATAAAAAAGCCTTCCGCCGTTAGAAATTTTTTCAGCAATTAAATCAACGGCTTCGGCAATTTGCGGCAAAACTTTTTCGACTGCGCCCGCGATTTTTTTATCTTCGTCATTGATAATTTTAAGCATTTCCAGCGTCGAACACTTGTCAATATTCGCACTCGCCGGATTTCTTTGCTCAGTTGTCAAATTTCCCAAATTCATATTATCGCCTCAAGGTATCCAAATTAAACTCGCAACTTCGGGGTTGCCGTCGGAAATTAAACGTTCTTTGAATCGAGACAGCGGCGCAATTATCGGCGCAAGTTTCAAGCGCATTTGAAACCTAAAAAGCGTGTGCGAATTTGCGCCATAAATCGGTATCCTGTCTAAAACATAATGCCCATTGTGCGCCAATCCATAATTAATCGTGAATCCTGCGCGATAGCCCGCTTCCTTGGTAATATCCTGCACGTCCAAATCGTATTGCCCGTTCGGATAAGCAATGTATTTCGCCGGTTTCTTCAAATACCATTCAATAGCCTGTTTCGAGCCGTAAAGTTGATCCCAAATTCTGTCGCGCGAATTAATATCCGTGAGCAAACGATGGCTGAGAGTATGACTTTCAATATCGGCAAGCCCAGATTCCTGCATTTCGCGCGCTTGAGCCCAAGTCACGTAATTTGGATAAAGATTCAGATTGTCCGTAACCAGAAAAAACGTCGCCTTGATATTGTATTTCTTCAAAATCGGGAAAACATTTTTGTAAATGTCAACGTGCCCGTCGTCGAAAGTTATCACGACCGGATTTTCCGGAAGCTGAATATTTTCGTCTTCCCATGAATCCAAAAGTTGGTCGGGCGTTATCACGTTATAGCCGTTGTCAACCAAATATTTCATCTGCGCGTCGAATTGCTCAACTGTCAACGTCAAAGCATTTTTATCAATGTCGTTGACTTGGTGATAGCTCAAGATTGGCACGCCGTCCTTTTCGCGTTGGAACAGCCAATTTATAAATCCGCTCGCCGCCGCCAATAATATTACCAGGAAAATAAACAAGCGCTTCATCGGAATTTCCCCCTTTGCGGGTTCTAAAAACTTTCAGCCAAATTTCATTTATACTGCTGATAATATATAACAACGCGGCGGAAGTGTCAAGAATTTGCTAGACAATTTCGGCTTTAATGGATAAAATATTTTCGCTATGATGATACAAAATTTTTTTAAGGGGATGTTGCGGCACATGAAGCGAAATGATTTGTGCTGGTGTGGGAGCGGCAAAAAATACAAGAAATGCCATTTGGAATTTGACGAGCGAATTGACGGGATAAAATTTGACGCGTCGAAAGGTCAAGTGCGTCCGTCGCACAGGCTGATTAATAATGCGGCTGATGTTGAAGGAATTAGGCGCGCGGCGGTGATAAATTCTGGTGCGCTGGATTTGGCGGGCAGTATGGTTAAAGCGGGCATTTCGACTTTGGCGATTAATAACGCCGTTCATGAATTTATTGTCAGTCAAGGCGCGCATCCGAGTTGCCTGGATTTTGAAGGTTATCCGAAAAGCATTTGCATTTCTCTGAATAATGTTGTTTGCCACGGGATACCTTCGCAGCAGGAAATTTTGAAAGACGGCGACATTTTGAACATTGACATAACGACGGATATGGACGGCTATTTTGCTGACGCGTCGCGAATGTTTTATGTTGGTGAAATTTCTGCAGATGCTAAAAAATTGATTGAGGTTACGCGCGAGATTATGGAGGTTGGAATTAAGGCGGCGCAACCCTGGCACTTTGTAGGAGATATAGGCGCGGCTTGCGGGAAAATGGCTCGTGATAATGGTTTTTCGGTTGTAACGGATTTAGGCGGGCATGGTTGCGGCAAAGCTTTTCACCTTGAGCCATTTGTCAGCCACGATTGCAAAGCTGGTACTGGTATGCTCTTAGTTCCTGGAATGAGCATAACGGTTGAGCCGATGATTAACGCGGGCAAAAAGCAAGTTACCACTGATAAAAATGACGGCTGGACGGTTCGCACGAAAGACGGTAGCCTTTCCGCGCAATGGGAAAAAACCATTTTGATAACCGAAACCGGCAATGAAATTTTAGCGAGTTGATGATATGAAATTTGAAGATTTGAAAGTGAGCGCGGCTGTTTGTGAATTGCTGAAGCGGCAGGGAATTTCGACACCTACGCCAGTTCAGGAAAAAGTTATACCGCATCTTCGCGCAGGTAAAGATTTAATCGTACAGGCGAAAACCGGCACTGGCAAAACCCTAGCATTTTTATTGCCGACGATAGAGCGGCTGAAAAAAATTCCGGCGACGCAAGCATTAATCGTAGCGCCGACGCGGGAATTGGCTTTGCAAATATCGAAAGTTGCGGCGGATCTCTGCGCGATTGTGGAAATTGACAGCGTTGTGATTTGCGGCGGGCAAGACATTGACAGGCAAAAAGAAAAATTGCGGCGAATACCTCAGCTGATAATTGGGACGCCTGGCAGGTTGCTTGACCATTTGAAACGCGGCACAATTCAATTAAAATCTGTGAACAAAATCGTTATTGATGAGGCAGACGAACTTTTGAAACTGGGCTTTATTGAAGACGTTGAAAATTTGATTCGCGAAACTTCCGGCGATAAGCAAATGATTTTGTGCTCGGCAACGATGCCGGTTAGGATTCGGCAGTTGGCGGCGGAATTTATGAGCAGTCCCAAAGAAATTTTTATTGATACAAAAACCGTGACACTGGAAAATATTAATCAAGTTGTTGTCAAGGTTAATGCTGATAAAAAATTTGGGCGGCTGTGCGAAATTTTGACTGAAGAAAATCCGTATCTGGCAATGATATTCTGCGCGACGAAGGAAAATACTTCAAAGCTGGCGTTGGAACTGGCTAAAAAAAATTTTGAAGTTGAGGAATTGCACGGCGATTTGACGCAACAGCAGAGAAATTTTGTTTTGAAAAAGTTTCGCGAGGCTAAGATTCAAATTTTAGTAGCGACTGACATTGCGGCGCGCGGGCTTGATATTGAAGGCGTGACGCACGTTATAAGCTACGATGTGCCGCGAGATTTTGAAACATACATTCACAGAATCGGCAGAACCGGTCGCGCAGGTGAAAAAGGCAGTGCGATTACTCTTGTTACAAATGAGGAAATTGAGCGGTTGCGTCGGATTGAGCGCGGCATTAAAAAGCAGATTGAAGTTAAGCGTCCCGCGGTAAAAAATAACCGCCGCGTTGGAAGGAAAATCACAAAGCGCGGCGAAAGTAATTCTGCAAAGAGGTGACGCGATATGAGCATTGTGGTAAATATTTATTACCGCGGCGAAAATGGCAACGCGCGCAAATTTGCGGAGGAAATGGAAACTAGCGGCACGGTCGCTGAAATTCGCAATGAGGCTGGCAATGAACGCTATGAATATTTTTTCCCGAAAAATGACGCTGAAACGGTTTTATTGACGCTCACCACGCTTCGCCGATGATGGCAAAAATTTCTGCTCTGCGCGAAAAGTACGATTTGCATATGAAAGTTGAGCGGTACATTTCGGACGCGGGCATTCCGGATTCTGACGTGAAATTTCTTAGGGATTAGTGAACAGTGAATAGGGATTTTTACACTAATCCCTGACCACTGACCCCTGACCCCTAAAAAACTGACTGAAAGGAAGTTTTTTTTATGGTTGGTGTAAAAAATGTAGTGGCGATAGTTTGCGGCGGCGGACCTGCGCCTGGTATCAATGCGGTTATCAGCGCGGTTACGAATACTGCTAATCGTCATGGCTGGGACGTTTTGGGAATGTATGACGGCTTTTCGCATCTTGGACGCGGCGAGAAAAATTATATTCGCCTTGACGCCTCGAATGTTAATCGCATTCATTTAACCGGCGGCTGTATCTTGAGAATGTCGCGCTTCAATCCCACTAAAAAAGAGTCCGACCTTCATACAGTTGTCGAAACTCTGACTGAACTTGGCGTAAATTATTTGGTGACGATTGGCGGCGACGATACCGCTTTCAGTTCTTCGGCGGTTTCTGAATATGCACGCAAACTCGGGCGCACGATTAACGTTGTTCATGTTCCCAAGACGATTGATAACGATTTGCCGTTGCCGGAAGGTATTCCTACATTTGGCTTTGAAACTGCGCGCGCATTTGGTACGACTGAAATTCAAAACTTAATGGAAGACGCCCGCACTTCAAATAATCGCTGGTATTTTACAATCGCAATGGGCAGAACCGCCGGACATCTCGCGCTTGGTATGGGGCGCAGTGCTGGCGCGGCTGTCACCGTTATTCCGGAAGAATTTCCGCAGCCTAAAATTCGTCTCCAGCAGATTGTTGATATTATCGTCGGCTCGATTGTCAAGCGTTACGTTATCGGCAAGAGTTACGGCGTCGCTGTCATTGCTGAAGGCGTCATTGAAAAAATTGCTGAGGAAGATTTTGCTGAACTCGGTAATGTTGTTCTCGACGAGCACGGTCATATTCGTTACGCTGAATTGGACTTTGGCGAAATTCTCAAGCAAAAAGTTCTCGGCGAATTGAAACGTCTCAATATTAAAATGTCAATCGTCGATAAAGAAATTGGTTATGAATTCCGCTGTGCCGCTCCAATTGCGTACGACATCGACTATGCGCGCAATTTGGGCTATGAGGCTATGCAATTCTTGTTCCGTGGCGATAGCGGCGCTCTCATTACCATTCAAGACAACGAAGCTGTCCCTATGCGCTTTGAAAATATTCGCGACCCAGAAACTGGAAAAACTTTTGTTCGTCGTGTGAATATTAATTCGGTTCATTACAAAATCGCTCGCGGCTTTATGATGCGTCTCGAAAAGGGCGACCTCGAAGATCGCGGCTTGGCTAATGCGTTCAGAATGGAACCCGAAGAATTTAAGCAACGCTACAGTTATCTCTTCGATAATGAACCATCTCTTGATTCGTAATTCGGCATTTCTTTTCTAGAAAAGAAACGCCTAGCAAAGAAAAGCGCGGCGCGGATTGTCATCATCACGTGATACTAAAGAGCATGCCTTGCTTACGCAAGCCACGCAAGCGCGCCGCAGGGAGCGCTCATCCGTGAGCGCTCTTTTTTTTGGTTGTGTTTAGAGTTTCGCTGGTTTCAAATTTCGCACGTAATAAACATACGCCACGATTAAAAATACCATCGTAAAAAACCAGCTGATTCCGTAAACTGCCATCAACGCCGCGTATGTCGGATATTCTTCAAAAATCGTGAATACCCAAGTGATTCGGATTCCGCATACAAATACCAGCGTGATTATCGCCGGCGCTAACGAAATTCCGTAGCCGCGCAATGAGCCCGATACTATTTCCATTACCACGCTGATTATTTCCGGCGCGATTATAAACCACAGCCGCGTTATCCCCAATTCGACGACCGCTGGGTCTTCATTAAAAAATTGTATCAGCGGCTCGGCAAAATATAAAATCGCCGCCGATAATATCAACATTAAAACCACGTTCAGCTGCAATGAAACTTTTGTAACGTCTTTGCAGCGCTGTAAATTCCCTGCGCCGTAATTTTGGCTGACAAATGTTGTTGCCGCCTGCCCAAATCCATTCGTCAAGCAGAATACGTTTATCTCAATCGTAAACGCCGCCGCTGAAGCCGCCATTGCGTCTGCGCCCAATGAATTTATCGCCGATTGTATCAGCAAATTCGACAGCGAAAATACCATGCCTTGAACGCCCGCCGGTAAGCCGATTCGTACCGTTTCTTTCAAGCAGGATTTTTCAACTTTCAAGTCGCGCAGTTCCAAATGTATCAGCCCGTCGGCTCTCATCAGCCCGCGCATTAAAATTAACGCACTAACCAAATTTGCAATGGTTGTCGCCCACGCTACGCCGTCCACGCCCAAATTAAAATTTATCACAAAAATTAAATTCAGCGCGATGTTTAAAAAGCTGGCGATTGTCAAGGCGATTAATGGCGTTTGAGTGTCGCCGCGCGCGCGGAATATCGCTGCCTCGAAATTGTAAATTCCCATTGCCGGTAAACCTAATGCGTAAATTCGCAAGTAAGTTTCAGCCATCGGAGCGACTTCCGGCGGTACGACCAGCCATTCAAAAATCGGATTAACCAAAATCTCTGCAATGCCGCAAAGTACAATTCCTACAATTAGCGCCAATAAAAAAGCCGTGTGAACTGCTTCGTGCACGCGGTCTAATTTTTTTGCGCCTATGAACTGCGCGATAACCACATTTGCGCCTAAACTCAAGCCCATTAGCAAACTCACCAATAAGCCGATTAGCGAAGTGTTATTGCCGACCGCCGCCATTGCATTTTTGCCGACGAATTGTCCCAAAACCGCCACGTCCGCCGCGTTCAAAAGTTGCTGCATTACGCCGGTCAGCGCCAACGGCAGGGCGAATAAAATTATTTTGTCCCACAGCGAACCGTGGAGCATATCAATATCACGAAATTTTATCATTTTTCAACATTAAAATCATTACGAAGTTTAATCGCCTCGGCAATGTGTTTCGCGGAAATTTCAGCCGCGCCGCCGTCCAAATCCGCCACAGTTCGACCAACTTTGATAATCCTGTCGTAAGAGCGCGCAGAAAGTTTTTTCGCTTCGAATACGTCTTTCAAAAGTTTCTCGGCTTCGGGCGACATTGTGCAAAGTTCCTTAATCATAGCGTGATTCATTTGGGCGTTGCAAAACAGATGATATTTTTCAAGGCGGTTAAGTTGAATTTTGCGGGCGGCAGAAACGCGCTCACGAATTTTCGCGGAAGTTTCAGCTTTACGCTTGGAAGACAGCTCGTCGTATTTAACGCGCGGCACACGAATATGAATGTCGATTCTGTCAAGCAACGGTCCAGAAAGTCTGCGCGTATAACGTTTAATGTCAATGGGCGTGCATTGGCAATCGTGGTCGCGGTCGCCATTCCAGCCGCACGGGCAAGGATTCATAGCGCAAATCAAAATCATACTTGACGGAAAAGTTAAAGTGCCATTGGCGCGGCTAATCGTAATTTCGCGTTCCTCAAGCGGTTCGCGCAGAGCCTCAAGCACAGGTTTATGAAATTCGGGCAATTCGTCAAGAAAAAGTACGCCGTGATGAGCCAAGGTAACATGCCCAGGTTTAGGAATAGTGCCGCCGCCGATAACCGCCGCAACTGACGCGTCGTGATTTGGATGTTGAAACGGGCGCTTGGTAACTAAGCCGCCGTTTGCGCCAAGTTTGCCTGCCACGCTGTAAATTTTCGTAACTTCAAGGGCTTCTTCGCGCGTAAGTTCGGGCAAAATTGAACTCATACGTTTAGCCAGCATAGTTTTTCCAGAGCCAGGTACGCCAATCATTAAAACGTTGTGACCGCCCGCCGCCGCTATTTCCAACGCCCGCTTTGCCATAAATTGTCCCTGCACGTCCGAAAAATCGTCAACCAGTTCGATAAAACCTTCCGGCTCGATTATCGGCTGTGGCGTTGCCGGTTTTAATTCCGCTTCTTCCTGCAAATATTCAACCAGCTCAATCAAAGTTTCGGGCGCGTAAACTTCGATGCCTTCAACTAAGAGCGCTTCATTGGCATTGCCAGGCGCAACGAAAATTTTTTTGAAACCGGCGTCTCTGGCGGTGACTGTCATTGGCAAAATCCCGTTGACGCTACAAAGTTTGCCTTCGAGCGACAATTCCGCTATGAAAACAAAATCCTTGCATTTGTCCGCCGCAATTTTACCTTGCGCCGCCAAAAGTCCTATTGCTATTGGCAAATCCAGCGCGGCACTTTCTTTTTTAATATCAGCCGGAGCAAGATTGACGGTAATTTTTTCTTGACGCGAGCGCAAGCCGGAATTTTTAATCGCGGTACGAACGCGCTCCTTGGATTCTTTAACCGCCGCAAAAGCCAGCCCGACAATATCAAACGCAGGCATACCGTTGGCGCTGTCAACTTCCACAGGAATAATCAGCCCGTCAACACCTTGAGTAGCCGCTCCAAAAGTTTTGGCGTACAATTTCAAAAAGCCTCCTTTAATATCAATAAACCAACAAGAGGCGCTCAAGGATGAGCGCCCCCGCGGCGCGCTTGCGTGGCTTGCGTAAGCAAGGCATGCTCTTTAGTATCACGTGATGTGACTATCCGCGCCGCTGTTTTTCTTTGCTAGGCGTTTCTTTTTGCGCCAAAAAGAAATGCCGATTAATTAACTTCAAACGCATTCTCAATTTGTCGAACTTCAAAAAATTTGCCGCGCGAATAAATTTCAATCACATCGAAACGGCACGCACAATCCGCGTAATCGTCATTTTGCAGAAATACACTCGCCGCTTCAATGATTTTTTGCTGCTTGCGAAAATTCACAGCTTCCGCCGGTAAACCGTGCCGAACATTTGAGCGCGCCTTGACTTCGACAAAAACAATCACGTCGTCTTTTTCAGCGATAATATCAATTTCCGCCGAGCGAATCCGATAATTCCGCGCAATAATTTTGTAGCCGCAACTTTCAAGATAATTCGCCGCGCAATCTTCACCGGCTTTGCCCAAAATTTTCGTAGCGTCGCTCATTACAATTCCAGAACTGCCTTTGAAATTTCGCGGCGTTCGCTGTGGCGCGAGGAAGGTTGCGCCGATTCATCTGCATAGCCTATCGGGAACAACGCGATTAATTCGTAGCCTTTCATTTCGTCAAATAAAGATTGAAGTTTAAATGCGTCGAACATTCCGACCCAAGTTGTATCAAGCCCTTCAGCTTTTACCGCCAGCATTAAATGAGTTGCAACTATCGAGCCGTCAATTTCCGCGTAATTCAAACCGTCAAACGGGCGCACAAATGCTTCTTCTTTTTTGACGCCAACGACCATAACTAAGCCTGCTCCAAATGTAAAATTGGTAACCTGCTTGACTTTTGCAAGTGATTCGGGCGAAGAAATTTTCCAAATTTTGTACGGCTGAAGATTTTTCGCTGTCGGCGCTGCTATCGCCGCTTCCAAAATGCGCGAAATTTTTTCCGGCTCAATCGCTTTGTCCGTCAATTTCCTGCACGAATACCGCGCCTTTACCAATTCTAAAAATGTCATTAAAATTACCCCCTAAAAAATTTTACCTATCAAAATCGCCGCGAATATCTTCAACCGGCGGCGCAATAGGATAATTGCCACTAAAACACGCATCACAAATCGGCAAATCGCCCGCCATATCCTTTAAATTTTCAATCGGCAAATAACCAAGCGAATCCGCGCCGATAACTTTGCAAATTTCCTCGACAGTGCGATTATTGGCAATGAGCTGGTCTTCGCTCGGAATGTCAATTCCAAAATAGCACGGATGATAAAACGGCGGGCTCGATACGCGCATATGAACTTCTTTAGCGCCCGCGTCTCGCAACACATTTACAATCTGGTTGCTGGTCGTACCGCGCACAATCGAATCATCTATCATAACAATTCTTTTACCGGCAACCACTTCGCGCAGAACATTTAACTTAACCTTGACGCTCTGCACGCGCATTGACTGTTTCGGCTTAATGAAAGTGCGCCCAACGTAAGTATTTTTTGTAAAGGCAATGCCGTAGGGAATGCCGGACTCCATTGAATAACCAACCGCCGCCATATTTCCGGATTCGGGAACGCCCACAACTAAATCGGCGTCGACAGGGTGAGCCTTAGCCAAAAGTCGCCCCGCAATTATCCGCGATTTAGTAACGCTCATGCCGTCAAAAGTTGTATCCGGTCTGCAAAAATAAATGTATTCAAAAACACAACGCGCCGTCTTATTTTTAGCAATGCTCAAATCCATATTCGACTTGATAACGCCATTGGGCAAAATCGTTACCACTTCACCAGGCAAAACATCGCGAATAAATTTAGCATTAATCGTTTCAAGCGCGCAAGTTTCGCTCGTGATAATATAAGCATTGTCCAATTTGCCGATAACCAACGGACGAAAACCAAAAGGATCGCGCGCGCCAATTAATTTCCGCGGGCTGGCAATGACCAATGAATATGAGCCTTGAACTTTCTGCAAAGCTTTAACTGTCGCTTCCTGTACCGAGTGAGAATTGACTCTTTCGCGTGCAATGTGATAAGCAATAGTTTCAGTGTCTGTGGTTGTCTGGAAAATCGCGCCGCCTTTCGCCAATTCGCGGCGGAGCTGTGGAGTATTAACCAAGTTGCCATTGTGAGCAAGCATTAGAGTCCCCTTGATATAAGCCAAAACCAGCGGCTGAGCATTTTCACGGCTGGACGCGCCCGCAGTCGAATATCTGACGTGCCCAATCCCCAAATTGCCCTTCAGCGCCATTAAATTACTTTCGCGAAAAACCTGATTGACTCGCCCCAAATCTTTTTGGCAAAGAACTTTATCCTTGCCGTCAAAAGTATCAGTCACGGCAATTCCCGCGCTTTCCTGCCCGCGATGTTGCAGAGCATACAAACCATAATAAATCGTAGGAGCAACGTCGCCGCCGTCCAAATCGTACATTCCAAAAACCCCACAAGATTCACCAACCGAAATATCCATTGCACCAAAATCCATCTGCTTCACACCCTTCAAACAAAAAGTAGTAACAGCATTATATTTCCTTTATTTGAAAGTTTCAAGCCACACCAACAAAACCGAAATATCCGCAGGCGAAACGCCGGAAATTCTCGCCGCCTGCCCAATCGAACGCGGACGAATTTCAGTCAGCTTTTCGCGAGCCTCAACGCGCAGATTTTGCATTGACATATAATCAATATTCGCGGGAATAATTTTATCTTCGAGCCTGTCAAGTTTTTCAGCAAGTTCAGCCTGCTTTTTGATATAGCCCTCATAAAAAAGCGAAATTTCAACCTGCGACGCGGCAAACGCTGAAATTTCTGGCAGATTAAATATTTCGCGCAGTTTTTCATAAGTAACATTTGGGCGGCGCATAAGTTCAGCGAGCGGCATTGTAGTTTTAATTTCGCCAATACCGGCGGCGGCTAATTTCTGATTAATTTCCGCGCTGGGCGTAATTTTTTTATTGAGTGATTCAGTTGCAAGATTAATTTCAGCTAATTTCGTTTCAAATTTTTTAATGCGCTCCTGCGACGCCAAACCAATTTTTATAGCGTAGGGCGTCAATCTCAAATCGGCATTATCCTGCCTCAACAGCAAACGGTATTCTGCGCGAGAAGTCATCATTCGATAAGGCTCGGCAGTTCCTTTCGTGACAAGGTCGTCAATCAGCACGCCGATATAACTTTCAGAGCGTTTCAAAATCAGCGGCTCGAAATTTTTAACCAGCGCCGCCGCATTGATACCGGCGATTAAACCTTGAGCCGCCGCCTCTTCATAGCCCGAACTGCCATTAGATTGACCGGCGGAAAAAAATCCGGCAATATTTTTAAATTCCAGCGTCGGCTTGAGTTGCAGTGGGTCGATACAATCATATTCAATCGCGTAGCCGTGCCGCATAATCTTAGCATTCTCCAAGCCTGGTATCGTGTGCAAAAATTCAACCTGCACATCGGCGGGCATCGAAGTTGACATACCTTGAACATAATATTCAGTTGTATTCAAACCTTCCGGCTCAAGAAAAAGTTGGTGACGCTCCTTGTCGGGGAAACGAATAATTTTTGACTCAATCGACGGGCAATAACGCGGACCAACGCCTTCAATAATTCCATTAGCCATAGGCGCGCGGTGAAGATTTTTTCTCAAAATTTCGTGCGTGCGCTCGTTGGTGTACGTCAAGTAACAGCAGATTTTGTTGTCAACCGGCGCGTCAGTCATAAACGAAAAATTTTGCATACCTTCATCGCCGCGTTGAATTTCCATTTTGCTGAAGTCAAGCGTCCTTGCGTCAACTCGCGCAGGCGTGCCGGTTTTAAAGCGCATAAGTTTAACGCCCAAATTTTTCAGCGCCGCAGAAAGTTTAACCGCCGCGCGCTGACCATTCGGACCGCCGTCAAAAATACTTTCGCCAATGATAATCCGCCCGCTTAAATAAGTTCCGCTCGCCAAAATTACCGCCTTAGCTAAAAAAGTTTCGCCGGTTTCAGCCGTCACGCCCACAATTTTATTTTCTTCGACAAGAATATTTTCAATCAGCAGCTGTTTCAAATCCAGATTCGGCGTATTTTCGCAAACCTTTTTCATAGCGGATTGGTAAATTTTTTTATCGGCTTGAGCGCGCAGAGCTTGAACAGCAAAACCTTTGCCGGTGTTGAGCGTGCGAAATTGAATGCAAGTTTTATCGGCAATAATCCCCATTTCTCCGCCGAGCGCGTCAACTTCCCGAACCAAATGACCTTTAGCCGAGCCGCCGATTGAAGGGTTGCACGGCATCATTGCCAAATTTTCCAGCGATAAAGTTGTAAGCAAAGTTTGACAGCCCAATCGCGCCGCCGCCAAGCCCGCCTCAATTCC
>CAJOIB010000033.1 GCA_905234705.1 uncultured Selenomonadaceae bacterium | reverse complement strand
GTGGAAGCACCTGTTCCCATACCGAACACAGAAGTTAAGCACTCAAACGCCGATGGTACTTAGTTGGTGACGACTTGGGAGAGTAGGTATTCGCCAGTTTTAATTCCTCGGTAGCTCAGTCGGTAGAGCACCTGACTGTTAATCAGGGAGTCACTGGTTCGAGTCCAGTTCGGGGAGCTAATTTTTTTATAAATTGCGGGCTGTAAAAAAGTTCCGACAATGGGGTATAGCCAAGTCGGTTAAGGCACGGGACTTTGACTCCCGCACCGTTGGTTCGAGTCCAGCTACCCCAGCCAATGGTTCACTAGCTCAGTCGGTAGAGCATCTGACTTTTAATCAGAGGGTCCCGGGTTCAAGTCCCGGGTGAGCCACTATCTTAGACCCACTAGCTCAACTGGCAGAGCAACTGACTCTTAATCAGTAGGTTCGGGGTTCGATTCCCCGGTGAGTCATTGAGGACGATTAGCTCAGCTGGGAGAGCATCTCGTTTACACCGAGGAGGTCGGCAGTTCAAGCCTGTCATCGTCCACTAAAATTGAATATGGCCCGGTAGTTTAGTTGGTTAGAATGCCGCCCTGTCACGGCGGAGGTCGTCAGTTCAAGTCTGATCCGGGTCGCTTGAAGCCTTTGTAGCTCAGTTGGTAGAGCAGGGGACTGAAAATCCCCGTGTCGGTGGTTCGATTCCGCCCGAAGGCACTTCACGCTGGCTTAGCTCAATTGGCAGAGCAGCTGATTTGTAATCAAGTCCTATAGCCAGCTTTCTGTATTTGCGGGTGTAGCTCAATGGTAGAGCTCCAGCCTTCCAAGCTGATTACGTGGGTTCGATTCCCATCACCCGCTCTTAAGCCGGGGTGGCGGAACTGGCAGACGCAAGGGACTTAAAATCCCTCGGGGAGTGATCCCCGTACCGGTTCGATTCCGGTCCTCGGCACTCAAGTAGTTTCCTAGCGGTAGTGGCGGAATGGCAGACGCGCTAGCTTCAGGCGCTAGTGGGGGCAACCCCGTGGAGGTTCAAGTCCTCTCTGCCGCACCAATCATGAGGTACTTATTATGAATGATTATGAACTGTTTCAAGCATTTCTTGACGATAAGGAAGTTGTTTATAAAGCTAAGGATATTAATAATGCTGATAAGCTTTTCCGTATCCCGCAAAAACTCGAAGGCGGCGGTGTCGTCGATATAGTTGTTGTTTTCGATGATGATTATATTAAAATCGTGGTAATGGGCATCGCAAGTGTTTCTGACACTGAAAAGTTGCCGCTGATTTACGAACTCTTTAACGAATTTAATCACGCTTACAAGTACTTCAAGTTTTACTTGGATTCGGATGGCGACGTTGTGCTTGAAGGCGATTTTGTGACAGACCTGCGCGACGGAGATTTTGATCCGGAAATGTTGTTTGCTTACATGGGCGTTGCCTGGAAATGTACTAAGGCGTCTTATCCGAAAATCATGAAGGTTATCTGGTCTTGATAGAAAATGCGGTTGTGGTGGAATTGGCAGACACGCTACTTTGAGGGGGTAGTGCTCGTTCGGGCGTATGAGTTCAAATAAATTGAATACGCGGTCGTGGTGGAATTGGCAGACACGCTACTTTGAGGGGGTAGTTCTCGTTTGGGAGTGTGAGTTCAAGTCTCACCGACCGCATTTTAATTGCAAAAAATTAGCCCGATTATTAGTCGGGCTTTTTTAGTTCTGCGCGAAAATCTTAGAAAAGCTTGACGCTGACGGTAGTTGAAGTATTCGGCTTGCACTCAAAGTTTCTGTCGGCGGGCAATGAAAATCTCAAAATATATTTATCCTCCGCGGGCTCGTCAATTTCAGTGGCTTGTTCATCAATGGCGGATTGCATTTCCGGATGAGGATTTTCAGCGGTCGGTGGTATCCAAGCGGCGACCGGTTCAGTGGGAATTTCGGGGTGCGGATTATCGGCAGTCGGCGCTATCCAAGCGGATTTTTCTTCGACAACTTCAACTTCCGGAATTTCAACCGGTGCAATTTTCTCAATCACAGTACCGCTTAAATTATAGCCCGCCAAAACATAATCAACCGGCTTGCCCAGCGGAATTTTATTAAAAGTATCTTCCGAAACTTCAGCCGCCAACCAAAGTTCATTGCTGTCGCCAATCCGCGCAACCGTATTGCCCGCGCTCAATTCGCCGTTCATTTCAATGTTATAGTAAATCGTACCGCTAACCGGCGCGATAACTTCAGTCTCTTGCGCCTCTTGCAACGCCACATTCAACGACAATTCAGCCTGTTTAATCGCATTTTCCGCATTGAGCAAAGCTTCCGGCGGCGTCGGCTGCCATTCTTCAATGTATTCAATTTCTTCAATAACCGTCGGCTCTGGCTGATAACCAGGGCTTGTCTGCACGTACGAAGGCGCGCTGTAAGATTCCGCTAATGCACTTTCATATTCTGCGCGAGCGGCGTCCCTTTGCACGCGGCTGACTGCGCCCATTTCAAAAAGTTCGTCCATTCGAGTCGCCCGCTCTTCCAATGCCGCCAATGTCGCCGAACTGACGCCCGAAGGCGCGTAATATTCTTCGACGGTCGGCGGTACGTACGGCGCGGGTATCGTTATCAGCCGCTTTACCGGCACTGTCACAATTTGCCCCAATTTCAAATCTTCATAGTTTTGTTTGGCAAGAGCAACCGTATTTTCCAACTGCGCGATAGCCTCTGCGGTTACGCTGACTTCCATCCGAGCAATAACATCGCCCGCTTGAACCATGTCGCCATCATTGAAAACAATCTCGCTGACTTCGCCGTCAACCAAAGTCCGCACCGAAACCATCGTACCGGTAACTTTCGCGTCTTCAATCTGCAAAGTCTCAGCCGGATGATATTTCTCAAACGCGCCATAGCCAATCGCCGCGCTCGTCGCCAGCGGAATTATCAGCCCAAATCTTATCCAATTTTTAATCTTGCCGCTAATGTCAACTTTTTCCATTTCCGCACCCTATCTCAAAATTACGAGCGTTGCGCCAGCGCCGCCTTCGTCCATGTCAGCCAATGTAAACCGCTCAACCGAATGATGACGCCGCAAATACTCATGAACGCCTTGACGCAATGCGCCTGTGCCCTTGCCGTGAATTATCAAAACCTGCCGCAAGCCCGCTAATTGTGCGTCGTCAAGAAATTTCCCGCAAACTTGCTCGGCTTCGTCTACCATCATTCCGCGAATATCCAAATTGCGCGTGGCGTGCGAAACCGTTTGCAACATTCCCGTTGAGCCGCGATTTTCATTCACAATCGGCATTGGCGGCGGAGTTTCTTCCTTGGTATGGCTGATAAAGCGGCAGTCCGAAGTTTTAACCGTCATTCGCAACGCGCCCGCTTGTACAGTCAATTCAGCGCCGTCTTTGTCAATCGACATAACCGTTGCCTTTTGGTCGAGAGTCTTGACGTAAACCGTATCGCCGACCAGCAGATATTTTTTATTAATGCGGTTGCCAATGGATTTGTCGACAATCAAATCGGGCGCATTTTCAAATTCCACCGCACGAATTTTATCACGCGCATTTTGAATTGTCTGCTGACGCTTCTTGACGCCCGCATCGTCGAATTGCTCTTTCAGCGACGAAATAATTTCTTCAGATTCGCGGCGCGTATCCTTGATAATTTCGGACGCCTTTTCGCGCGCCTTCTTGATAATGTCAGTCTTAGTTTTGGCAATTTCGTCGCGCATTGTGGAAATTTCCTTTTCGCGCTTGGCAATTTGAGTTTGAAGTTTGAGAATTTCGGCGTTACGCTTTTCATAAATCAGCCGCTTATTTTCGAGTTCAGCAAGCACTTCTTCAAAATTGGCGTGGTCAGCCTTCAAAAATTTCTTAGCCTTGCGAATGAGGCTCATATGCAAACCCAAGCGCTTACTAATCGCAAATGCATTGCTCGCGCCTGGAATACCGATTAAAAGCTTGTACGTCGGCAACAAAGTTTCGCCGTTAAATTCAACGCACGCATTTTCAATCCCCGCCGTCGAATAGGCAAAGGTTTTCAATTCCGAATAATGAGTTGTGGCGATTGTGGCGCACTGGATTTTTAACAGCCGCCCTAAAATCGACATTGCTAACGCAGCGCCTTCATCTGGGTCAGTTCCTGCGCCGATTTCGTCAATCAATACCAAATCCGTCGTTTGAACTTTTTTCAGTATGTCGACAATTTTTGTCATATGCGCTGAAAACGTCGACAGGCTTTGCTCTATTGATTGTTCGTCGCCAATATCCGCGAAAATGTTTGTGTAAACCGCCAGCTCCGAGCCAAACGCCGCCGGTATGTACAAGCCCGATTGAGCCATTAACGCCAACAGTCCAAGAGTTTTCATGCAAACCGTTTTGCCCCCCGTGTTCGGTCCTGTAACCAGCAGAATCGAAAATACGCCGCCAATTTCGATGTCTATAGGTACAACTACCCTCGCGTCGATTAAGGGGTGTCTAGCGGCTTTTAAATGCGTGTACGGGGCTATTATCGGCTCGGTAGCGTTTTGCTGTTGTGCCAATTTCGCCTTCGCAAATACCAAATCGAACTCAGCTAAAATTTGCACGTTCAATAAAAGTTCGGCTGAATGTTTGCGTATCGCCTCGCACAATTCGCGCAGAATCCTGGCAACTTCATTTTGCTCGGAAATTTCAAGTTGCCGAATGTCATTATTCAAACTAACAATCGCCATCGGCTCAATAAAAAGCGTCGCGCCGGTTGCGGACTGGTCGTGGACAATGCCTGGAAATTGCGATTTGTATTCAAGCTTAACCGGTATGACGTACCTGTCGCCGCGCATTGTGATAATCGTGTCTTGAAAATATTTCTGCTTAGTGGCGTCGTGCAGAATGTTAAAAATCTCAGTTTTGACGCGGTTTTGAGCAAGTCGCAAATCACGCCGAATTTTTTGCAAATCAGCGCTGGCAGTATCTTTCACGCCGCCGCGTTCGTCCAGCGCATTGCTAAGTTGAATTTCCAAATTGCCGAGAATCTCAATCTGTCCTGCGCGAAATCTAAGTTTAGGCGCGTCAACGTCATTTTCCTTGAAAAATTTCTTGACATTGCGCATAGCATACATAGTTGAAAGTACGTCAGACAATTCGCCAGCGCTCGCTGAACTGCCTAACGCAATTTTACTCAAAATTTCTCGAACATCGCGAATACCGCCGAATGGAGGCGCGACTACAGCAAAAATCTTAACCGCTTCCGTCGTCAATGAAAGATTTTCCTTCACCGCGTCAATATTATCATCAGGCTCAATCGCCGCCGCTAATTCCTTGCCCAAATTGCTACTCGCGCAGGACTTCAACATTTCGCGTATCTTGTCAAATTCCAAAATCTTAAACGAATCACTAATCATATTCCAAATCCTTTATAAATAATCGTAGGGGCTGACAGGCTCGCCGTTTAATCTGACTTCAAAATGGCAATGCGGACCGGTAGAATTGCCCGTCGAACCGCAATAAGCAATCGTTTGCCCTTGCTTGACATTCTGCCCGACGCTAACCGCCAAGCTTTGATTATGCCCATACAAAGTCACAAGCCCGCCGCCGTGGTCAATCATAACTGTATTACCGTAGCCGTCAATCCAGCCGGAATGAGTTACAACGCCGCCGCGCGCCGCCTTAATCGGAGCGCCATATTCGCCGCCAATGTCAAGCCCGCTGTGAAATTTAGAGCCGCCAAAAATCGGATGAGTACGCCAGCCAAATTCTGAAGTTATCGGACCAGTAAGTGGCCATAACATTTCGCCGTTGCCCTCCGGAAATTGGAAATCGTCTTCCGGCTCGGGACGAACATACATATTTGAATGAGCAAGACGTTCGCGTTCCCTATCGGCGGCGCGGCGTTGTCTATCGGCTTCGCGTTGCTCAAGGATGCTACGTTGCTGTTCGGCGCGTTGTTCCCGAAGTGCGCGTTGCTGGGCTTCACGCTGATCTCGAAGTTCCTGCTGTTGAGCGGCGCGTCTATCTCTATCAGCCTGTTGTTGAGCGGCGCGCTGTTCTCTAGCCGCTAATTGCTGAGCTTCACGCTGTTCACGAGCCTCGCGTTGTTGAGCGGCTTGCAATTCACGGGCTTCACGTTGCTGTGCCGCCTGCAATTCACGGGCTTCACGTTGCTGTGCCGCCTGCAATTCTCTAGCTTCACGTTGTTGGGCTTCACGTTGTTCGCGCAGATATTTTTCTTGAATGGCGCGTTGCTCACGGGCAATTTTATCGCGTTCAGCTTGAGCCGCACGTTCAGCCGCCGCCTGTTCCTTAGCCGCTTGTTCAGCCGCCTGCTTGTATTTGGTATCTTGAATCAATTTCTCAACTTCTTTGGACGCCGCCATCATTTCGTCGTACCGCTGATTGTAAAAATTTTTGTCATTTTCCATGCGGTCGAGCAAAGTTTGTTGCGCTTCAACTTTTTTCAACTTGGTCTGCTTAGACTTTTCCGCCCAACGCGCTAAATCTTCCTGCGCTTTCCGATCTTCCTCAAGCTGCGCGTTAATTTCTACCAGCTCAGCTCTATATGCCATAGCTGAAGTTACAATCGCTGAATCATTTACTAAAACGTGCTTAAGCAAATCCATTCGCGTTAAAAAATCGCCAAAATCCTGTGCGCCGAACATTACGTCCAAATATGAAAGTTGCCCGTTGATATAAACGTCACGAACGCGTTGCTCTAAGCGATTGCGCCATTGCTCGTATTTGTGACCGGTTTCAATAAGTTTCAGTTCATTTGCCTCAATGCGGCTGACAGTTTCGTCAAAAGCCGCTTTTTTCTTGTTATAATCGGCAACAGCTACCGCCGCCTCTTCGTCCAGCGCGCGCTTAATTTCGGAAATGGAACTGATTTTGCCCGTTAACCAATCGGCGCGTTCCTTGGATTCTTCAGCCGCTTTTTCGTACTGCGCCTTCTGATTTTCCATTTCGTTAATCGATACCGCGGCGACCGGCGACGCCGTTACCAATACCATTAACATTGCTAAAATTTTTCGCACGACTCATACCTCCAAGAATTTTTTCAAAGAAACCGTACTGCCCAAAATTCCGACCGCCATTCCGGAAATTATCAAGCCCAGCGTCAAATAAATCATAAATGGCGATTGCTCAATCAGCGGGAAAAATGCCAGCGTGCTATAAATTTTCGCCGCCATTGCTGAATAAAAACTGCTCAAAACTATCGCGCTCAAACTGCCGCCGATAAATCCTAAAGCCATTCCCTCCAAAACAAACGGCCAGCGTATAAATTCATCCGTTGCGCCAACGTATTTCATTATCGCAATTTCTTTTCGCCGCGCAAATACCGTGAGCCGGATTGTGTTTGAAATTATGAAAATCGTTGCCAACGCCAGCACTAACATTAAAATGAATCCGAATACACGGATTAAATGCGTCAAGTCAAATAAATTCGCCGCTACGTCCTGGCCGTACTTGACTTCTTCGACGCCGTATAAATCGGCTATCGCTATCGCCGTGCGTTTAACGTCGCTGGCTTTTTTCACTGTTACCAAAAAATAATTCGGCAGCGGATTTGATTCACCGAGCGCGTCTAAAATTTTTTTCTGGTCGCCGAGCCGCGCTTGCAAAATTTGTAGCGCCTGTTCTTTCGTCACGTATTCAGTTTTTGTAACCGTGCTTAGCGAGCGAATCATTCTTTCGACTTCTGCGCGATTTTCCGGAGTTAATGAATCTGTTAAATAAGCCGAAATTTGAACTTGACTTTCCAGCGACGACGCCATTTTTGTCATATTCATTACCAAAATTAAAAACACGCCAAGCACGAACAGCGATACAGTTACCGTCCCGATTGACGCAAAAGTCATCCAGCGCTTTCGTACCATCGATACAAAAACTTCGTGGAAATAATATTGGATTGTTTGAAATTTCATTATGAACTATCCGCCTCCCAAAAATTTATCTGCCGCCAGCATAACGCCCGCGCAGTTGGTCACGAATAATCTTGCCGTTCTCAATCGCAATAACGCGCCGCTGCATCCGATTGACAATATCTTTATCGTGCGTCGCCATAACGATTGTTGTACCGGCGTCATTAATCCGCTTAAAAATATCCATAATCTCGCGGCTGGTATTCGGGTCAAGATTTCCCGTCGGTTCGTCGGCAATGACAATTTGCGGCTTATTGACAATCGCCCGCGCTATTGCTACGCGTTGCTGTTCGCCGCCCGATAATTGCGAAGGAAAACTTTTCGCCTTGTCGCGCAGTCCAACAATATCAAGCACACCTTCAACGCTGTGCTTAATTATCTTGTTCGGCGCTTCAATTACCTGCATTGCAAACGCGATATTTTCATACACAGTTTTATCTTCCAAAAGTCTGTGGTCTTGAAAAATGACGCCCAAATCGCGTCGCAAATATGGAACTTCCTTTCGCGAAAGTCTGACAACATCGCGCCCGTCAACAAAAATTTCGCCGCTCGTTGCAACTTCCTCGTGCATTAAAAGTTTCATCAGCGTAGATTTGCCACTGCCCGAAGTCCCTACCAGAAACACAAATTCACCGGCGTTAATGTCAATCGTCACATTATCCAGCGCCACAACGCCATTCTGCTCATAAATTTTCGTCACGTTTTTTAAGTGAATCAACTTCCCACCCGCTAAAATAAATTTGTCATAGTCAATTTCAAAAATGCCGTCGCCACGGTCGCCGCCGGTATTCTTAACGTCTATGCTCCTAACAACTTTCTCATAAATTCTCATAGCTAAAATAAATTCGTCATATTCAAAATCGGCAACGCTATTGAAAATACCAGAGCCCCGACTATCACGCCCGCCGCTAATGTGCCGTAAATTTCAGCCTTCGCCGGTAATGCTTTTAAAGTTTCATCGATTTCAAAATCCGCCATCGATTCGCACTGCCGGAGCATTTCTACCAAATTGCCGCTGGTTTCGCCCGTTACGATTAAGCCCAAGTACAGCGGCGATAAATCTGCAAGCACGCGCCGCAATGTCACACCAAATTTTTCGCCCGATTCTACTGAAGTTTTTATTTTTTCAAGCAACTGCCGCATTTCCAAATTACCGCTCGACGCCGCACTCATTTTCAATGCCGCGTCCAAGGTTACGCCGCTCTCCAGCAAAAATCCCAATCGGCTGAATAAATTTCGCAACTCAATTTCGCGCAGGATTTTTATTCGCATTTTCACCTTGTCAAAAAAATATCGTACTTCTTCAACTTCTCGATAAGCCGCCGCCAATAAAATTATTCCCGCCAGAATCAGTATGACTATTAAAAATAAATGCTCAGTTAAAAATCTGCCGCCGTTCAGCAAAATCAGCGTTATCAATGGCAATTCGCCGCCCTGTTCGCGGAAAAATGATTCGAAAACCGGCAGCGTCAAATTCATCATAACGCCCGCCGCAATTACCGCCGCCAACATTACCACCAGCGGATAATACATTGCGCCTTGAACTTTTCGGCTCGTTGCGTAATTTCGCTCAAGCTGTGCCGCCAAATTCGCTGTGACTTCCTGTAACCTGCCGCTGGCTTCGCCTACTTCCACCGATTGAATTGAATCTGCGCCAAAAATTATCTCGTACCGCCTAAGTGCCGCGCTGAATGTTTCGCCGCCTTCGACCGTTGCGACCAAATCTTTTAAAATTTTTTCTGAAACGTGCCCTTCAGCCGCCCGCGCCAATGTCAACAGCGATTCGTGCAAAGTCATAACGCCCAGCATTACGCTCAATTCGCGGAAAAACACCGAACACCAGCGCGCTCCCAATTTCAGCCGCGTTGAATAGTCTGCCAATAATTTTACAACACTTGCACGCTCCGGCGCAAGACTTACGACTTTCACGCCTTGATATTGAAGTGCCGCGTAAGCCTCGGAGTAACTTTCCGCTTCGAGCGTTCCAACCTGCGCGACCGAATTTGCGTCGTAACCCTTATACTTAAATTTCGTCATTTCGTCTCCAATTTCTTAAGCGCCATTTCCATAGTTTGCATACCCGCCGCCTGGTTGCTCAAAATTACCGTGGGCAGTTGCACGTATTTTCCCTGTCGAATCAATGAGCGCGCCGCCGGATTTGCTAATAAAATTTCCGCCGCGCATTTTCTGCCGCCGCCGATTTTTACCAGTTGCTGTGAAATTATCGCTGAAATTTCGTCTGCAAATAAATCTCGGATTGCGTCGCGTTGTACCAGCGGAAACATTGTTTCAACGCGCATTGCCGTTTCAGCCGCAGATTTTGTATGGAGCGTTGCCAATACCAATACGCCCGCCGCCGAGGCCTCAAGCGCCGCGTGCATTGTTTCTGCGTCGCGTATTTCGCCGATTAATAAAACGTCTGGCATTTCGCGCAGTGCCACTTTCACCGCGTCAGCGAAGTTCAAAAAATCTTGCCCAAATTCCCGCTGGCTGATAAACGAATCCTGCGCGACGTATTCAAATTCAATCGGATCTTCCAGCGTCAATAAGTGGCAACGTCGAACTTTCGTCAGTTCGTTCAAAAACGCGGCAAGTGTCGTTGATTTGCCCGAACCGGTTTTGCCCGTGACTAAAATTAATCCTTGCGTTGCTGTTAAAAATTTTTTCAAAGCTTTGGGCGCGCCGATTTCCTCAAGCGTCGGAATTTTTTCTGCGATTAATCGAATTGCCACTGCCGGAAATTTTCGCTGATAGTATACGTTGATTCTAAATCTGCGCGAAAATTTTTTGTACGAAAAATCTATTGACAAACGCTGATTCAATTCTTCGACGAGGCGCGGCGGTACAATTTCCGCTAAAATTTTTTCAATGTCAGCCGCAGTTAATATTTCGCCGAATTTCAATAAATCGCCAGCTACGCGTAAAAATACCGGTTGCCCTGTCGTCAAATGAATATCGGACGCCCCGCGCGAAATCGATTCTGTTAAAATTTCGTCAAGCATTGGAAACTCCTTGGATATAAAAATAGCCAACAATCACAACGACTGTCGGCAGTCTATATTTTTTCGCGGTAGCTGGACTCGAACCAACGAAATGCCAGATTCAGAGTCTGGTGCCTTACCAACTTGGCGATACCCCTATCAACGCCGCAAATATTATCACGGCTAATTTTGTTTGTCAACTTATTTTTTAAAGCGCCGCTCGAAAACTTCTTCGCGTTCCGGAAAACCAAAGTAAAAGCCTTGAATCTGATCCGCTTTACATTCGTCGCGCAGGTACAAATAAACGTCTTCTTCTTCGACGCCCTCAATACAAACTTCCATGCCGATTGAATGACAAAGCATAATCGCATATTTCACAAGGTTTCGGTTGAAATCGCTCTTCAAAATATCGTCAACAAAAACTTTATCAATTTTAATAATATCGCAGTTAAAATTTTTCAAAAAGCCCAGCGTAGAATACCCCGTTCCAAAATCGTCCATCGCAATTTTAATGCCCAAATCATGAAACGCCGAAAATTGCTGATTCACAAATTCCCAATCGTAAACGCGCTGACTTTCCGTAAGTTCAAACGTCAAAGTACTTGGGTCAATCTGGTGGCGTTCAAGGCAATCCTGCACGAACGGGAAAAACATTCGCTCTTCAAGCTGGTACAAAGAAATATTAATGCTCATTTGAAAATCCGGCATATACTTTTGCCATTTTTTAGCCGTGATAACCGCATTTTCGATAATCCAGTGCCCGACCGGAATAATCATACGCGATTTCTCAAGCATAGGAATAAATTGCATAGGAGCAACAACGCTGCCGTCCTGGTCGTACCAGCGCAAAAGTGCCTCCGCGCCGAGTAAACGCCCGTCTTTCGCGTCGACCTGCGGCTGATAGCAAAGGAAAAATTCTTCGCAACCGCGCGCTATACTGTTTTGCATAAGATTTTGCATGCCAATATCATAACGCCAGCGGTCGTAAGTTTCACGTTCAAAAAATGCAACTTGGTCGCGCCCCTTCTGCCGCGCAATTTCAAGCGCAACTTCAGCGTAACGCGTCAAGGTTATTACGTCATTTGCATCGGACGGATAAAACGCCGTACCTGCCGACGCCGTACAATAAATCGTATCTTCGACGTTGCGAATTTCGCGCATACAAAGCTGGACGCTGGCAAAAATAATTTCAATCTCTTCGGGCATAGCTTCCGGAATAAACAAGCCGAACATATAACCGTCAAGTTTGTACAGTCGAATATCGGGCGGCAAAACGTTGGTGATATTCTGCGCGATTTGTCTAAAAGCCGTATCGCCGAATCTATGTCCGTAAGTTTCGGTAATGACGTTAAAATTATCAAGCCCAATTACCATAACCGCGCCGTGAGCATTTGAATGACTTTCAAGTTCGTTTTGCAAATCGGAATAAAAAACATTGCGCTTTAAAAGCCCCGTGACATTATCGGCTTTAACGGGCGTATCCAGCCGCCGGATAATACCGGACAAAATAAGCGGCTGATTGTATTCGTCCGCGCCAATCGTCAAGCTAAGATTCACCCAGCCATATTCGCCGTTACTGTGCAAGAGACGAAATTCACAGATAATAGATTTGCCCCTACTTTCCGCTAGAATATCTTTCATTGCCTTGTCGAAAATTTCGCGGTCGTCATGGTGAATGAACGGCATAATTAAATTGTCGAAGTCGTCAACCACATTCGCGGGAAAATCGAAATCCTTCACGAAGTTGTCAGACAGCAAAAATACATTGGTGTCCAAATCGACGACAAAAAGATATTCCTCCGCTGAACTTTGCAACGCGTTGAAGTACGTCGTTATTCGGTTTAGTGGAGAGTTTTCTCCGATATATGGAGTTTGGTTTGTACTCATGTATATCTTCCTTTTCAGTCTCCCACATTTTCTTTATTTTGCAATTCGACACTGCCGCTAAAGTTCCTGCAAAATTATTTCATACAACAAGCTTACTGAAGTCTGCAATTTCGGCGAGAAGATTATCAATCGATTTTAAAAGTGCGAGACGATTTTTTCTAATGTCAAGATTTTCGTCCATAACCATAACCGCGTCAAAATATGAATCAATCGGCGTGGCAAGTTTTTTCAGTGCGTCAAGCGCGCCGATATAATCTTTCTTGTCGATAAGTTCACCGGCAACAACTTTCACAGCCTCAAACGCGCGGTACAATTTCTGTTCAGCTTCCAATTTTATCAGTTTTTCGTCAATGTCAGTCGAATCAGCCTTTTTCGCCAAATTGCCAACGCGGACGAATGCTTGAATATTTTTCACGGCGTCCGGCGTAGCTAAGAAACTTTCAACAGCCGCCGCTCTCAACGTCAAAGCGTAAATATCATCGACGTTACCGATAACCGAATCGATGACGTCATATCGCGCAGTATTCGACAAAACATTTTTGACGCGCAGGCGCATAAATTCAGCAACTTCAGCCTGCAATTTTTCGCGCCCAACTTTATCAGTAACTTTCAGCAAATCCATCGCCAGCTCAACTATCGCGCTAATCGAAATTGACCAATTCGCCTCAGTCAACATATTAACAACACCCAGCGCCTGTCTACGCAGTGCAAATGGATCTTGTGAACCGGTCGGAATCAAGCCGCGGCTGAATGTCGCCACAAGATTATCGATTTTATCAGCCAGGCTCAAAATCCTGCCCGCTGTAGTTTTCGGCTGAGAATCCCCCGCAAAACGCGGCATATATTGTTCGTCAATCGCCGTCGCAACTTCAAGCTTTTCGCCGTCCAATTTTGCGTATTCGCGCCCCATAATTCCCTGCAACTCGGTAAACTCAGTAACCATACCAGTTACCAAATCCGCCTTGGAAATTTCAGCCGCACGAACAGCATTAGCCCTGTCAGCCGCGGTAACTTTTTCGCCGAGTAAATCACAAATCTTTTCAGCCAGTTTCACCAAGCGCGCCGTCTTCTCATACACTGATCCAAGACCTTCTTGAAATACGACGGTTTTGAGTTTGTCGCGGTGCTGGTCGAGATTTTTTTTTCGGTCCTCATTGAAGAAAAACTGCGCATCTTCCAATCTGGCTTTTAAAACGCGCTCGTTGCCGTGCTGTACAATGTCAAGATAATCTCTGCCGCCATTTCGCACCGTGATAAAAATCGGCATCAATTTGCCCTCGAAAGTTTTTACCGGAAAATAACGCTGATGATCGCGCATTGGCGTTATAACCGCTTCCGGCGGCAAATTCAAATATTTAATCTCAAAATCGCCGCTTAAAGCCGTCGGGTATTCAACCAGGTACAAAACTTCTTCGAGCAATTCATCAGAAATTTCAGCTTTGCCGCCCCGCTCCTGCGCGACAGCCTCAATCTGCGCGACTATCATTGCACGGCGCTGATTTTGGTCGACAATTACAAAATTCTCTTCGCACGCCTCAACGTATTTATCCGCCGCGTCAATCGCAAAATCGCCCTTGCTCAAAACTCTGTGCCCGCGTGAAATTTTGCCGCTGCGTACATTCGCCACTTCAAACGGTATAATTTCTTCGCCAAAAAGCGCCACAATCCAGCGAATCGGACGAATAAATTTAAAATCCAAATCGCCCCAGCGCATATTGTTTTGGAAATTCAAATCACAAATAATTTGCGGCAGAATATTTTTCAACAATTCAGCCGTCGCCTTGCCTTTTTCGTGAATGATGGCATAAACATAACCGTCGCGCTGAATCAAATCTTCCGGATTGACTTTCTGCCCGCGCGCAAATCCTATGCCAGCCTTTGAAGGTTTACCGTCCGCGCCAAATGCAATTTTCACTGAAGGTCCGCGCTTTTCTTCTTCGACGTCGGCTTGATTTTCAGCCAAATTTTTTACCAGCAATGAAATTCTGCGCGGCGTTCCCAAAGTTTGTACCGCGCCAAATTCTATCCGCGATTCGCGCAGAGTTTTTTCCGCCAAATCTTTAAGCTGCATTAAAATCAGCGGCATTGCGTGCGCCGGTATTTCTTCCGTGCCAATTTCCAATAATAATGTCCGTGTCATTGCGCGCTCGCCTCCGATTTTTTCAACAGTGGATAGCCGAATTTTTCACGCTGCTTTAAATATTCTTCAGCGCAAAGTCTAGCCAATTTCCTAACGCGCCCAATAAACGCCGTCCGCTCACTAACACTGATTGCCCCGCGCGCGTCCAACAAATTAAACGTATGAGAGCATTTCAAAACATAATCGTAGGCAGGATGAACGTAGCCCAGCTTGATAACGCGCACAGCCTCTGCCTCGTACTTTTCAAAAAGATTAAATAATAATTGCTCGTCCGAAACGTCGAAGGCGTAAGTAGATTGCTCAAATTCGTTTTGGTGAAAAACATCGCCGTAAGTAACGCCCGCGCCCCACTCAACGTCATAAACATTTTCAACGCCCTGGATATACATTGCAAGGCGCTCTAAGCCGTAGGTTATTTCAACGGCGGTAGGTTTAATGTCCTGGCTTCCAACTTGCTGAAAATAGGTGAACTGCGTAATTTCCATACCGTCAAGCCAAACTTCCCAGCCTAAGCCCCACGCGCCCAAAGTCGGCGATTCCCAGTTATCCTCAACAAATCGAATATCATGCTTTGCCGCCTCAAGCCCAATCGCCGCGAGACTTTCTAAGTACAGCTCTTGAATATTATCGGGCGAAGGTTTCATAATCAGCTGGATTTGATGATGCTGGTACAAGCGATTCGGATTGTCGCCATAACGCCCGTCAGCCGGTCTGCGCGACGGCTCAATGTAAACCACGTTCCACGGCTCTGGACCTAATACGCGCAAAAATGTAAACGGATTCATTGTACCCGCGCCCTTTTCAACGTCGTAAGGCTCGGCGATTATGCAACCTTTGTCTGCCCAAAATTTTTGCAACGCTAAAACTAATTCCTGATATTGCATTTCAAGCAATCGACCTCCTTCGTCAATGTAAAAAAAATCTTAGCAGATTATAAAAAATTGCCGCCGCATTGTCAAACTTACGAATATTGATTTGACAAACTTGGATTTAGACGTAAAATAAATTAATTTTGGAGGTGATTTACTTGATAAAAGAAAACTTTGAAATAATAAACAAAGTTGCCGAGGGCTGCATAAACGAAGTCATTCAGACGAAGGCTCTATATTTGAAGACGATGGTGTCAAAGATGGAGGCGGCATTTACCAGGCTCGGATTTCGCGAAACTTCCACTGCGGCGGTAAAAAATATTTTAATCGTCAAGCTGGATAGTTTTGGCGATTTTATTTTATTGTCGCCGGCAATTCGCGAGATTCGAATGAATTATCCCGCGGCTCATATCACGCTGGTTATAAATAAAAGAATATATCCGCTAGCGGAACTTTGCCCGTATGTCAACGAAATTTTAACTTTCGATTTTGAAGACGAATGCGACGACGACGAAGTGCCGCAAGTTATGAGATATATGCTGGATTTCGCGAAAAATTATCTTTGGCAGAGGAAATTCAGCTTGGGTTTCGAGTTCAGATATTTTAACTCAATGAAATTCAGACACTTGTTAATGCTGTACTTCAGCGGCGCGAAAGAGCGCGTCGGTTACATAAGCAATGCCGGACGCCTTTACACAAATAGTCTTTTGCCGCCTGAACAAAACAACGGAAATGCTTTATTGACTCATCCGGTTTTGAATCCGCCGGAAATTATTCACGACTGCGCGAGAAATTTGTACATTTTGCAAGATTACGGCTTGAAGATACAGCGTACCGATTTGGAAGTTTGGTTCGACGCGGCCGATTTGAGCGTTGCGAAAAAATTATTGCGCGGCTTTGCAGAGGGGCGAATTAAAATTACCGTCGGAATAAGCGCAAGTACTCATATGAGAAAATATCCTATAGAAAAATATTTGCAAGCTTTTAAAGAAATTATTGACAAAGGCGGTAGCATAATAATTTTGGGCGGACCTGCGGAAGCGGAAGATGCGAATTTTCTTGAGAGCAACCTTCCCCGCGAATTTGTGAAAAACTTTGTCGAAATTTTTAATGGTTGGCGCTTTGACGCAGCGGTAATGTCGCAGACCGATATGTACATTGGCAATGACACTGGAGCGTCAAATTGCGCTGCTGCCGTCCATCTGCCAATGATTATGCTTTGCCGAGAAGCTAAAGATAAGGAAAATATTTTACCAGGCATGTTGAGCGAATACGCGATGTATTACCCGTGGCAAACTAACGCGATTGTTCTTCGACCGGAACACGCCCTCCCGCCTTGCGCAAATACATTATCAATGGGCGGTTGTGTCACTGGTACGTCTCATTGTATCGCGCAGATTGAACCGGCGGAAATTGTCGCGGCGTACGACAAAATGGCTGACTTTATAAAAAATTCCGGCGTCAGAAAAACTTCCTGCCCGCCAATGATTAATTCTTTGCAAGATAAACAAGCGCTGTATTCAAAATTTATCGCGCCAAAATAAATTTTCAGCGTCGTTCGTGAGCCGCATTTTCATAAAATTCCATTCTGCAGTTTCGTTTCCATTAGCAAGATTAAAAACTGATTCCGGCTGACTTGAGCCGCGCAGTCGCTCATTCGCAAATTCGCCATTTAAATTTTAAAGCGTTGTTGATTCAAAATCGACTTTACACCGCGCTAAATTTTTTAACGTTTTAATTTTCGCCGTGAGCCGCATTTTTATAAAATTCCATTCCTGCAGTTTCGTTTCCATTAGCAAGATTAAAAATTGATTCCGGCTGACTTGAGCTGCGCAGTCGCTCATTCGCAAATTCGCCGTGAGTAAATCTTTCAGCTCGTCAATGTCAGAATCTTTTTCAGCGTCAACAGTCAGCCGCACAAATTGAATATCTTGCTTGAAACTTTTCACAAGCCGAACCGCCAGCCGGTAAATCAGCTTAAAAATTTCCGCGCTGACAAAATACGCCTCATTTTTAACATTGCGCTCACCAAGAATTTTATCTAAATCCGCAAAATCTTTCTGCGCCGGAACTTCCTCATTGCCACTGCTATAAAACGCGCAACCGTGCTTGCCATTCTGCTTGACATTGTAAAGCGCCTTGTCAGCTTTTTTGTACAAATCCGCAAAATCCGTTCCCTCCGCAGGAACAAACACCGCGCCTATCGATACGCCCAGCGGTATATTAAAATTCGCGCCCATATATTTTTTCGCCGCGTCTACAATTTTCTCATTGAGATAATCAGTTTTCGCGGCAATAATTTTTTCGTCATTAATATTTTGGCAAAAAGCAATAAATTCGTCGCCGCCCATTCGCCCAATCAAATCGCCTTCGCTCATAACCGCGTTCAGCAGTTCCGAAAACTTCACCAAAATTCTATCGCCCATCGCGTGCCCGTGAATGTCATTGACAAGCTTAAAACTATCCAAATCAATCATCAGCAAAACGCCGTGAGCCGTCGCGCAGATTTCGCCAATTTTCCGCTGCGACGCAACTTTATTCAACAAGCCAGTCATCGTGTCAATATCTACCGCCTGCTTCAAGCCGTTCAATTTGTCGAGATTGTCTAAAATATTTCCCACGCGCCGCATTAAAATATCAGCCTTCAGCGGTTTGCGAATATAATCAGCCGCGCCAATTTCAAAGCCGTGACTTTCGCTTTCGTCGCTCTCGTCCGCCGTCATAAACATTATCGGCACTGGCTCTGAAGTTTTCGCCTGTAAAATGCTGTGCAATTCGTAGCCGTCCATTTCCGGCATCAGCAAATCCGATAAAACCATGTCCGGCTTTTCCGCCGCGAATATTTCAATCGCCTCCGCGCCCGACGACGCCGTTACAATTTGATATTTTTTTGAAAGAATCTTCGACGCAATTCTTAACATCATTGGTTCGTCGTCAACTATCAAGATTTTTTGCATTATCGCTAACCTCCAGCCATTTATCAATCCCTGCGCGAAGTTTCTGGTATTCGCTCATAAAATCGGCGTGATTTTTCTTCAAATCGTCAATGCGCTCGTCTTTTGCGGCAAACTCTTGAGCCTTGGCATTGTCACTGAATTTCAGCGCGCCAATCACCATCGAAGTACTTTTCAGCGCGTGTACCAATATCCGATAATTTTTCCAGTCGCCAGCGTCATAAGTTTTATTTATCGTTTCAGTTTTATCATCGTCGCAAAATTCCTGCATCATCTCAATAAAAAATTCTTTGCTGTGCATACAATAACTCATAGCCGCGTCAACATTAATCTCCGGACAAATTTCCGCCAGCAATTTTAATTCCCTGTGCGTCAAATTATCGCCGGTTTCGTCAATTTCATCGTCAATAATTTCTTCAGCCGGAATTTCAGCGTCATTAGCCGGAATGTTCGTCGGCAAATATTTTTCAAGCGTCTGCTCCAATGCGTCCGGATTCACCGGCTTAGACAAATAATCATCGAAGCCCGACGCAATATAAAATTCCTGCGCGCCGCTAATCGCATTCGCCGTCAACGCAATTACCACGCAATTATCCGTCAAATGTTCAGCCTTCAATTTTTTCAAAGTTTCGATACCGTCCATTTCCGGCATCATATGATCAAGGAAAATTATATCGTAATGGTTTTTGGCGGCAAGTCTCAAACATTCCGCGCCGCTCTCCGCCAAATCCGGCACAATCGCATTGAATTTCAAAATGCCCTTGATAACTTTCAAATTCATTCGGTTATCGTCAACAGCCAAAATTTTCGCGCCTGGGAATTGCAGATACTGTTTATTTTTCCGGTCGGCGGCAACTTGCCCGCTGATATTGTGCTCGCGATAATCGCCAATCGGAGTCTTATCAATGATTTTCTGCTTCAGATTAAAATAAAATGTTGAGCCCTGCCCGTACACGCTCTCAACTTTCAAGCTGCTGCCCATCATTACCAACAATTTCCGAACAATGGAAATTCCTAAGCCCGTGCCTTCAATGTTGCGGTTTTTCTCTTCATCGATCCGCAGGAAAGATTTGAACAGCTTGCTCATGTCTTCTTCGCGAATGCCAATGCCGGTATCGCTGACGCGCACTTGAAATTCAATGGTTTCGTCGGCGTCGAAATAATTCACGCTAATTTCCAATTTCACCGAACCCTGCGGCGTGTACTTAATCGCGTTCGTCAAAATGTTCGTGATAACCTGCTTGACGCGCATATCATCGCCGTACATTGTTTTTGGAAGGCGCGGGTCAATTTCTACGATAAACTCAAGATTTTTTTTCTGCGCACGCTCATTCGCCATTGTCAGCAATTCGCCAATCATCGTCAAGGTATTATACCGCACAGGGACAATCCGCATTTTGCCGCTATCCAATTTTGAAAAATCCAAAATCGTATTAATTAGCGAAAGTAAAGTTTTGCCCGCGCTCTGAATATTTTCCGAATACTCGATTGTATCCTTTTCGTTGCTCTCGCGCAGAATTAATTCATTCATACCCAAAAGCGCATTTAACGGCGTGCGTATTTCGTGGCTCATTTGCGCTAAAAATTGAAACTTTGCTTGACTGGCGCGATTTGCAGTATCAGCCGCCTCTTGCAATTTCTGATTAGCCGCCGCCTGCCATTTCAACTGCCGGTCTATAAGCGTCGCAACCGATATTACGCAAATCACCAACAGCAGGAAAAACAGCGCGCCCAATGTGACAATTCCGCCGTAAATATTCCACCAATTATTTGCAACTATCACGGTAAAATTCGATTCAGCGTCGCGCTTTGAAAGGCACGCCGCCCGCATATCGTTATAATCCGTCAAAACAAAAACTTTATCGTCCGCAAAATAAACGTCCTCGTACTCCGTCTCGGAAATCGCTGTTGAATTGGTCGTTGACATTTGATAATTGCGGTTCGGGTGATTTATGATAATGCCGTCCTTGTCAACAACGAAGGCATAACCGTTCCTGGTGTAACTTTCGTCGAGAATGTGAATCAGCTTGTCAAGAAAAAAATCAATGCCGAATATGCCTAAAAATTCGCCGTTCGAACCGTAAACAATCTGAGAGAGCGTCACGCAATAAAAGCCGGTTTGATCGTCAAAATATGGCGTGGAAAAATTAAAGCCGTCTTCCGATTTTTCAGTGTCAATGTACCAAGGGCGCTCTTCGACTTTCCAGCCTTCCGGACCTTGCCAGCCGTTATTCATTATCACCGTATTTTTTGAGTACGGATTAGCCAAATAGCAAACCGAAATATCGGGATACTTTTTAGCAATGCCATTCAAAAATTTCACTGCGCTGTCGTAATCTTCCATGAGCTCCGGATGTTCAGAAATCATATTTACAAAAATGCTCAAAATACTTTTCTGGCGGGCTATCCAATTCGACAGCTGATATTCGTAGCTGTCAGCTTCGCGCCTAAGTTTAGCATCGCCTGCGCTTATCGTCGTACTAATGCAAAGCGCCATACTTACCGCCATTGAAAAAATCAGCACGCCAATTATACCCATGCGCGCAAATTTGCTCGCCTTCGATAATTTCAGCCCCTGATTATCTTTGTCGGAATGTATTTGAAATTCGTCCTCAACCATAGTGGAAAATGAAAATAAATTATCCAGCATATCCGAAAGATGCAGCGCCGATTCTTGAACTTGCGCCGCTGTATCTTCCGAAGTATTTTTATTGTCGAAGGAGTCAACTTTCGATAATTCTAAGATTTTCTTCAAGGGCGCGCGTAATTCCTTTGACAAGCCCGATAAAAATTTTTCCTTGGCGTTTAAAGCTTGTTCTGCGCGAAGGCGATTTTGTACGCCATTCAGATAAAAAATTATAATTACAGCCAACATTCCCAGACTAATCAAAATCGTAATGATAACTTGCCGGTAACTGTCCTCATAAAAAATCCAATTATCAATGCCGACAATCATATAATAGCCGTTGTTGGTTTCGCTGCTGAAAATTGTACTTTCGTTGCCGCCAATGTCAGCCAGAAAACTGCCGTGCGCCTTGTTGCTGATGACGCGCGCAAGAATATTTTCGTACTCCGGCAATTTCTTAGAAATTTTTTCGCCAACCAATGACATATCATTATATCCGATAATCATTCCGGTTTTCGTGACGATTAAAGCAGTGCGGTGATTGCCCGCCGTCATTTTCAAAATCGATTCCTGCATATCGGCAAAGCTAAAATCCATCGCAACGACGGTTTCATTATCGGACAACAGCTTTGACATAGTAAAACACATTCCATTACCGGCGGCGTCAACGTACGGATCTGTTATGTAAATTTGCCCAGGATGAGCCGCAGCGCCCTTGTACCAGAGTCGCTCGGTCGCGTGATAATTCGCCGGTATGTCAAAATCCGGTATAATCGTAAAATTTCTGTTAACAATGTACACGTTGAAACAAACGCCGTTAAACAAAATGCGTTGCTCACCTTTTTTGCGAATAAAAAATTTTTCAAGATCTTCATGTGAAATTCCCGCCGCAAGTAAATTTTCAGCGTCATTCGCCACTTGCATAATCGCGTGTTCGGAATTGGTAATTTTATCTTCAAGGTCGCTACGAATACGTTCAAGCTGCATTCGCCCAATTTCTTCGGTTTGATTCGACGTCATTTGAAAAATTAAATTTACATTTAGCGAAACTATGACGAGGAATAGCAAAGTGACGCCGACGATTGTTGCGTAGTCGATAAATTTTTCGCTGCGAATCCATTTTAAACTTGACATTAAAACCTCTCCTAAGACTGATTGATTAATCTCCTTCTACAATTCATCGACAAAATTAGATAAACTACAATGCATTTTTAGTAAAAAATTACCCCCCCGTGCGGTTTTTGCATAGGAAGGGATAAAATCTTAAGACATTTTACGTCAAATAATATTTTTTTATGAGCGTCAATTTGCAATATATCGACGTTAATTTCTATAAGAACAGCGAAATTCCTGCAATAAAAAAATCGCCCCGTCAAAAAGGCGATTGGATTTAATTTTTGCGTGGAAAATTTTTTAGATAATATTTTTTTCGTAAGCGTCGTAAAGCAATTTGAGTTCTTCGACTTTGTGATAAATTTCGGTCTGAAGTTTCGACGCCTTGTCATATTCGCCCGCAAGCAACGCATTAATCAGCCGCGTGAACAGCGATTTTTCGTCAATAGAATCTTTCGCCAGTTCTGCGCGAAGGTTGAAAATTTTGTTCCAGTTGTAAGCGTCCTGGTCGGTGACAAATTCGGCGTCAATTTTTTTAGCCTTGCGAACAATGTCGCGCAATTCCGGCAAAATCCGAGAAATTAATTCAGTCTTCCCTCACGAAAACCATTGATAATCCGCTCATTCAGCGCGCCGCCGCTGCAAATAACTTTGACTTTATCGGGATATTTATTCAGCGCTTCCATATTTTCCCAAACAGTTTCGGGCGGTTCACCAAAAAGTTTACTGCGCTCAGCGTCGGTGTAAGCCTCATAAACATCTTCTTCACTGCGATAAGCACGATTTTTTTCCAGATAAAAACCTTCAACGCCCGCGTCTTTGCTGAGCTCAGTTAAAAGTTCGTCGGTTGTATGAGTAACGCTCATCTTAATTCCGTCCAAAATCGCAGAATATGACGCCGCCAATACCAGATAAATATTGCTGTACGGATTGCAACCGCGCAATTCAAATCGCGTCGCCATAGGATTTTCAAGGTCGCGAATCAAACTGACTAAAATTGTACGGTTGCGGCTGGGGAATTTCGGCGTATGTCCGAGCGAAGTTACAATGCAAACCGGCGCTTCAAAGCCAGGTTTCAAACGATTCAGCGAGTCATTCGTCGAACTGACAAAAGGATTGATAACTTCATAATATTTCAGCAAACCCATAAGCGCGCCATAACCTACCGCGCTCATATAATCCTGCTCCGGATTTTTCGCGGTGAAAAGATTGTACATTTTGCCTTCAGCAGTTATCGCCGCCAAGCCAATATGCGTATGCTCGCCATTGCCCGCAAGCCCTATCATCGGCTTAGCTTTGAAACTGACTTCAAGCCCATTAGCGCGGAAAATTTCTTTGACAACCGTCCGAACGATTATTTCATTGTCAGCCGCCTGTACCGCGTCGGAATATTTCCAGTCAATTTCAAGCTGTTCGCAAACGTGCGTCAAATGCCCCGATTCGTCAATCTGCGCCTTCAAGCCGCCAACTTCCTTGTGTCCCATCTCAACCTGCAAGCCGTACTTGTCCAGCTCAATCAAACTTTGCTCAAGCGCACATCGAACCGCGCCGTGCGTCCTTTCCCAATACTGCTCCTGCATAACCTGCGACGCCGTCATTTCCTCAACCGCGGCTTCCTCAAGCGGCGTCTTTACCCAAAATTCCAATTCCGTCGCTGAAGTAAAAGCAATATCAGTAACATCTTTGCCGCTAAAAGTCGTGCCGCTAATTTCCGGATAATGATGAAATAAATCAACCAATTCTTTCTTGACGTTAATCAGCGTATCGGTTAAAACCGCGCGAGAATCAACGCGCTTGCCCTCGTGAATCAAAAAACTCGGTATGCGCAAAGTCCCAACAGGGCGATTTGTGACGTTATCGTAGTTTTCAAAATTGTAATCGACAAACCAATTAACGGACGGGTCAACCGGCATATCAACCTTCGCGTTATTGAGCGTGGCGATACCTGGCAGGACGACGCTTGAGCCGTCAGTCTGCACTGCGCGACCGGCAAAAAATTCGTCGATGTCTTTAATGAAAATGCGCACTGGAATTTTTTCGTCAGTGTCATTGCCCGCTAAATCAATTCCAACCAGCGACACAAATTTTATTTCCTGATGATCGCGCAGGAGTTTAATAATTTCTTCTTTCGGAGTATTCGCCTTGATTGTGTACAACAAATCCGCCATTTAATCAGCTCCTTCAAATTTCTGCGTTTAATTTATCATAATTTGGAATTGTTGTCGATAATCGGCGATTGGGTATACACAAATACAAAGAAAAAACGACGTAACCCTTACGCCGCCTTGAAATGTATGAGCAATGTACTTTCACGTGAATATCACGGTAAAGTCGAAATTAAAAAAGCCCCAACCTGCGCGATTGAGACACAAATAAACAGAATAAACTTCGGTTCAAAGTTCCCATCCCCATCGCTCGCAGGTCTAACGGTAACTGTCGATTTGGCAATTCTCCTGACTCCAGGTCGTCGCTTATCTGCGCCTTCTCAAGCATTGCGCCCAATGACATTTATGCAGATTCGCTCGCTGTCTACAGTGACGGGATCGTTCCGATTTGCGGATTCCTTATTAAGTCTGTCGACACCAAATCCAATTAACACGCGAATATTACCGCCGCTGCGCGATATTGTCAAGAATTATTTTCAACAAGTATTTCGGTATACAATTTCAACGCACATTGACAAAGCTTTATAACAAATTTATAATGCGCCCGAAAGTTAGCTAACCACAAAAATTCAAGGAAGGTGTAAAGTAATGGATACAGCAATTAACAGCGGCGATACAGCTTGGGTCTTGATAAGCGCGGGCTTAGTTTTTATAATGACTCCGGCATTGGCTTTATTTTATGGCGGAATGGTACGCTCGAAAAATGTTTTGACGACAATAATGCAATCAATGTTTATAATGGGAATGATTTCAGTAGAATTCGTGCTGATTGGCTACACAATGGCATTTGGTCCGGACGTTAACGGATTAATCGGCGATTTATCGAAGTTCGGACTTGCAGGCGTAGGGTATAATATCTTGGAAGGCTCGACGATACCGGAATTAGCATTTATAGCGTTTCAATGTATGTTCGCGGCTTTGACACCGGCGCTGATAACGGGCGCGTTTGCTGAGAGAATGAGATTCGGCGGCTTTGCAATTTTAATGTTGCTGTGGGCGATTTTGATATATAATCCGATGGCGCATTGGGTATGGGGCGGCGGATTTTTGGCACAACTCGGCGCGTTAGACTTCGCGGGCGGCTTGGTAATTCATATTTTATCGGGCGTCAGCGGTTTAACGATATGCATTTTGTTGGGAAAGAGACGCGGCTATGGCAAAACAGCGCTTGTTCCGCACAATATCCCAATGACAGTACTTGGCGCGGCGTTTTTGTGGCTCGGCTGGTTCGGCTTCAATGCGGGTTCGGCTCTCGGTGCGAATGAATTAGCGGCAAATGCATTTATGGTAACGCAAATAGCGGCGGCGGCAGGAGTTTTGGGCTGGGTACTTCCCGAATGGATACGCAGCGGCAAGCCAACAATTTTGGGCGCGGTATCCGGTGCTGTGGCTGGTTTGGTTGCGATAACTCCGGCGGCTGGTTATGTAACGATTTTGCCTTCATTGGCGATTGGCTTAATTGGCGGCGGTATTTGCTATAGCGCGGTTGCCATTTTGAAGGGGCGCCTCGGCTATGACGATTCGCTTGACGCATTTGGTATTCACGGTATCGGCGGAATTTGGGGCGCATTGGCTACTGGACTTTGGGCTACGACGGCGATTAATCCGGACGGCGCTAACGGTTTATTTTACGGCGAAAGTGATTTGCTTGTCGCACAAATTATTTCGATAGGCGTTGCGGTTGTTTTAGCGGTTGTCGGCTCAACGGTTTTGTACAAGATTGTTAATGCGATTACTAAGATGCGCGTTGATGAAGCTGAAGAAATTACCGGTTTGGACGTTGCTGAACACGGCGAGCGCGGCTACAATGCTGAATTATTTTCCGGCGCGCCCAATTTTATCAGCGGAAAGGAATTGGCAACTTCCGGCGTTTTGAATTTTGATAGCCACAGTGCGCAATAATTGGAGGCTGAAATTATGCAGGACAGAAAAATGACTAAGATTGACATAATCACTCGTCCGTCGAAACTTGAGGAATTGAAGGACGCGCTCAATGCTATTGGCGTTTTGGGTATGACGGTCAGTCAAGTTTACGGTTGCGGCTTGCAGCGCGGACACAAGGAAGTTTACCGCGGGCGCGAATATGACGTTAGCCTTGTTCCGAAAATTAAAGTTGAAACTGTTGTTTGTGAAATTCCGGTTGACAAAGTGATTGAGACGGCTGAAAAAGTTCTACGTACGGGCAAATTCGGCGACGGCAAGATTTTTGTTTACGAATTAACCGACGCTGTAAGAATCCGTACGGGGCAACGCGGACCAGAAGCCATTATGGATATTCCAGGCGAAAAACCAGAAACTTAAAATTTTATCGAAAATAAAATGACCTCCGACCGCTGGCGTTGCGATTGGAGGTTTTTTAGTTTGGTTAAAAATTACTTATCCGATTTATAATCTTCCGGCTTTTGATAGAAAAACGGCTTGTATGAAGTGTAGCCCATTTTCCGCGAATTTAAAATAGCTTCGGTCGCGCCGACGAACAAAATCCCGCCTGGCTTCAGCGAATTGAAAAAGTTCGTGTAGAGTACATCTTTTGCTTCTTCAGTGAAATAAATTACGACATTCCGGCAGAGAATCAAATCAAATCCGGTTTCAAATTTATCTTTGAGGAGATTATGGCGTTTAAATTCAATAACGGACTTAATTTCGGGCTTAATGGCGAATTTACCTTCCGGAGTTTTCGTGAAATACTTCGCTTTACGGTCGGGACTCATAGCTTTAATTTCAGCGTCAGTGTAAACGCCTTTTTTCGCCTTAGCAAGAATTTCAATATCAAGATCGGTCGCTAAAATTCTGTGGCGAGTGCTGGGCGTGAGTTCCTTCATAATGATTGACAGGGTGTAGGGCTCAGCTCCAATCGAACAGCCCGCGCTCCAAATATTTAATTTCGGCGAACGTTTCAGCAGGTACGGGATAACGTCCTTTTCAACAATATCGAACTTGTCAGGGTTGCGGAAAAATTCCGAGACGTTGATTGTCAGATATTCGATAAAATCGGCGAAATCATCTTTGTTGGCTGAAACCTTGTTAAAATATTCGACGAAAGAAGTCATTTCTGCGCGAGTAACAAGGTTGCCGATGCGGCGCTTCATTTGCGGTTCTTTGTAGAGTTGCAAATCAATTCCGGTTTTGTCATTGAGTTTCTTTTTAAAAAGTTCCCAATCCTTATCTTCCATAAATTTTCCCCCTAAATTGAGATTTTCGATATTTTATCAAAGCGGAAAAATAATTTCAACCGAAAAAAACTTGCCGCGGCGTCGAATATATTATAAAATTTGTTCGGAATACCGGCGTTATTTTTGCTGATGACAAGGAGGTTTTTAAAATGGATTTTACGACAATAGGGAAGATTGGCTCTTTCGTCAAGCAGAAAAATTTGATATTCGCGGCGAATTACAAAATCCGAACCGGACAGCGAATCGTCGACGCTAACGGCAATTTGAATTTTGCGAAGGCGTCAATGTTTGACCAGGTTAATCAGGCGCAGAAAAAATCTGTGAGCGAGCTCGACAAAGCCAGAATTGCGTCGATTAAGCAAAAACTTATGAGCGGCAAAAAACTTTCAAACGCTGAAATGGCGTATCTCAAGGACAAGGACGAAAAACTTTACAAAAAAGCAAAGCACGCCGATGAAGCGCGCGAAGAATTACGGGCGGCGCTCAAATCCGCTAAAACTAAGCAAGAGGCGCGGCAAGCAGTTACTCAAGCAATGATTAAAGCGTCTGCGGAAGCCAGCGCTGAAATTGCGGCATTCAAAGCGGGATTGGCTGGTGGCGGCGACGTTAATTTGGGCGATTTGCCGAATGTTGACGCTGATATTTCGGGCGCGGAAAATCCGACTATGCTCGAAACTAATTCTGAAATTGCCGCTGAAAATCTTGAAACTGAAAATGTTAACGCTGAAAATGAAAATCCTGTCGCGCAGGGTGAAAATCAAAATTCGCCGCTGAATAATGACGACGACGATAAAACAACGACTGATGATATTCTTGAAAAATTTATAATGACGATACGCGCGCTCGAGGACGAATGGGCGAAATTCAGCAATTCTGACGAATATAAAGATTTGCCGGAAGAATTATCTGACGAAACCAAAGTAATTGAAGCGCCGGATTTTAAAACATTGCGGGCGATTTTGGCGTATCGAAAATCAAGGAGCTATCGGAGCGCAGTATGACGGAGCACGAACACATTTTGCCGGACGGCACGGTTATTAAGCACACGCACACGCAGACCAAGGCGGTTTTAAATCGAATGTCGCGGCTTATTGGGCATATGGAATCGGTTAAGCGTATGATTGAAGACGGGCGCGATTGCAGCGAAGTTTTGATACAACTTTCAGCGGTTGACGCCGCGATTAAAGCCGTGAGCCGAATTATTTTGAAGGATCACATGGAGCATTGCATTGTCGACGCGATTAAAACCGGCGACAGTGAATCCATTGAAAATCTCAACAAGGCTATCGAACAGTTTTTGAAATGAGGTATGCTTATGGCGAAAGAAAAAATTCATAAAGACGTGGTGATAATCGGCGCGGGAATGGCGGGCTTGACGGCGGCGCTTTATTGCGGGCGTATGAATCTTGATGTCTTAGTTTTGGAAAATGGAATAATCGGCGGGCAAATCGCCAATGCTGTTGGTATTGAAAATTATCCTGGATTTATCAGCGTGGCGGGCGGCGATTTAATTGCTACTGTTCAGAAACAGGCTGAAAATTTCGGCGCGGTTGTTGATGAATTTGACAGCATTGTTAAAGTTGTCCTTCGCGAAAATCCAAAAATCGTTGAGACTGAGGAAAAAATTTACGAAACAGACGCGGTTATCATTGCCAGCGGTATGAATCGGCGGAAATTGCCTTTGCCCGAAGAAAAAAAATATGCGGGGCGCGGCGTTCATTACTGCGAACTTTGCGACGGGCATATGTACAACGGGAAAATTATTGCGGTAATGGGCGGCGGCAATGCGGCTGTCGATGCGGCTAATTTCTTAACCAAATACGCTGAAAAATTGTACTTGATTCACCGCTCCGATTTTCGTGCAGATGAAGTTTCTCAAAACCGCCTGCGTCAAAATCCCAAAGTCGAAATTATGTTGCAGACGGAAATTACGGCGCTGCACGGCGACGGTAAACTTTCAAGCATTGATATTCTTGACAAAAAAAGCGGTGTGACAAAAAGCATTGCGGTTGACGGGATTTTTGTTAATATTGGCGTCGAACCGAATACAGCGCTTTTCAAAGATGAGCTGAAACTTTCTGGCAGTAACCGCATAATTGCCGGTGAAGATTGCCGGACTGAAATTGCGGGCGTATTTGCGGCGGGCGATGTTCGCGAAAAGGAAATTCGCCAATTAACAACTGCGGCGTCCGACGGCACAACTGCGGCGCTTTTAGCCGAAAAATATTTATCTAAGCTGAAAGGATGATTTAAATTGGTCAAAGTTTATTCAATCACGCAATGCCCTTGGTGCGACAAGGCGAAAAAATATCTCACTTCCAAAGGCGTTGAGTTTGAAGTCCGCAACATTGAGGAAAATGAAGATTACGCTAAGGAATGCGCGCAAATCAGCGGCGACACTATGGTTCCGGTTATCACTGAAGACGGCAAAAATTTTGTGCTGGGTTTCGACAAAGCGAAAATTGACGCTATGCTCGGCATTTGAGGAGGAAATTTGATGGGCGTTTATGATTTTACAGTTAAGACGAATCGCGGCGTTGAAAAATCTCTCGCCGATTACAAGGGCAAAGTTTTGCTTATCGTCAACACGGCGAGCAAGTGCGGTTTCACTCCGCAATTTGAAGGTTTGCAGAAACTTTATGACGCTTACAAAGACAAGGGCTTAGAAATTCTCGGTTTTCCGTGCAACCAATTTGCCGCTCAAGATCCTGGCAGCAATGAAGAAATTCAAACTTTTTGCAAGCTGAATTACGGCGTTAAGTTCCAGATTTTTGAAAAGGGCGACGTTCGCGGCGAAAATGCACAGCCGCTTTTTAAATATTTGGTCGCGCAGAAAAAATTTACCGGCTTCGACGAATCCAGCCCAATGACGGCGATTTTAATGGACGCGCTTCAGAAAAATTTCCCCGAGTATCTTGAAGGCGACGATATTAAATGGAACTTCACAAAATTTTTAATCGACAAAAACGGCGAAGTTGTTGCAAGATTTGAGCCGATGATTACGCCCGAATCAATTGCTAAAGATATTGAAGCACTGCTTTAAAATTTTTTCTCAAATAAATATTTCAATCAGCGTGGTAAAAAATGCCGCGCTAATTTTTTTCTAAAACATTGACAACGGGCGCGGGGGGGGGTATTATAGCAAAAAAATTATACTAGGAAGTTGATTAAAAATGCCGGAAGAAAAATTGGTAACAGTTTTAACGCCGCTGTACAATAAAGCACCTTTTTTGAAAGATTATATAGAGGGGCTTGCCAAACAAACTTTTCTTGACAAAACAAAAATTATAGTAACTGATAATTGTTCGACGGACGGAAGCTTAGAAATTTTAAAAAATTACGCCGAAGAGTACAAAGTGCCGATTGAATTTTTCCAAAACGACGCAAATATGGGCATTATGTACTCTATCAGAAAAATGTACCGCAAATTGGATACGAAATTTTTTGCCGTGCTTGACGCTGACGATTATTATATTTCGCCACAAAAATTGGAAAAGGCAGTTACATTTTTAGATAGTCACGAAAAATATTCTGCTTACGCTTGCAGCAACCTTTTCGTTTTCGCGGACGGCAGGAAAATTCCGCACTTCCCGAATACCGCGCGCAACACAACTTATTCCGGAATGAAGAATACTCCGTTTTTTCAAACTGCGTCAACAACTTTCAGAAATAATTTTACGCCGCAACTTTTAGATGAAATTGACAGAATCACTGAGGGACGAAGGGATCATGCATTTTCCGGCGACGCGTTCAGAAATTTATTGGCACACCATTTCGGAAAATTTTACTTTGAAAACTCGGTTGATTCGGCGTGGCGGCGCGATGTTGGTTATTGGGGAACTATGCCGCCTTTGGAACAAGATTTAGCGAATATGACTTCACATTGGATTTACTTTGATTTTTTAACATCGCAGTTCGGCGTTGACGAAAATGCTCAACATTGCCTAAATTTGGCGTGGCAATTTTACAATAAATGTGTGGACGGGCTTATGGCGCAACTGAAAACTTTGAACATTATCAAATTTGAGGAGCGCCCCAAGTTCAAAGAAAATTTTGAGAATCTCATTGGCGAAGACGGCTATATAGTTGCCAATGCGATAATCGACCAATGCAAAAAATTCAACGACATTGGACTCAAAGTAACCGTGAAGTGATTTTTTTCCAGATTAAACCGATAACCAGCGAAATTAAAACTGTTAGCATGTAGAAAATTATCGTGACGGGCGCAGTCATTATCGGAAATTTTAAAGCCAAATAAGTTATCGCCAGCGGGTGGAACAGGTACACGAAGAATGAATTTTTTCCGAGCAAGCTCAGTCCTGCGCGAATAATTTTTCCAAAGTCGATGCATTGAAACAGCATAAATAAAAATATCGACGCGGCGATTGTGTAAAAAAATCCGGTCGGTGAAAGTTGATGTGCGGTATTTATCGCCGCCAATGCGCTGAATTTTCTTACGTAAATTAAATAGTAAAAATATCCCAAGTGAATTGTCAACGCGACTAAAAATGTTGCACTGACAATTTTTTTATTCGCAGCCAGCCATTTAAAAAATTTCTCCGAACGTACCGCCAACATTCCGCCCAATAAAAATATCGCCACGTAATGCAAAACTAAATAATTTAGCCGCCATTGCAAAAACATTCTGAGCGTTGAATCTTCCGGCAATGAGTACGTGAATTGAAATAGCTCCACGCTGTAACTTGAAAAATAATTAAATCCGATTTGCGCCAAAAATATTACCGCCAGTCGCGCAGGCGTCATTCGCCGGATTAAAAATATCCACAGCGGCATCAGCAGATAAAACCAAATCAGTATCACCAAAAAATATAGCTGATATTTCGCCAGCCCGAAAAATAAAACTTCCGGCGCGCTGTATACGTCCAAAATCGTTGTGCCGTAAAAATAATCATCGTGCAGTAAATACAGCGCCGACCAAATCAGATATGGCAAGAGTACCGCTTTGAATCTTCGTCGCAAAAATTTTAAATAATCGAACGGCGCGGCTAAGTCGATTTTGTAAAATAAACCGAACGCCGAAATAAAAAAGAAAATCGGGACGCTGAAACGCGAGGCGATTTCCAAAATTGCGATTAAATGTAAATTGGGCGTTGGATTCGTCAAGTACTGCGCGCCGATATGAATTGCAACCACGCCCAGCATTGACACGCCGCGAATATATTCGATTGACGGCAGGTAAGCTTTTTTCATTTGCTCATTTCAAAATCAATGTTGACACCAGCCGAGCAGCTCAAAGTACCAGCTTCAATCGGAGTTTCGCGAGCGTCGTCCATAGCCATTTCAGCCATCGCCATTTTATTAAAACGCGGCGCGGAAACATAACCGGAATTTACAGAAACAGAGCGAATACCGACGATTTTTTTACCAAGTTCAGCGGCGACAGCTTCAGCCTTATTGCGAGCGTCACGAACGGCAAGGCGCAAAGCTTCAGCCTGCAAATTGTCTTTATTGCGAATGCCGAATTGCAGCGAATCAACGTTGTTAGCGCCATTGGACAAAGCCGCGTCGATAACTTTTCCAACCAAATTCAAATCGTCGACGATAACCATCACGGTATTATTTGCCTCGTAGCCGTCTAAAACAGCCTGTTTTTTACTGTCCTGGCGATAGTATGGGTGGAAACTGTAATTGCCAGTGCGAATATTTTTCTTGTCGATACCAAGCGCGCTCACTGCTTTGATAATGTCATTAGCGATTCTGGCGTTTGCATTTTGAACGACGGTAGCATTTTTATCGCGGTTGGTAATGCCCAAAGAAATTGTCGCACGATCTGGCGCAACTTCAATGACGCCTTCGCCGCTGACGGAAATTGTTGGTAAGCGCTCTTCCGCCGCAAATGCCGTTGAACTGAACAGGAACGTTAAAACCATTGCCAAGCACAAAATTATTTTCATCGGAAATACCTCCATAAGTTTTTTTGAGATTATAACATAAATTTTTATTGCCGTCGACGCGGATTTTTGGTATTATACGCGCGGTAAAATTTTTAATATTTTGGAGGCAAATATTTATGAATAGCATTTCGATTAAAGTACCGGTGACGATTAAAGCGAAACTTACTGAGAAACTCAAGGAGCGTCTGATTAGCGATTTTAATAAAACTGCTGAGCAGATGAATTTGGAAATTAAACAGATTGAGATTGACCGCCAGCGCGAACTTGATAATAATCCGCAGCACGAAGCCAGAATCCAGCAATTTTTTGGCAATGAGATTAATCAGCGCCGCCAGCGCATTGCCGAGGCGAATATGCGCAGAGAAAACATTGAAAAGCTTGCTATTGGCGCGGAAATTATTCAGGGCACGCTTGAGCGTCAAGTTGAACTGAAAGTCGGCGACAATATGCGCGAAATTATGAACGTGGAAGTTCTGATTGAAGATGACAAAATCATTGCAATCCGCGGCTGAGATTATAATTGGCAAGGTTGGCAAAGCGCGCGGGCTTGACGGCACTGTGAAAATTATTCCGCTCACTGATTTTGATGGGCGTTTTGATGATTTGAAAGAAGTTGCTGTTGGCGGGAAAATTTTAAGCGTCGAGAAAGTTCAACATATCGGCGGCGAAATTTTTATTAAGTTCCAAAACATTGACAATCGCGAAACTGCTAAAACTTTTGTAAATAAATTTTTGACCGTGCCTCGCGCAGAAGCCGCTCCGCTTGAAGATGGCGAATTTTATACTTTCGATATTATTGGTTGCGAAGTGTATGATTCCGCCGGAAAAATCGGTACTGTTGCCAATGTTTTTAAAACCGGTAGCAATGACGTTTTTCAAGTCGTGGGCGATTCGAAAATTTTAATTCCTGCGCTTAAATCCGTCATAAAAAAAATCGACATTCCAAATAAAAAAATTGTAGTCGATTCGGCTATGCTTGAAGAAATTTAGTCGGCATTTCTTTTCTAGAAAAGAAACGCTGGCAAAGAAAAGCGCGGCGCGGATTGTCATCATCACGTGACAAGCGCGCCGCAGAGAGCGCCCATCCTGCGTGGTTTGCGTAAGCAAAGCATGCTCCTGGCGCTCTTTTTCGGTTGGTTTATTTTTTGTAGCCAATGTAACAAATTGCTGCAATTAATACGTAAGGAATCAGCCAAAGATAATCTTTCAGCATCAAGCCCAGGGTACAAATAAGCCACAGCAATATAAATGCACCAAAACAGCCCGATTTAACAAAAAATTTAGCGCACAGAAAAATCGCAGCACAAATCAATCCATACGCACCAAATAGAATATTCATAAGTCTATCCTCTTATCTGCGGAAAATAGCCAAAGAACTGCCTATCATTCTTTCGCGACCGTCACTCGGAATATTGACAAGACTATCTTTAACAATCAGCTCAGTTGAACCGCCGCCGTCCAAATTAATCGCATTAACAGCACCAAATTTTTTCAGCAAGATATTCGCCCATTCTTCCAAAGTACAGCCGCGGCTATGAGCCTGCCGTCCGTCAACCACTGCAAAAATATAATCGCCATAAGCATTCACGCCCACAGCCGAACGCGGCGCACGCCCAACTCGAATGTCAGCCGGAAATTTTTCATCCGCCGCCGTCACATAAACTTTACCGTCCTTCACAAGCCGCGGACCTGCTCCAATTATCGTCGGCACATTCCTAAATTCGCTGTTATCGCTAAAAATTTGCTGGTCAATCGTCAAAGCGTCGCCAACCTGCGCGTCATTAAAAAATGCGGCGGCTGTACCGTGCGCGCTAATCACGTAGCCGTCGAACGGAATAACATTATTGCCCTTGTCACGGTAAATTTCAGTTATAGTGCCGTCCTGCACAACAACCTCAACGCCATAATTATTCGTGCCGGTCGTTTTGCCAAAATAGCGATTGTACAAAATCAGCGCATTTTCGCCACGCTCCCAATTAACTCCGCTCAAATAAATTCTCGAGCCATAAAAATTCACACTGCCCTCATAGCGCACGCGCCCAAAAATTATCTTTTCATCGTAAGTAATGCCAATCGCCGAACGATAATATTCATCTACACCAACAATATCGCCGTCAATTTTCGTAACGCCAATCAGACTGCCGCTCGGCATAAAATAACTCGCGTTAATCATTGCAATTTCGTCAAGATTTTTGCTCATCTGCGCGACGGTTGCACGCCCTTGAATCTGCCCTTTAGCCAAAATCGGACGCAAATAATATTTCTCGTGGTCGGCAATTACCGCAAATGCCATTACCCCATTTTCATTGTAAACTAAAAATTCTAAGCCTTCGTCGTTAATCTCCGGCGTGGAAGTTTCGGGCGGCGTTTCTTCTTCGTCGTAAATCGGCGCGTCCTTATAAGCAGGGTCTAGTTCGGGAATTTCTTCGTCCGGCAAATCTTCAGAATCGGCTTGGGCAAATATCGGCGCATTGACTAAAAAAATTACCGTGAAAATTATCGCGGCAAAAAATTTACATCTCATCAAGTTTTTCCTTTTTGCCAACGCGCTTGTAATAATAAATGTACTGTTGCAAAACGCCTGCCAATGGTCCAAATGCTGAGAAAACATTCTTGCCGCCGAAATCTTCTTGAATAGAGCGTTTAATCCAAACATCAATCGGCACGTGGCTAAGCCTGTGATAAGCATAGAGCGCCACGCACGCCGCAACTTTATCGCCAACGCCCTTGATAGTTTTCAACTCATTAATCAAATTTTCGTCCGAAGCCGTGTACAAATCATCCAGCGCAACCACAAGCCCTTTGACTCGCTCAAGAGCATCGCGAACATAGGCGCTGCGATAGCCCAATGAAAATGTCGACAGCTCATAAGCCGAAACTTTGCAAAGGTCGTCAATGTGCGGGAAACCGTAAACTTCGCCGTGCGTCGATTTAATCAGTTTGCCGTAATGCTGACAAATCAATTCAATCGAAAGTTGAATCGCAGGAATATTTTTGCGCTGGCTGATTATAAAGCTAATCAAAGTTTCGAACGGATCTTGCCGCAAAATCCGAATCCCCGCGCTGTATTCCGTCACCGCGTTTAAATATCCGGCGAAAGGTTTATTCGCGCCAAATGCATTAATTTCTTTGCGAATTTCGGAGTAATCGGTGGCTATGTCAAAATACTTGCTCCAAATATTTTCCCATTCCGCCGCGCCGCAGCTAATATCAAAATAGCCGTCCTCAATTTTCCGAATGTAAATAACATAATCCAGCGTCACAAAGCGAAAAACGCCAGGCTCAACCTCTTTAGCGCGGAAACATTGCCCGCTGTTGGTGATTTTCCCCAAATCAAAATCATCACTAATCGCTACAGTCGCCAATATACTTGACCTCCTTCAAATAATAATCTTGCTCAACACTTCTTTAACAATTTTTTCTGGCACGTCATTTGAAATTTCGACCGCGCCAAAATTTTTCATCAACACCCAATTTATTTTGCCGTTAATAGTTTTTTTATCGCGGAAAAGTTCACGGTACATTTTATCGACTTCACAGCCTTCAACGCGCGTGTACATTCCAAAACGCTCAATCAAATTTCTAAGCCGCGCAACCGACGCTGAATCAACTTTGCCAAGTTTTTCACTAATCAACGCCGCGCCAATCATACCAATAGCAACCGCCTCGCCGTGCGAATATTTTTCATAGCCGGTTTCCTCTTCAATGGCGTGGGCAATCGTGTGACCGAAATTCAAAATGCGCCGCAAGCCGGATTCCTTTTCGTCTTTGCTGACAACATCGGCTTTAATTTCGCACGAACGCTTAACAATGTGCGTCATAACTTCCAAATCGCGGCTCAAAATTTTTTCAACGTTTTCTTCAAGGTAACTGAAAAAATCTGCGTCGCTGATAACGCCGTACTTCACAACTTCACCAAGTCCGGCTTTAATTTCGCGCTCCGGCAAAGTTTTAAGCATATCGACGCCGATAAAAACTTTTTTGGGCTGATAAAAAGCGCCGATTAAATTTTTCCCCAGCGCGTGATTAACAGCAGTTTTGCCGCCGACCGAAGAATCAACCTGCGAAAGTAAAGTTGTCGGCACTTGGACAAACGGAATACCGCGAAGGTAAGACGCAGCCACAAAGCCCGATAAATCGCCAACCACGCCGCCGCCCAACGCCACAATCACGGATTTTCTATCAAGCTGTGATTCAATCGCGCAGGTGTACAAGTTTTCGGCTTCGCGCAGATTTTTGGAACTTTCGCCCGCCGGTATAACTTCAACTTCAAAATTCACTTCGCACTTAGTAAAAATCTTCCGCAATTCTTCAGAATAAATCTTGAAAACGTTGCTGTCAGTCACAATCAAAATTTTCTTGGTAAAATTCGATTCGGCAATAAATTTCGCCACTTCGCAAAAAATTTTTTCGCCAATCAAAATCTCGTAGCTGTTTTCGCCAAGTTCAACATTCAATTTCGTCATAATTTACCTCTGCAATTTAAACCTGTCGCAAATCTCATTAACAATTTGGAGCGGCGACCAATCGGTTGTGTCAATCTCAAAATCGGCTTGACTGTAAAAAGG
>CAJOIB010000032.1 GCA_905234705.1 uncultured Selenomonadaceae bacterium | reverse complement strand
AAACACGCACCTGCTAAAATCGTCGCCGCGAAAAATTTTTTCATAGCAATCACCTCATCGAAGTACCAAGCGCCCACCAATTATGCTCGCCGGTTGAACTTTTTGGGCAACCTTTTTTGCTCGGCACAGGAATTTTGTTTGTTTGAACGTCATACTTACTTTCAACAATGATACCGCAATTCCGGCACTTGTATTTGCCGACGGGCATTGCGGATTCGGCTTGCAAAGGTATCGCCGCTACAAAAAATCCCGCCACCAAAAGCATTACCGCTAAAAACTTTTTCATTTTAACCGTACTCCTCCCCAATAAAATTATTCCAAAATATTATACCCCCCCCCTGTAATATATTGTCAAGAGCATTGTACTACTTTTAATGATAGCAGATAAATTTTTGAAAGTATTTACTGCGCCGGTAAACTTTCAAGGAAGGTTGATTTTTTTGGGAAAGACGGCTTGAAATTTTCTAGCGTGACTTCCTCATTGGTCGGGAATGACGGCTGAAAATCCTCAATCGTGGTTTCGGATTCCGTTTCAGTTTTCGGCTCTGGCGTTGGTTCAATAATTTCCGGTACATATTCTGGTTCGGGCGTCGATTCAACTGTTTCAGATTTAATTTCGGGCGCGGGAATTTTTTCAGTTTCAGCGGTAAATTCCGGCTCATTCGTCGAATTGTGAATTAAAAGTATCGCCAAAATAATTATCAATATCGCGCAGAATTTTTTAGTAGGAAAAATTTTTTTATTTAAGGCGGCGCTCAATTCGTCGGCGGACTGGTAACGATTTTTCGGATCTACTTCAACGCACTTTGCCAAAATTTTTTTGAGACTGCCGCAATTATCGCCTGTCAGCTCCAACATAGTTTTTCCAAGCGAATAAATATCACTGCGCGAATCAGTTTGCCCGAAACCATATTGCTCAGGCGGCGCATAACCTTTCGTGCCGAGTAAATTCGTATCGACGCTTTGATTATCCTTGACAGTGCGGGCGGCGTCAAAATCTATCAGCCGAATGTTCCCGCCGCTTTGCAAAATCAAATTCGACGGCTTAATATCGCGGTGAATAATCCCAAGCCCGTGCAAAAATTTCAGCCCGTCGCACATTTGCAATAAAATTTTCCGCGCCTCAACTTCTGTCAATAAATTTTCGCGCTCGCTCATAGTTTCGCCGATTATAAATTCTTCGACAACGACCGTGTCAGTTTCGGATTCTGCGCAGTAAAAAATTTTAGCAAAAAGCGGGTGCGGATTTTTTTTCAGCGTCAAATATGGCAAGCCGCCGCTGTTTATGATTTTCATTATGACAGGTTCGTTCGTCACCTTGTTTATCGCCAGCCAAACTTCGCCCTTGCCGCTTTGCTTTATCAGCCGCACTTTTTCATAGCGAAATTCCAAATACGCCTTCACATTCGGTTTCAAATTTATCGCCCCCGCCCAAAATTTTACCACAATTTTAAATTTCAATGACGGAATCGGCAATTTCAACCAGGCGCGCGTCGTGCGTGATTATAATCGTCATAATTTTTTCGCGCAGATTTTTTATACCGGAATCGTCAAGGTTGTTATCGGGCTCGTCCATAATCACCACGCCAGAATTTTTATCGAAAGTCTCAGCGATTGTAAATTTTTTGCGTTCGCCGCCGGACCAATTATCATTGCGGAGAAAATCCTTCTGCGCGACGACCGCCATACAATTTTTCCGAATAAAAGCCATATCCACCGCGCCAATTTCCACGCCATTATAAAAAATCTCGCCGCTATTCGCCCGCAAAATCCCGCACAAAATATTTAACAGCGTAGTTTTACCCGCGCCGTTAATTTCGGACGGAATTTCTTCAATCTTGAGTAGGCGCTGATACGCCGCCGCGGCATCTTGATATACGCGGCAAATTTATTTTCGAGAGCGGCGCGGTATTCGTCGTGTAAGCCGTGCAACTTCACAGCATTAAAGCACCACGTGAAATATCAGCACGAAAAAAAATAGCGCCAGCCACTTTGCGCCGATTCCCGCCAATAAAAAAATCGCCAGCCCCAGCATGACGAAATTTATACACACTTCCACCGCGCTGTTGACAGCGAATGACATTAGCCCGCGCGCGTCTGCGTCGATTCGCTTTGCCAAATACACCATGTCCGTTTGGAATAGAAATTCGCCCCGCGCATTTTGTACGCGCCGCAAAATTTCCGCTACCAGCCGATACGCCGATAAAATTTCAATCCTGCGCGAAAAAATTGTACAAGGTAAATCTGTCGTCGATATTAAAATTGAGCAAACCGCTATGATTATGAATGTGCCGCGAAAAATTTTTAGCCGACTCCATATGAATTGAAACATTTATAATTCCTTGAGCGATGAGAGATTTATCAGTTCGCGAATTATCGTCAGCCGCTCATATTCGCAAAAATCACTGGCAATATATCAATTTGAAATCACAGCTGCGACATTTGGAAATATTATCGGCGGTATGAGTTTTAAATTTTTTCAGCGCCGGTGAATTGTAAATTTCGGCTAAGGAATTTTCTCGAATGTTGCCGACCTTGAAAAGCGGATTGTGCAGGAGCGCGCAAGGGTAAACGTCGCCGCTGTGCGAAATGCTGATTTGTCCGTCGCCGAGCCCGCACTTGATTTGAGTTTTTTTCGTGCGGTAATGTTCGGGAATTTTGGTAATAAATTCGTGGAAAATAACATTGTCAGAGGCGCGCGTCATTGCGTCGAAATAATCTTTGCCGGAAATTTTGAGCGCGTCATAAAGTTTCGGATTGGCGAAGGGAAACAGCGGCTGAAAATCAAGCCCGCGCGTTTTGGCGTATTCGGCGGCGGGGATTGTTATGCTTGAAGTGAGCGCCTCGCCGCCCGTAAAAATAACGCCAATCTTTGGATTCATCGCGGCAATTTCATCAATCAGCCTTTTATAATCGTCGAGTCTCAAATTTTTCGCCGATTCTTCGCGCAGGGAATTAACACAATAAATACAATTTAAATTGCAGGTGTCAGTCACATTCAAATAGACGTTGCGCAATGAACGTGTGCAGTAGAAACTTCCGTTTTGAGCCTTATCGACTTTGCCGAGGACAATGCCCTTACCCTGCGCGATTTTATCAAATGAAAAATCTTTAAGCGACAATTTGGTTAACCTCCACGCGATACTCAAGCCGTTTAAATTAATTTTATCGTTAAGGCGGGCATTTGTACTTACCGCGCAGGTAAATTCGCCCAAATTGCCGAATAAACTTCGCGAAGGAGTGAAACAATTTTGTACAAAGACACTGAGGAACTTGAAAATGAACTCGCCGATTCTCAAAACGTCGCCGATTTTTTAACCGATAACAAAGAAAATTTTCGTGAGTTCACGCTCGCCGAATATCTGAATAAATTGCTTGCCGAAAAAAATTTGAGCAAAACTGATATTATTCAAAAATCGCAACTGGATACAACTTACGTTTACCGCGTGTTTTCCGGCATAACAAAAAAGCCCGCGCGTGCTAAGGTAATTGCTATTGCCTTGGCGCTCGAACTTTCGCCGAAGGAAACCAATTACCTTTTGTACTACGCAGGTGTTGAAAAATTGTACGTCCGCAATGAGTGGGACAGCATTATTTTTTTTGCGCTGGCAAATCATTTGAGCGTGCCGGAAACCAATGAACTTTTGCAGGAGTCAAACGAATTGCCGCTTTTGGGCGATATTTAGCCTTGCAGTCTCTTCAGTATCATTAAAACGGTATCGAGCAGATTTTTTTTCGTCTGCAGGTTTATGAAGATTGATTTGGATTCGTGCGAAAATTTCATTCGCTCCATAAATTTGTTTTGTAAAAAATTGAAACCGGCGGGCGAAATTTTAACCGCGTTGCCGAATTGCAATTCCAGCGTGAAAACGTTCAACTGCAACGTCAACAAGCCGATTTTTTTAGCCGCACATTTTATCCGCGTGAATTTCAGCAGATTCATTACCGGCTCGGTCGGTTCACCAAATCTGTCAATAATTTCGTCAAGCAAATCGTTAATTTCAGTATCGTCGCGCAGTACCGCCAGCCGCTGATAAATTTCAATCTTGTGCATAGAATTGGGAATGTAATGGTCGTCAATGTAAGCCTCGACATTCAGCGAAATGGTTGGATCGGGCGCGATTTGTTCAACGGGGCGATTTTGCAATTTGTCAACCGCGTCTTTCAAAAGTTGGCTGTACATTTCGAAGCCGACGCTGGCAATATGCCCGTGCTGTTGAGCGCCGAGCAAATTTCCCGCGCCGCGAATTTCTAAATCTCGCATCGCAATTTTAAAGCCCGCTCCCAACTGCGCAAATTCTTTCATAGCGTGCAAACGTTTCTCGGCATTTTCAGTTAAAACTTTCGTCTGCCTGTGTACAAAATAAGCAAACGCCATTTCGTGAGAGCGACCTACCCGCCCGCGCATTTGGTAAAGTTGCGCCAATCCAAAATTATCCGCGTCATAAATTATTATCGTATTCGCATTCGCCACGTCCAGCCCGTTCTCAATTATCGTCGTGCAAAGTAAAACATTGAATTTGCCTTCGTAAAAATCCATCATCACATTTTCCAAATAAATATCGGTTTGCTGCCCGTGAGCAACTTGGATATTCGCTTCGGGAACTAAATCTTGAAGCCGCGCGTTCATCAATTCAATCGTCTCAATCCGATTATAAACAAAATAAACCTGCCCGCCGCGACGAATCTCGCGCCTTATCGCCTCAGCAATAATTTCGTCGTCATCTTCAATCACGTAAGTTTGAACCGGAAACCTGTCAGCGGGCGGCGTTGTGATTAGACTCATATCACGCGCATTAACCAAAGACATATGCAAAGTTCGCGGAATTGGCGTGGCGCTCATTGCTAAAATATCTACGCCGTCGCTAATCGAGCGGATTTTTTCTTTTTGCTTGACGCCGAATCGCTGTTCTTCGTCGATAATTATCAAGCCCAGATTTTTAAATTCAATCTTCGAGTTCAAAATCGCGTGCGTGCCAATTAAAATATCAACCAGCCCTGCGCGAACTTTTTGCAAAGTAATTCGCTGCTCCTTGGGCGTGCGGAATCTGCAAATGACATCGACAGTTGGTAAAAATCCTGCAAAGCGCTCTGAAAAAGTTTGATAATGCTGTTGAGCCAAAACAGTTGTCGGTACGAGCATTGCAACCTGTTTGCCATTCATAGCCGCCTTGTACGCCGCGCGAATCGCAATTTCAGTTTTGCCAAATCCAACATCGCCGCAAATCAGCCTGTCCATCGGCTTGGAATTTTCCATATCAGCCTTGACTTCGGCAACCGCTTGAATCTGGTCGGGCGTCTCTTCGTACGGAAATTTTTCTTCAAATTCGGCTTGAGTGGCGTCGTCCGCGTCAAATGCAAAACCTTCAGCCGTACTGCGCCGCGCGTAAATTTCTAACAGTTTTTCAGCAATATCTTCGACAGCCGCCGCCGCCCGCGATTTGGCACGCGCCCATTCGCCAGTTCCCAATTTCGACAAATGCGGCACGGTTTCATCGTCAGAAATATATTTTTGCAGATATTGAACCGCGTCCGTCGGCAAATAAAGTTTATCACCGCCGCCGTACTGAATATGCAAATAATCTCTGTGCACGCCGTCAAATTCCAAAGTCTCGACGCCCAAATATTTGCCAATGCCGTTCGCCGCGTGGACAACATAATCGCCAACTTTAATATCGCGGAAATTTTTAATCGTATCGCCCGCGTTTTTATCATGACTTTTGAGCCGCCGCCGCGAAATTTGACTGCCAAAAATATCGCGCTCAGTTATAACCGCAATTTGCGCAGTAGGAAAAATAAATCCTTCGTTGAGCGTGCCAATTTCCAAATTCACAGCGGCAAGCGGGATTTTACTTTCTATCAGCAAAGTTTTAATCTGGTTCAACTTATGATGAGCAGTAAACAGCACAAAAATTCTCCTGCCAAATTCAATCTGCCGCTTAATTTCGCCAATAAAAAATTCCAACTGATTTTGAAAAGAAGCCATATTCGTCGCGGTAATGCCGAAAGTTTCAGTGAGTTCGGCGCCGCGAATTTTTTTCAACATCAGAGCAATATAAATCAGACAGCCGCCGCGCGAATTTTTAATCAGCTGTTCAAACGTAAAAATATTCGGCTTGACGGATTCATCTTCCTTAACGAGATTTTCAATCGCCTCGCGGATTCGCGCCGGTTCGTCGAAAATCACAACGCTATTATCGGTCGCGCAGGTCATAAACGGCTCAGCTTTTTTAATGTCACCGGCGGAAATCGGCAGAATATTAGCGGCGTCGATATTTCTTTCAGAGCGCAAAGTTTCAAGGCTAATTTCGCGCATAGAATCAATCACGTCGTCGAAAAATTCAACGCGGTAAGGTTTAGGCGCGTTAATGGCGAAAATGTCCATAATTCCGCCGCGGACGCTGAATTTGCCGATAGCGTCAACTTCATCAGCGCGCTCGTAGCCAAAATTAACCAGCTTTGTAATCAATTCTTCTTGAAAAATATTTGCGCCGATTTTCAAATTAATTTGAGCCTTGAAAAAATCTTGCCGCGAAAAATCCCGTTTGACGGCGGCGGTCGGCGTGGCTAGGACGATAAAATTTTCGCCTTCCGCCAATCGCATTAAAATTTCCAGGCGACGGGCGCGCCTTTCCAATCCGATCGTGCCTGCGCGAATGGAAAACAAATCTAGTTCGGGCAATTCTTCAATGGGAACGTCGGGCAAAAGTTCAGACAAATCGTTTTGCCACTCGGAAATTTTATCAGCGCCGCTCACGATAATAATAGTAGGGCGCGGATTTTTCGCGAAGGCGGCGGCGATTGTCACGGCTTTTTGAGTGCCAGCTAAACCGTAAATTAAAAATTCTTTGCGCCGCGTGAAATTATCGGCAATTTCTTTGACAACGGCGTCTTGAAGTGTGGTTTCTAAAATTTTATGCATAATGACTCCTAAAATTTTTGTGTAGAAAATTCGTCGAAGCGCGGGAAAAACCTTCAAATCGACTGTAAATATTATCGGAAAAACCTGCGCAAGTTTTCAAAAAATTTTTAATGTATTTTATCTGAAAAGCAGGAACAACTGAATAAGCGGCGAATAGAATAGTTAAAAAGATTGTTAGACGGTTATAAAAGCCGCTGATAATCAGTCGAGTAAAATTTTTCAATTAGTAAGGGGAGATTTGTAAAATGGCATCAAAGACAACGACCATTCAAAACAAAACCGGTATTCATGCACGTCCGGCATCGGTCTTCGTTCAGACCGCTTCTAAGTTCAAGTCCAAAGTCGAAATCGCGGCTAAAGGCAAGAAAGTTGACGCAAAAAGCATTCTTATGATCATGAGCATGGGCTTGGTAAAAGGCACGGAAATCACCATTTCGGCTGACGGTCCGGATGCAGACGACGCTGTTAACACTTTGGTTAAGCTCGTTGATGACAAATTCGGCGAAGAGTAAAATTTAGCACTGGTAGACTAGTTCGTCGGGGAGGGGGTTTATTTTAAGCCGCCTCCTTTTTCTATAATTGTAAGTAAGGGGAAATTTCAATGGCTACAAAGAAAAAAACTACCGCTGCTCCGAAAAAAGCTGCTGCTCCAAAGGCTGCCCCGAAAGCCGCTGCTGCGGAACAAAAAGTTGAAGCCGCTCCGGCTGCTGAAGTCAAAGCTGCTGCCAAAGCCGCTCCGGAAGCTCCGGCTGCTGCTGGTAAGACTGACAAAATTAAGGGTAAAGGCGTTATCACCGGCGTAGCTGTCGGCAGAATTTTACTTGCTGGGCAAAATCTTGACAGTTTCTTAGTCAATTACAAAGCCGGTACTATCGACGACGAAAAGAAAAAAGCCGCTGACGCTCTCGTTAAAGTCGCCGAGGCTCTTCAAAACAATATTAAAAAATTCAACGATCAAGGGCTCAAAGAACAGGCTGGTATCCTCGAAGCGCACAGAATGATGGTCGAAGATCCTGCAATGAGCGGCTTAATCGACGAAAAACTTGAAGCATCGGGTTCAGCGCCTAAGGCTGTTCTTGACGCTTACGAAACTCAAGCACAAGTTTTCGAGGCTATGGAAGATGAATACTTCCGCGGGCGTGCAGTTGATATGCGCGACGTCGGCAAACGCATTGCGAAATATTTGCTCGGTATCAAAGAGCCGGAAATCGTTGGTAAAGTTATCGTTGCTGGTACGGAAATTGAGCCTTCAGTTATCGCTGGACTTCCCACTGACAAAATCGCTGGCGTTATCCTGGGCGCAGGTTCGACTACCGCTCATGCTGTTATCATTGCAAAAACCCGCGCTATTCCTACGGTTGTTGGCGTTGGCGAAGGCATTAAGAAAATGGCTGACGGCGACCCCGCTATTCTCGACGGCGAAACTGGAGAAATTTTGATTCGTCCGAACGACGAAGAACGTGCATTTTACGACGAAAAAATTAAGAAACAAGAAGAACTCAAAGCTTATTATGCGACGCTTAAAACTCTTCCGGCGAAAACTCAAGACGGGCAGGAAGTTATTCTTGCGGCTAATATCGGTTCGCCTAATGACGTTGACGCGGCTAATGGTTTCGGCGCTCACGGCGTAGGACTTTTCCGCTCCGAATTTGTTTTCATGGGCAAAACTGACGTTCCTAAGGAAGAAGATCAATTCAAAGAATACAAAGCGGCTGTCGAAAAATGTAACGGCAATCTTTGCGTTATTCGTACAATGGATATTGGCGGCGATAAACCGTTGCCCTATATTCAAGTCGACAAAGAAGAAAATCCGTTCCTCGGCTACCGTGCAATTCGTATCAGCTTACAGCGCAAAGATTTATTTATGCCGCAGTTGAAGGCTATTCTCCGCGCTGGCGTTTTTGGTAAAGCGGCTATTATGTTCCCGATGGTTATCAACGTGAAAGAGTTCCTTGACGCTAAACAATTTGTTGAAGACGCCAAAATGGAACTCGCTCATGAAGGCAAAGATTTCGCGCAGGACGTTCAAGTCGGTATCATGGTTGAAACTCCGGCGGCGGCTGTAATGGCTCCGGTTCTTGCTAAGTACGTCGATTTCTTCAGCATTGGTACTAATGATCTTGTTCAATATACATTGGCTGTTGACCGCGGCAATGCGCAAATTTCTTACCTTTACAATCATTTCAATCCGGCTGTATTGCGCCTTATTAAACGCACGATTGAATCTGCGAATGCTGAGGGCAAATGGGCTGGTATGTGCGGCGAAATGGCGTCCGACCCGAATGCGGCTATTTTGTTGATGGCTATGGGTATCAAGGAACTTTCTATGAGTGCTCCGTCCATTCCACGCGTCAAAGAGCGTATTCGTAACTTCACATTCACTCGCGCTAAAGAAATTCTCGCCGAAGTCATGGAAATGGAAGACGGCGATAAAATTAAAGAATATCTTACCAATTTGAAATAATAATCAGCATTTCTTTTCTAGAAAAGAAACGCTGGCAAAGAAAAGGGCGGCGCGGATAGTCACATCACGTGACTAGCGCGCCGCGGGGGCGCTCATCCTTGAGCGCCTTTTTTCGTGTTGAAAATTATTTTTTGCGAGAAAGTCCCTTAGGCAATTTAGAAAATCCTTGCGTCTCCACTTTCGGCAAATCCGCTAAATTAAATCTAAATTCGTGCAAAGTGCGGCTGATTATCGCCGGTGTCAATTTATCTACCGGTAACTGCCGCGCCAAGCTCACTAAAAATTTTGCCCGCTCCGAACTCATGTCGCCGTACGATACCCGCGCCGCCGTCTGCAATATCAAATCCATTCGCGCCGCTTCAATTTTTTCTAATGTACATTCGGATTTCAAATACGGCACTGATTCACAAATTTTTTCTTGCACTGCGCGAAATGGCGTTTCCGGCGCGTCACAAAATATCCGGCGAATTTCCCGTTGCATTCGCTCGCGCTCCTTAACCACGCAAACATTGCAAATAATTTCTTCTGGTTTACAAAGTACATCGCACAGCGCGCATTTATGCCAACCGCACTGAATTTTTTTCTTCTGCGCAATCGCAAAACTTATCAAATAATCCAGGCGTTTCTGCCGCGCCAGTAAATTTTCTACGTCAGCTACTTTCGCTTCCAATTCGGAAATTTCTTCAGCCGTCAACGAAACTTTTTGAGCGTTAGTATTTTCAACGGGCGCAGGATTTTTTTTCGGCGGAATAATCTCAGCGCCAATTTTCCCGCTAAATTTTATCTGCGCGATAAATTGACTGCCGACCAGCGCATTAATCCTGCTCACCAAATTTGGCAAGCTGTACTTCAGCATATCATTCAAAGAATTGTCGTTTGAATTAATAAAAAGTACGTCGCCGTCGAAACGCACGGGCATAATCTTATCGGCAAATTTCCCAAAAATATCGTCCCAATGGCGCAAAATTTCCTGTTGCAACATTTTTTGCCGCAAACTTTTATCAAGGTTCGGCAGACTCGACGCGAGAATATCTTTGATACTGGTGGGCTGGCTCATAAATTTTCCCTCACTGTTCCCGATTCGACGTAGAAAATTTTTGCGGCGATTTGCGCGGGGAAATACGCTTTTTCGGTCGCCGTGATTAACGTTTGGATTTTTTCGCGCAGGAGAAACGCTAACAGCTGTTCGCGGCGCTCGGCGTCCAATTCGCTCATCACGTCGTCCAATAGCAAAATCGGATATTCGCCGGTTGCGTCCTTCAAAAGTTGCAGTTCCGATAATTTCAGCGCCAATGTTGCCGTGCGAATTTGCCCCTGTGAACCGTATTGCCGAATTTCTTTGCCGTTTATAAAAAATTGTAAATCGTCCAAATGCGGTCCGAGGCTGGTTGAGCCGCGCTTAATATCAAAATAATTTCGTGCTTTAAAATTTTTGTAATACCAATCGGATAAATAATCTGCGTTGAAATTTTGCGGCGGCGATAAATCTTGAAGCCCGTGCATATCATAGGCGATTGACAAATTTTCAGTTTGCGCGGAAATTTTTTGTTGCATAAAATCAGCTAAAACATTCAGCTTGTCGAGAGCAGCGCGGCGGCGGATTGTAACTTTGGCGGCGGCGGCGGCGAGTTGCTCATTCCAAATTTCGAGATTATTAGGCGCGGTTAAACCTTCGCGAATTTTTTTCAGCAAATTATTTCGTTGGTCAATGAGCCGGTTATAATTCGTCAACTCAATAAAAAAAATGGGCGACGCCTGCGCGATCGTACCGTCTAAAAATTTACGGCGAGCGGCAGGCGCACCTTTAAACATAAATAAATCTTCCGGCGAAAATAGCACCGAATTTAATTTGCCAATCAAATCGCGGAATTTAATCGAATTACCTTCAAACAAAATGCGGCGGCGTCTCTTATCGGCGGAAATTTCGACGGCTAAATTGTGTGAAACGTCAGCCTTGGAAAAATTAATCCGAATGAGCGCAGTATCTTGATTCCAGCGTACCAATTCAAAATCTTTTGTGGCGCGCGACCTTCCCAGCGAAATAAAATTTATCGCTTCCAAAATATTCGTCTTACCCTGCGCATTTTTGCCGAGAAAAATATTCACTGCGGCGTCGAGATTCAAATTCAATTCGGCGAAATTGCGGAAGTTGCTGAAAAAAATTTTAGCTATGTTCATCAGTTTCTCGTACGAACGGGCGTCACAATGTAAATAAAATTATCGTTACCAATTTCGCGCATTTCGACGGCGGCGAGCGGCTTAGTCATAGCAATTTTCAATTTTTCTTCGCCAATGATTTTCATTAAATCCGAAATGTACGCGACCTTCAACGAAATTTCGATGTCTGGACCTTCGACGTCGGCGTCAACGTGCTCAAGGAATTTGCCGACTTGATTAGCGCTGGCGGAAAGTTCGAGCCCTTCCTGCGTGAAATTCAATTTAACCGTGGAATATTCGGAATCGCGAGCGATTAATTCAACGCGGGTAATGGATTCGCGCAGTTCGGCAACTTCGAGCGTGGCAAAGGTATCGCTGGATTCGGGAATGACTTTATCGAAGGGCGGGAATTGCCCATCAATCAGCCGCGAAGTCACGAAAATATTATCGAAAGTAAATGCGGCGTGTTTGGTCGAACATTCAACGGTAACGAGTTTGTCATTGCCCTTAATGTCGAGCATACCGGATACGTCGTTCAAAGTTTTTGCAGGAATGATGAATTGAAAATCGTCGGCGTTGTCAAGAATTTCGTCTTTGGCAATGGCGATTCTGTGCGTGTTCGTACCGACAAAAGTAATATTTGAACCGCTGATTTGAATTGAGCAGCCAAAAAACATTGGCGGGGCTTGTTTATCTCTCGCGCAGGCAAAGGTGGAGCAACGAATAAGATTTTTCAGCGCGGCTACTCGGATTTTGAACGAATTGGTAAATTCTTGTTGTGGCTTAACCTTAGGAAAATCTTCTGCGCTCAGAGTGAGAAGGCTGTATTTGGCGGCGTCAGATTTCAAAGTAGCCATCGATTCTTCTTCTTCGTCGGTGATTGTGACGATTTCGCCGGAAAGTTTGCCGCTGATTTCGGTTAATTTTCTGCCGAGTACAACAATTTCGCCGTCGATTTCGGTATTAGCAGGAATTTTGGCGATTATTCCCAATGAAAAATCTGTAGCCTGGATTTCGAGCATACTGCCTTCAGCGTGCAAATAAATTCCCGCAAGAATGGGCGTCTGTGGTTTTTCAGCAACTGCTTTTGATACAGCTTGAAGTGCATTTCGTAAATCGTTTTTTGAACAGGTGCATTTCATTATTTTTTTGAGCCTCCATAAAATTAATATCGGCATTTCTTTCTTTTTGTAAAAAGCAAGAAACGCCTAGCAAAGAAAGAAAAACAGATGTAAATTGGTCGTGGAAATCCTTGACAAGTGCGTAAGAAACTGGCAAACAGCCGCGCAGAAGTCACATCACGTGACTTGGCGCGGGAGCGCGCATCCGTGCGCGCTCTTTCTAGTGCAAATAAATCATTTAAATTTTAGCAACACCCAACAAAATTTTTTCGCCGTTAATGTCCCATTCCTTGGAATTGTCGCAAGTTTTCTCAAAAATAATGTCGTTAGCAAGTGCGACCGTTTTAATTTCAGCGGCGTTGCGACTCATAATTTCAGCAAGTTTAGCGTTGCCCTGCGCGAATATTTTTATCCGGTCGGTTACTTCAAATTTGCTGTCGCGGCGCATCGTCTGCACTTTGCTGATAATTTCGCGGACAAAACCTTCTTCAATCAAGGCGGGCGTCAATTCAGTAGACAGCGCAATAGAAACTTCATTGTCAGTTTGAATGTTGTAGCCTTCAGTTTGCGTCACGACAATTTCAATATCCTCTGGCGTTAAAGTAACTTCGCCGCCGCTCAGTTGCAATTTCAATTCGCCGGTTTTATCCAGTTCAGATTTCGCCGCCGCGCCATTAAGATTCGTCAGCGCAGTTTTCACTTCAGCCATTTGCTTACCAACTTTTTTGCCCAGCACGCGGAAATTCGGCTTGATATTGTACTTGACAAATTCTTCCATATCGGCGCGGAATTCCACCGCTTTAACATTCAGCTCGTCTTTGACAATATCAATAAAAAATTCACTTATCCCTTTTCCCTTATCACTGACCACTAACCTCGCCACGGGCTGACGATTTTTAATATTAGCGGCATTTCGCGCAGAACGCCCAAGCACAACTATTTTCAAAACCTCGTCCATATTTTTCTCAAGTTCGGCGTCAATTTTAGTTTCATCAGCAACCGGAAAATCGCAAAGGTGAACGCTCTCCGGCGCGTCTTTGTCGATTGAGCAAACCAAATTTCTGTAAATATTTTCAGTGATAAACGGCACAAGCGGCGCGGCGACTTTCGCAAAAGTTACCAGTGCGGTGTACAGCGTCATATAAGCATTGATTTTATCTTGCTCCATACCCTTCGCCCAAAAACGCGCACGACTGCGGCGCACATACCAATTAGACATTTCGTCGACAAACGCCTGCAAGGCCTTCGCGGTTTCCGGAACTTTATATTCAGTCAAACATTCGTCGACAGTCTTAACCATAGTATTAAGCCGCGACAACAGCCATTTATCCATTACGCTCAAATCATAATAATCAAGCTGATATTTCGTAGCGTCGAAATTGTCAATATTAGCATACAGCACGAAAAACGCATAAGTATTCCAGAGCGTGCCTAAAAATTTGCGTTGCCCTTCGATAATCGCGTCGTCGTGAAAACGATTCGGCAACCAGGGCGCGCTGTTTTCATAAAAATACCAACGAATTGCATCAGCGCCGTGCTTTTTCAACATATCCATTGGCGCAACCGCATTGCCTTTCGACTTCGACATTTTTTGCCCGTCTTTGTCCAAAACCAAGCCCAAAACTATAACATTTTCAAAGGACGGCTTATCAAAAAGCAACGTCGAAATTGCCAGCAACGAATAAAACCAGCCGCGCGTTTGGTCAACCGCCTCGCTGATAAAATCTGCCGGAAAATGCTCTTCAAAAATTTGCTGATTCTCAAATGGATAATGCCATTGCGCGAAAGGCATAGCGCCGCTGTCAAACCAGCAATCGATAACTTCCGGTACACGGTGCATTTCGCCGCCGCACTTTTCGCACGGAATAGTTACCGCGTCAATGTACGGGCGATGCAATTCAATATCAGCCGGACAATTTTTCGACAGCGATTGTAATTCAGCGATAGAGCCGATTGAATGCTGATGCCCGCAACTGCACTCCCAAATATTGAGCGGCGTCCCCCAATAACGATTGCGCGAAATGCCCCAATCCTGCACGTGTTCAAGCCAATCGCCAAATCTGCCCGTGCCAATCGTCGGCGGTATCCAATTAATTTCTGCATTATTCTTCAGCAGATTTTCTTTAACGGCAGTCATTTTTATAAACCAGGATTCGCGCGCGTAATAAATCAGCGGAGTATCGCAACGCCAGCAATGCGGGTAACTATGCTCAAATACCGGCGCTTTAAAAAGTTTGCCAGTTTTTTTCAAATCAACCAAAATCAGCGGGTCTGCGTCCTTGACAAAAGTTCCCGCCCAATAAGTTTCAGCCGTCATATTGCCTTTGCCGTCGACGAACTGAATAAAAGGCGTATCGTATTTTTTACAAACGCGATTATCATCTTCACCAAAAGCCGGTGCGCAGTGTACAATTCCCGTGCCGTCTTCAGTCGTGACGTAATCGTCGCAGGTTATGAAAAACGCATTCTTGCCGGATTTTTTAACAATTTCGTCAGCAAATGGATACAGTGGCTCATATTTTTTAAGTACGTGGCTAAAATTTTGCGCTCGCCTTCGACGCCTTCAAAAACTTTGTCAACCAGAGCCGCCGCTAAAATATATTTCACGTCGCCAACTTGAATTTTGACATAATCGACTTTAGGATTCACGCACAAAACCAAATTAGACGGCAAAGTCCACGGCGTAGTTGTCCACGCCAAATAATAAAAATCTTCCTCAGCCGATTTAAATTTGACAACAGCCGAGCGTTCCTTCAAATCCTTGTAGCCTAATGAAACTTCGTGACTGGAAAGCGGCGTTCCACAGCGCGGGCAATATGGCACAACTTTATGCCCCTTGTACAGCAAGCCCTTTTTCCAAATCTGATTGAGCGCCCACCACTCCGATTCAATGTAATAATTTTCGTACGTGATATAAGGGTGTTCCATATCCGCCCAAAATCCAACGACGCCCGAAAATTCTTCCCACATAGTTTTATATTTCCAAACGGATTCGCGGCACTTTTTGATAAATCTTTGCCGTTAATGCCGATAAGTTTTTCGACTTCCAGCTCAACCGGCAAACCGTGAGTATCCCAACCGGCTTTGCGCAAAACTTTTTCGCCCTTCATCGAATGATAACGCGGAAATAAATCCTTGATAACGCGCGTCAAAACGTGTCCAACGTGCGGCTGTCCATTGGCAGTAGGCGGTCCGTCGTAAAATGTATAATTTTTGCAACCTTCGCGTTGGTCAATCGCTTTCTGCGCGATGTTATTTTCAGCCCAAAAATTTTCAACTTCCTTTTCGCGGCTGGCAAAATCTAAATTAGTATCAACCTTCCGATACAAAGTAAAGACCTCCAAAAAATTATTGTAGCAAAATATTATAACCGATTAAGCGGTGTTTGTGAATAGTCAAGCCTTTGTTGACAGAAAAATTTCAGCAATTATAATTATGGCGATTAGATTTTGGGGAGATGAAACTATGCACAGGAAAATTTTTGTATTCGCAGCGATTTTTCTATTAATATTTTCAGTGGCAAGCGCTGAGGGAATTTGGCGGCTCGACGCTTCAAATGCTTATGAGTTGCCGGTGAATTTTCGCGTCGACGATAAGCTGAGAATTTCGGGCAGCGGTCAGCCGTCCTTGGGCGGAATGACTTTACTTCACGATGAACTTTGTCAGAAAATCGCCGGCGCTGGCAAAATTTATTTGGTGGATTTGCGGCAAGAATCTCACGGTTATTTTCTGCAAATCGATACGGCAGCTTATCCTGTCAGCTATTACACTGAAAAAAATCTTGCTAATTTTTTCCGCGGCAATGATGAAGTTGAAGACATTGAAATTGAATTGCTGACTGATATGCTCGGCTCTGAAGTTAATTTAATTCCGCTCGGAAATTTCGACAAAAAATATTTGAATCCGGTTTATTGTCCTGTGGAAGGCGTTGCAACTGAACGCCAAATTGCTTATGATTTGGGCTTTGAATATGTGCGTTTTCCAACAACCGATATGTATTTTCCTGCGCCGGACGTTGTTGAAAAATTTATCAGCTTTGTTGTTAACCTTAACGAAAATGATTGGGTGCATTTCCATTGTCAAGGCGGCTTTGGGCGCACGACAACTTTCATGGTGATGTACGAAATTCTTAAAAATCCGGATAAATCATTGGGCGAGATTTGCAAACACCAGGCGGATTTGGGCGGCACGAATTTATTGGAGCGCAAAGTTGGCGACCCCAAAGATTATTACATTCAAGCCCATAATCTTCGCGCAGAAAATCTGATTGAATTTTTCTTTTACGTGCGCGGCACGCAACGCGAGGAAATTGGCGTATCTTGGAGCGAATATCTTGAATTGAGGCATAGATAATTGACGAACGAAGAAATTGCACAGGCTTTGATAAAAAATTTGGGCGGCGCAGAAAATATTTTGACTGCGGGAAATTGTATGACGCGGCTCAGAGTTCAACTTTCCGATAAAAGCAAAATCGCCGCTGACGCCATTAAAAAAATTGAAGGCGTTTCCGGAACTTACGACGCGGGCGCGGAATTTCAAATTATTCTCGGTCCAGGCAAAGCTACGAATGTTACAAACGCCGTCAACGAAATTTTGAATAAACGTCCACAAATCGGCGACGGTAAAGCACTGCGCGAAGAGATTAAAGCGAAAAATGCGACGCCCGCTAAACTTTTTCTAAAAAAAATCGCAGGAATATTTACGCCGCTGATACCAGGATTTATCGCGTGCGGCTTGATAACCGGCGTGATTGGCGTTGCATTGAAAATTTCGCCGGAACTTGCCGATTCGCAAACGATTAAATTGCTGTCAATTTTCGGCAACGCGGTTTTCTGGGGAATGAATTTATTCGTCGGCTACAACGCGGCAAAAGTTTTCGGCGGCACACCAATTTTAGGCGGCGTCTTGGCGGCAATAATGACGCATCCGGCACTTTCAGACCTTGGCTTAGTACCTGGACGCGGCGGAATAATTTCAGTTGTGTTAGTGGCGGCTTTGGGCGCGTGGCTCGAATCCAAATTGCACAAAATTATCCCCGAAATGTTTGACTTGTTTTTGACGCCATTAATCACGGTTTTAATCTCTGGAGCGGCGGCGATTTTCATTTTGCAACCGGTCGGTGGCACAATTTCAGAAACAATCGGCAATTTGGCAACGGGCGCGATAGCTTCGGGCGGCGCGGCTGTCGGATTTGTTTTAGCGGGAATGTGGCTGCCGCTGGTAATGTTCGGCGTTCATCAAGCTTTGACGCCAATTCACGTGGATTTAATTTCGCAGTACGGCGTAACAATTTTATTGCCGATTTTAGCAATGGCGGGCGCAGGGCAAGTTGGCGCGTCAATCGCCGTCTATTTCAAAACAAAAAATAAATTTCTCAAAAAAACGGTGGCGTCAGCGTTGCCGGTCGGAATAATGGGAATAGGCGAGCCGCTGATTTATGGCGTGACATTTCCGCTCGGCAAACCATTTATCGGCGCGTGCATAGGCGGAGCATTTGGCGGCGCGGTTCAAGCGTCATTTATGGTAGGCGCGGCGACTTTGGGAATTTCGGGTTTGCCATTGGCGGCGACGACAAATAATATTCCGGTTTATTTAATCGGCGTGGTTGTGTCCTACGTGGCGGGATTCGCGGCAACTTGGATTTTGGGATTTGAAGATCCTGCCGAATAAAAATTATTGGCGATAGAAAAGATTTATGTTACAATAGCCGCAAGGATTTAGCGGTTATTTTTTATTGGAGTGATTTTATGAATGGAATCAGATTTATTGACGGCGGCGAAAGTCACGGCGCGCGGCTGGTTTGCATTTTGGAAGGCGTTCCTGCCGGTCTGAAGATTGACAGCGATTTTATTAACAGCGAGCTGAAACGTCGTCAAGGCGGTTACGGGCGCGGTGGGCGTATGAAAATTGAATCTGACAAAATTATTTTAAGTTCCGGCGTGCGATTTGGCGAAACGATTGGTAGCCCGATAACTTTGATTGTAGAAAATCGGGATTGGGAAAATTGGCGCGAGCGAATGAGCGCTGAAGGCGAAGTTTGCGGCGAAAAAGTTACCAACGCTCGACCTGGGCACGCTGATTTAACGGGCGCGGCGAAATTTGCGCGAGCTGATGTCAGAGATATTCTTGAGCGTTCGAGCGCGCGCGAAACTACAATGCGCGTGGCGGCGGGTGCTGTTTGCAAAATTTTTCTGCGCGAATGTGGCATTGAAATTTCCAGCGCGGTTTTGAATGAAGCTGATTTGATTAAAAAAATTGACGCGGCTAAGGCGAATGGTGATACTTGCGGCGGGATTTTTGAAATTAAAATTACTGGCGCGCCCGCGGGCTTAGGCAGTTATATTCAGTGGGACAGGAAACTTGACGCGAAATTTGCGGCGGCGATTATGTCAATTCAAGCGATTAAAGCTGTGGAAATTGGCGACGGCTGGGCGAATGCGGCGAAATTTGGCAGCGAAGTTCACGACGAAATTTTCATCGACTCCGATAAAAAAATTTACCGCAAAACTAATCGCGCAGGCGGCATTGAAGGCGGTATGACGAATGGCGAGCCGGTGATAATTCGCGCGGCTATGAAACCTATTCCGACTTTGATGAAACCGCTGAAAACTGTTGACATTGCCACGAAAGAGCCTACAACTGCCAGCAAAGAGCGTAGCGATACCTGCGCGATTTGGGCGGCAGCTGTGGTTGGTGAGGCTATGGCGGCGCTTGTTATGGCTGAGGCGATTGTTGAAAAATTCGGCGGCGATGCGCTTTGCGATACTCTTAACAACTTGAAAAATTATCGCGCGCGCTTAGAGAAAGATTTTGGGCTTTGATATGAAAGATAACATTGTGCTAATCGGATTTATGGGCGTAGGCAAAACGAGTTTGGGAAAATTGCTTGCGTCGAAATTGGGGCGTCCGTTCGTTGACCTTGACGAAAAAATTGAACGCGACGCCAATATGAAGATTCCGGAAATTTTTGCTAATCACGGTGAAAAATATTTTCGCGAACTGGAGAGCGCGGCGGTACGTGAAATTGCCTCGCGCAGAAATATTGTCATTGCGACGGGCGGCGGCACTGTCAAAGACGCTGAAAATTTGCGCCTGCTTAAAGAGTGCGGCTTTATGGTTTGCTTGACGACTGCGCCCGAAGAAATTTTCCGGCGTACCGAACGCAAAGGCGAGCGTCCTGTGCTTGACGGCGGCGGTGCTGAAAGACTTGAAACTATTAAAAAACTTTTGGCTGAACGGCAGCCTTTTTACAGTCAAGCCGATTTTGAGATTGACACAACCGATTGGTCGCCGCTCCAAATTGTTAATGAGATTTGCGACAGGTTTAAATTGCAGAGGTAA
>CAJOIB010000031.1 GCA_905234705.1 uncultured Selenomonadaceae bacterium | reverse complement strand
TGCGCTGGAAAGTTCCCACGCTCTTGCTTATGCTATGCGTCGCGCTAAGGAAATGGATTCTGGCTCAATTTTGGTTAATTTGAGCGGACGCGGCGACAAAGATTTAGATTACGTCATTGAAAAATACGGTTACGGTGAAGACTTCAAAGACTTTGATTGACTACTTTTCAAACAATAAAAAGGCGCTCACGGATGAGCGCCCTCGCCCGCGCTAGTCACGTGATGTGACTACAGCGGGCATTTTCTTTGCTGGCGTTGCGCGGTTTGCGTAGCAAAGCGTGCTCTTTAGTACTTTTTTAAAAAGAAATGCCATAATAACTTAAATTATTTGTGAACCATAAAATTCGCACAGTTTTTTCAAACCGTCCTTGAAACCGGCTCCAATAAAATTAATTTTCCAAGTGCCTTTGTTTCGATAACATTCAAGAGCCGTGAACGCTTTTTCATCATTCAATTTCAAAGGAAATTCGTAGTATATATTTTCTGCCGAACTGAGTATGATTTTTGGGTCGATAATGCTAGAAAAATTATTTTCATTACGATTTCCTTCATCGTAAATTGTAAAACAAATAACGACGGATTGAATTTCCGCGGGAATTTCTTTAAAACTCAAACCAACGCTACTCGTGTTACGCTTAGAGTCCAAATAAACGCCGTAAGATTCGTGACGTGGATTATTAAGAAAAATTATATCATCTGTCTTGGATACTTTTTTATTTGCACCTAGACAAAAAGCGTATGCGTCAATTTCAATTCCTTCCGGCAAATCTTTAGAATCAAATGAAACGTGGAGTTCCTCCACATTTGGAACCGGAACGCGCTGTCCTTTTTTAGCCGTTATCGTGGCGGTGGGATTTTGAATGATTTTATTTGCAGGAATTTGAGCGGATTTGGATTGTGAAATTTTCTGCTTTGAAATCGGAGTAGTAGGTAAAGCGACGGAATTAATATCTGCACGAGATACTTGCTCAATTACGCGCCGAATTGACGCGCCCTTTTGAGCCCGACCAGATATGTAAATGCGGCGCAAAATTTTATTGAAACTATTTACCGGCTGTACCGGTTTTATTTCCAAAAGTAAATCCCCGTAAAGAATAGTTCCGTCCCGCATTGGCTCAACAACGAAACGCAAGTCATTTTTTCCTGGCGACAACATTTGAGGCTCAATTTTTAAACCATACACCGAATTAATAATGCGCACCGACTCCAAAACAGGCTCTGGAATATCAAGTTCTATTGAAAATTCATTGCGCTCATTAGCTGCGAAATAACCTAAATCAATAACTCGCGGCAAATTCCACGAATTTACAACCGGACTGCTGGAAGAAGCAACCAATTCCCGTATATCGCCGTACACTTCAACGTTATCAAGAACTATATTTTCCCACAAAGATTCAATGGCGACAAATTCATCTGGGCGAGTCTTTGGAGCGTTGGTCGATACGCCCACAATTTCCACACGCATATTTTTTATCGTAACATTTTTAGAATCGATAACAAGCGCCGAGCGTTTCTTTGCCCAAAGTGTTGCTCCGTGTCCGTCAACCACGCAACTGTGCCGAATAATCAAAGGACCTTCATATTCGCCAGGCGGAATATCAATTTGTGTTGCTCCGTCGGAAAAAAAGTCTTGTATATTCATTGTGCGCTCACGCTCCGCTCAAAATTTCCAAAAGCAATGCGTTAGGTTTATTATTGGAAGGGAAAAATTCGCCTTTTTGCAAATGAACAGCCTTACCTGCCGGAACTAAATTTCCCTTTGGTGAAAGCATTCCTTCAAGGTTACGATTTATAAGATACCATTCGCCGTTTTGGTGGCTGATATAGGCCTTCATTGCGCGGTCTTGAACTTTTTCGTCGGGAAAAGTATTCGCCAAAAAATGCCAAATAAACAGCGGCATTTGGTCGTACAAATTAATTTCTCCCGAAGATTGCCAATGTCCACGCCAGCCGGATACGGGTTTCATTAGACGCAAATGCATTACATCTTTTTGCGGAATTTCCTGCCCACAATAAGGACACACAGGATTTTTTATGTTGTAAAGCACAAACCATCCCTCGGGACATTGCGGATTTGAGCAGGGTTGCAATAAATCCCACGTTTTTACAAGCGCGCGTTCCCAAGCGTTTGCAGTGGGTCTTTCTTGCGGATTGTGCAGCCCATCAACGAATGCTTTTAAAAATAATTTTTCCAAATGAGGTCCTAAATCGTGAATTGTGATTTTCAAATCTTCCGGACGATTGGATTTATCGGTTGGATTTTCGATAAATAAAGCCTCCGGTCCAAATGACAAAAAATCATCTTCTTCGACTATTGGGCTGTGGAATTTTGGACCCATTAACGGATGACGCTTGAAAATGTATTCATAAATAAGCACGGGCAACGCGAATAAATCGGTTTTGACATTGGGCAGTTTTCTTTTGGGGTCTTCAAAATCCAGATTAATGGTTTCTAAAACTTCCGGCGCGATATATCCTTTAGTTCCGGCTACTTCGGGCGGAAATAAATTTGGAACAACAAGGGTGTCAATATCGATTATGACGCACGAGCCGCTTTGAGGGTCGATTAACACATTATTTGAAGATAAATCGGAATGAGCCAGCCCCGCCGCATGGAGTCGACGCACCGCCCTTGCAAGAGCGATTGAAATGCACAACATTTTTTGTAGATTGCCTTTTTCAAAATCCGACAGATATTTGCTAACCGTGGAAGTAAACCATTTGCTTTTTTTGTCCTTGCCCTGCAAATTAAGATTGAATCCGGCTTTAACGGAGTCACTTCCGAAAAAAAATTTTTTCGGATAAGCCGGACAAACTACGCCAAATTCCGGAGATTTAACAAGCGCCATTGGCCAACAAAAAAGCTTATCAAAGTATTCCACTGTTTGCTGATTTCCCCCCAAAGCGCCGCCGTCTTGCGGCAAAAGCGTCGGATTGTAAATTCCTACAATTTTTTCGAGGCGCTCGCGAACTTTCGGCGATTCGGCGTCTTCTTTACTGTTAAAAAATTGAACAACCTTGCTCTTATCGGGCGTGAAGTACGTGTATTTCATTAAACCCTTTGGCGGATTATCTGTAATTACGTATTCAATTTCCGTCTCATCCATCAGAATTGCCCTTGCTATCTTGTTGGTCATAACTTGCTCCTCCCTTCCACAAAATTACAAGAGTGCGATCGTCGAAAGAACCGCGAAGTGTATAATTATCAAGCCATTCTTGAAGACGCATAGCGGAGTTGTAATATCTGTTGTAAGGAATTTCTTTCGCAATGTTAATCAGCGATTCGCGATTTTTCCAAATATCTTCCAATGTCAAATTCAATGTTTCGCAAATTTCACTTGTGTACTGAATCGAGGTTTTAAGTTTACTGCCGTCGCTTTTTTGTAAACTGAGCGGCTCTTCGTCTTTAGAAAGTTGCAAGATACGATTAACTATAAGGTCAAAATACAGACGCCGAAGTTGTACTTCATTTGGATAATAGTCGTCAGCTACGCCGTCAGTCATTGATAAAATAAGGTCAATCGGTTTCCTTGAAAGTCTTGTCCGGCTTGCAAGATTTTCTTTCAGCGCAAATGCAGGATTTGTTAAAAAATCTGTTTCGCCCGCAAAATCTCCGCTATCCGGTACACCCAATAAAGTTAGCGCCTTGTCGAAATTTTCTTTGGTGTTCATTGCGGCTATGATACCGTCTCCAATTTGACAGGCGATAATCAGTACTTCGCCAATATTCGGCAACGGAACAGCCACAGTCAAAAGTAGCGTCGAAGAAAAATCTTTGAGTTGCAATTCGCGCCCGACGACTTTTTTGTAGCGGTCGTAACTTTTGCGGCATTTGTAAGCATTAACTACTGCGGCGCGAGCTCTTTGTGCGGCTTCTTGAATCAGGTTAGCTAAGAGACTGGCAGCGTCTGAAAATATTCTAGTCGCCATATTTTTAGATAAATCTGCGCGAAGAGCGGGATATTTTTTTAAAAGTTTTTCGAGGTGAATTTTCAAAAACATCACCGCCGCATTGCAAGATTCGCGTGCACCTATTCTGGAAAATTTTTTTGAGCCAGCGCCGTCCGCAACTGCCGAGACAAAAATCCCCTCGACATTTTCCGTTGCAAACCAATCGTCACAATTCGAGCCGTCGTTTTTATGTTTCTTGCCTCGCACACGGGCAGCTATAACTTGAAAATCGCCTATGGTATGGTTTTCCTTGAGATATTCCGGTGCTGGTTCCGGTATGATTTCTTTTTTAGGTATAGCTTTGTATTTCCACAATGTTGAGGTGTACTGCACAACTTCGCGGTCGGAAAGTTTTCTTGAAGGTTTATTTTCCATTAATGGCTCTCCTAAAAAAATCAAGGAATTACAGTAAATCCTTCTGGAGGCGGCGGAGTCTGGAACGAAGCACCCGGGTTTTCATTAAGGCTAGTGGAAGAAACTTTTATTGAGCTGGTTACCCAATCGAAAAATGACGCCATATCGCCCGCAGAAAGCGTATTCATCATAAGTACATTGTTCGTAATGCGTTTCAAGAAAGTCGTATTTGCGGAAGAGCCGGCGGCGCAAGCGATGATATTAGCCGCGTGCAAAGACGAAAGGTCTTGAACTTCTTTATCAAAAATTTCCATATCGGTCGGGCAACCGTCGGTGAGCAAAAATATCAGCGGTTTCCAATCGCCCTTATATTCTTTGGTATTCGGGCGCACTTCCTGTCTAATGCATTCTTTGAGAAGGTAAAGCGCCTCTCCAAGCGCCGTGCAGCCGCTGGCGGTCATTTCGGGAACGTTAATTGTCATAAGTTCTGTTAAAGGTGCAATTTGCTGAGCCTTGCTGTCGAACGTGATAATTGAAAGATACGCTGTTTCCAATGCTTGAGGATCGTTTTTCAATTCGTCGATAAGCACCTTAACGCCCTGATTCACTGCTTCAATCGGTTCGCCGGACATTGACCCCGAGCAATCCAATAGCAAATAAACCGGCAACCTACGAGCATAACTTTGCATATTAAATCTCTCCTTGTTTTGAAAAAAATTATTGTACGGCAAAGGATACGTTTGTTGAACCTAAATAGAAATTTCCTATAACTTTTACCCATTGATTAACGGGTAAACGTTGTCCGTTTTGTAAAAATGTTCCAGAGGTTGAGCCTAAATCCATTATGTAAATTCCGTCGGCGTGGCGTTCAAGTATACAATGGCGTCTGCTTACCCCGGGAGTTTGTGCGGGGAAAACTACGTTACACTGCGCCGGATCGCGCCCTATTATCAGTCTTTGCGAATTTGAAAAATTTGAACCCTGCAATGGTCCGGAAATTCCCAAAATTGATACGCCATTTACCAAGAGCGGCGAGGGCGGATTTGGATTTGGTAATGGATTCGGATTAGAATTTCCCAGCGCCATTTGATTGACGGCGAACATTGCGCTCGGCGAACCCAAATAGAAATTGCCGGTGATTTTCATCCATTGATTAATCGGCAAGCGCTGCCCATTCTGAAAAAAAGTTCCGTATTGCGAACCTAAATCCATAACGTAAATTCCGTCGGCGTGCGACTCCAATACACAGTGGCGTCGACTTATTCCGGCTGTATTTGAAGGGAAAACGACGTTGCACATTGCGGGGTCGCGCCCTATTGTCAATCGTTGTTCGATTGGGAAAACCGCATTTGCTATTGGTCCGGAAATTGCTTTCAATACCATAATTCGCGCAGGAGCGGAATTCGACACTGAACCGGCGGAATTTGCCTCCGCCAAAATCTGATTAAGAGATTGTTGTATCAGCGTGAACGCCGCCAAGATTGAAGCAAAGCTCAAAATTGGAAAAATTAAGTCCATAACATACGGTAGAGGGTATATTGAAATGCCGGTATTGTTTATGAAATGAATTGCCATTGTAATTCCCAAATAGCCGAGAAATCGCGGATTAAAAAAATGGTTGGCGTTCAAAGTTTCATTGCCCTTTGCCCAAACCAACGCGCCGCCCTCAATGGCTGCCCAAGTAACGTGTCCGCCGAGTGTACCTAAAGTTCTTGCAATCAAAATTTGACTTCCAATTTCGTACAATTCGCTAACATTGTTAGCCGCCGCCAAACCTTTTACAAGGACGTAGGAAATATCTTCAAAGGCGGAAAATCCTGCGCCAACTGCCGCCCCAATCAGCATACCTCCGGCAATATGTTTGCAGTCCAGGAAGTAAACGAAAATTGCCAGCGCAACAACTTTCGCGGGTTCTTCGGTTAACGGGGCAAAATAATTTTTACTGACATCCGGCAAAAGTAGCGCGAAAATTAAAGATAGAGTGCCTCCTATGAAAAATATCACGATTATTTTGTAAAGCGGAATGTCTCGCGGAATATTTATTTCCCAATAAAACGTAAGAACTGCCAGCGGAATTATCATACAACCAAAAAACAGAAACATGAACATTCCGAGAATATGTCCTTGACTTTTGAAAAGGAAGTAGCACATAATCAAGAAAATTGCCCCGAACAAAATTACTCTTGCGTATAGCCAAGGTTTATTCCATTCTTGCAACATTCGGTCGGGCGTTGGCGTTGTTAGAGCTGTGCCGGAGGCGAACATTCTGTCGGCAGCACCAGGCGGCGGCGTTTGAAATGCGCTGACAAATAAATCTATAATGCTCAGCTTGCCTTGAGCCGCCTGATTGTAAAATTGGGTATTTCCACCGTAATGTATCGGACTTTGACAATAGGGACACTGCGGCAATCCGGCATTAAAATCTCGCCCGCAATGGTCACATCTCATATTATCATCTCCTAGGTTTTTTATTTAATTCAGCGGGTCTGAGCCGAAACGATTTGCGCCTTGTGTACCTTTTTTGAAGAGCATCAAATATAGTACGTAAAAATTTAAAAGCGGCACGCTAGCGCCCAAAGTCCACCAGCCAGAATGATCTGTGTCGTGAAGGCGGCGTATACACAGCCCCCAGCCATATGTGCAAAGTATCAAAAACACGATAAACAACAGAATCAGCAGAATAATCCAAAACGTTGTTACAGGAAAATTGCCGCTCCCCATTTCCGATGCAATTGCGTAGATAAACGAATACAACACGGTAACAAAAAATACAAGCGGCAGATATTGGATAATAAAGGGTTTACGATTTAGCCGACCCTCGTAATTAAAAATCATCTTCCAAATGCTTTTTTTGTGCTGCTGAGAATTATTGTCTTGCTCGCCTATATCGTCAACCTGCGTTCCTGGCATTATCCGGCTTGAAGGAGTCGATTCTATTCCGCTACACAGGCGAAAACTATTTTCGAGACTTCCGACACAAAAAACATCGCCGACTTTCAAATGATATTCCAAAAGTTTCGCTATCTTCTTGCCGTTAAGCCAAGTTCCGGTTTCGGAAAAATCTTTGATTATCCAGTCGTCGCCTTGGGGTACTAGTTGACAATGCAACGATTCTATTCCCGCTGTTCCGGCAGGATAAATTATCGCGCAGGTATTAGGATCTGTTCCGATTCCAATAGGTCTGTTGGGGAGCGGAAAGATTGAATCATTTTTTGCGCCGCCCATAGCGTAAAGCGAAAACTTCGGTTCTTCAGCATGCGCCACGGAAAATATTTTCAAATTGTTTAACGAAATTAAGCGTTCGAGGTGCATTGCATTTGTCCTCCTAAATTTTTATACACTCAATTACAATACCTGTGAAATTATCTTGATTGGGTATGCGCTGAGATAAAATATCTTGCTGAAGTTTTTGCACAATCGAAATAGTGTCACCGGACATTGCGGCAATGAGAGCGTCGTCGCCCAATGCGTTATACACTCCGTCAGAACAAAGTAATATTTTGTCGCCTGCACTCAAGAAAAAGGGCTGAATATTTCTGTCTATGACATTGAGATTGCCAATACCAATATAAGCCGTCAAGGCGTGGCGATTCGGATTCACATACGGTTCTTGCGGGTCAACTTCGCCGCGCTGAGCTTTTTCCATTAAAAACGCGGCAAAATTATGCTCGCGATTTAATAAAGTCAGCGTATGGTTTCTAAGCAAATAAATATGACTGTCGCCAACGGACGCGTAATACATTTGGGAATTTTTTATTAAGACAGCAACTACAGTTGAACCACCATTAACACCTTTTCGTTTCATATGATTTTCTACGGATATTTCGGCGTCTTTGGCGGCGTTGAGAAGAAAACTCGCCGGATCGATAATTGACGATTGATTTTGGTAACTGCTAAGAAAAGTGCTGGTTACAATTTGGCTGATAGCAGCGCCGTCTTCCATACCGCCCATACCGTCCGCCACAACCGCCATAAAGCCTTTATTGCTAGTGGCGATTTCGTCCCTTATGTTAGACATGCAAAAAGAATCCTGCTGCTCCATTCGGTTTCCGATATTTTGAAAATTTCCCACTCGAATTTTCACATTTTCATTGGGACCCGTTATTAATGAATTACCCGCTGTAGATATGGGATTATTCGGAGGATTGACGCTGAGCGGCGGCTTGTTGTTAATATTGTTCAAGGCATTTTTAATTTTGTAACGGTCGTAAATCAGCCAGATTACCGCCAGAGCCAAAACGCCCATTACACCCGCCATTATCAAAATCTGATTATCGTCGAAAAAAGAATCTGGCTGTTTGATTGGTTCATTTTGATTAGTGTCAGTTCCTTGGAATTCAGTTTTTTCATTTGTTTCAGAAGTTTTGTCAACTTTTTGAGGATTCGAATTAATTCCTACTGATTTGCCTTGAGTTTTTTCCGAATTTCCATCTGCTTTAGATTCTGAAGGCTCGGGGTCTTGGGATTTCGAGTGTTCTTCATTACCGTGAGTATTATTCAAAGGCTCAGGTGGTCTTGAAGTTTCGTTGGTTGGATTGGTTTGTGCCTCGGGTATTTGGTCCTCATCTTCATCAAGGGCGCAACTTGTCATTAACAACGACAGCAAAATTGACGCTATCAAAAAAAATTTTTTCATATTTTCCAATTCCATTTTACGTCGCGTTGTTCCAGAGGAATAAACACCAGAAGTGTATTTGCGACTTTAATTTGATCGCCCTTTTTAAGTGGAGTCATACCGTTACCCAAAGGATAGCCATTGATATAGACGAACGTTTGCCCGTTTTTCATTGAGGCGAAATAGCGGTTATTTACCAAATCATAAGACACCGTGAAATGTTCGCGGGATACTGATTTGTCATTAATGCGAACGTCTTGATTTTCTGCGCGACCGACTGAATTGTAATTTGCGTGCAATCTGAAATCTTTGCCGATATCCGGACCTTCCACGCAGACCAGCCAGCCAACCACAGGTCTTACACGATCTTCAGTGTTTGGCGTCTGCGATTGAGTACCATTTTGGATTTGCAGAACGTCTATCGCCACGGTTTTGCCGCTATTCGCGGATGTAGCTGGGGGCGTCACATTTTGATTTACAGGGCTTGTCGATCCAACGTTTTGATTTGGCAAAGGATTTGTCGCACCAATATTTGAATTTTGAACAGGACTCGTTGCTCCGATATTTTGCGGCGGATTTGGATTTGCGCCATTTGGAAAGCAATAGGGGCAAACGGACAAACGACTTTCATACATGTGTCCTCGGGGGCAAGTGGTGTACATATTCGGCATTGATATTACCTCCAATCAAAAATTAAAGATATTCATAAATTCAATTTGACTTTTTCAAGAGCTGGCGTCCTATCCACAATCCCATTGTCGAAGATATCGCGCAGGACAAAGCATAACCGTATACGAAAAATTTTATTACCGTTTCCAGCTCCATTTCTGTTGTGAAGACGAAGAAAAGGTATACCGCTGAATAAATAAGTTGAGCCAGGAACGTGAAATTAAGTCGTGCATTGCTGACTAGCCATTTTGGGGGCTTTCTTTTATAAAGTCTCAAAAGTTCCAATATGTAAACGCTAAGACAAAATATCGGAGTTAAATTGAAAATGGTGAATTTTAAAAAATTAGCCGAGGTAATTATTTCAATCCAATCTTCTCTGTCCAATTCAGATAAGCCGTATTCCTGCTCAATTTCAAAGAAAGTTACTATCACGAACAAGATTATCATGATTAAGCCCATTGACGACAGCGAAATTGAGATGGCGATTTTGTTGTCAGATTCAGAAGGATTTTTACCGCTCAAATCCGAAATAAATTCTTCGACTGTTTGATAACGCTGATGATAATCCAGCGCTAAACCTTTAAGTAGCGCTTTTTCTTGGAACTGCGCGATTGTAATACCGAAAGTTGAAGGCAATTTTAAATTATCGTTGTTTTGCCGCAGCAAAGCATCCAGCGGAATTTCGCCGGTTATCGCACGGTAAATAGTTGCCGCTAAAGCGTATACATCAGTCCAAGCTCCTTGAGCGTTTTCCCCTAAATTTTTATGGAATTGTTCCGGCGGAGTATAGCCCATTTTTACCAAAATAAAATCTTCCGATAAAGAGCTTGAAATGCAAGCTGCGCCAAAATCTAATAGCTTAGCCGTGCTACTTTTGGTGAACATAATATTATCAGGGCTGATATCGCGGTGAATCAAAGTATTGCGGATAATTCTGCCCGAAGGGTCGCTTTTATTTTCGTGTAGTCGTTTAAGTGTAGAGATTATGGGCGTCAATTTCTTTAAAACTTCGTCCAATGTCAAACGCCCGCCATTATCCGCGAGAATTTTTTCAAATGTATCGCCGTCGATATATTCCATAATTATGTAGGCGGTATTATTTGCCTGGAAAAAATTTTTTACTTCGACGATGTTTGGATCTTTTCCCAAAGTGAGCATTTTGTGAGCCTCTTTGAGAAAACTGGCTACACCATTTTTAAAGTCGTCCGCGATTTTCGCTGTGGCGGGTATAACGGTTGTAGAGCCTCGTTGTCGATCAGCAATTCCCATAGGAAAATATTCCTTGACGGCGACTTTTTGAGACTTATGAATATCCCAAGCAAGATATGTGACGCCAAATCCACCTCGTCCTATTTGTTTGCCTATGATATATTGAGCATTGCCGCTGTCATTTGACAACAAATAACCCGTCGGCAATAAATTGAAGGCATTCCCCATGGTCGGCAGCCAACCGCAATGAGGGCAGGGTAAATCGGGACGAGCTATATGAGACATGCAACCAAGGCACAGATTTTCTATGTCCATAATTTTGACTCCTGCGCGATTATCTCACAATAACCAGAACTCTGAATAATTGATTCGTGGCTTTGTTTTTAAAAGTAACATTGTAATAGCCTTTTGCAACGTTGGAAGTAACTTTGAGGCTTTTCCAGTTGCTGCTCCAACCTTCCCATTTAGCGCTAAGATCATTTAAATTTGTACTGGCGTTGATATTTTTATCGTCTTGCGCGCCTTTTGTCCAATATACACGAAGCGTACGCGAAGCACTCTTGCCGTTTAGGATAACCACAGGTTCATCTGAATGAAAATCTTTAGAATTGCCGCCGTAATATTTTTCTAAATCGCTGTACCTGCTAAGCTGAGATTCAACTTTTTTCATTTCGTATCTAGCGGAATAAGTTTCGGATTCGATAGAGCTTGCTGATTGGTAAAAATAAAACGAAGCCAAAATCGACACGACAATAACTATCAAAGGTAATTTGTTAACGCCGTTCATAAAAATCACCGTGTCCTTTACTGAATAATTATAAGTACGTCGAAAGTTTTGTCGTCTCCGCTGTTACCAAATCGGATTGTTGCGTAGCCGGAAGTATTTTTAGAATTTATCGGGATAACTGCGTTGTGAGTTTCGCTGTTGTAAAGCGAATCGTCGTGTCCTATAAGATTTGCTCCGTCAACAATATCAAAAAAAGCTTTCACACCTTCCGGTAAATCGCAGTGTACTAATAATTTTTCACTAGAATTTTTCTTCATGAAAAGAACGGCTTTTTCCGCATAATATGAATTGGAAGGAGAGCCGCCGTAATATTTTTGAAAGTCGCTGTATTTTTCCAAATGTTTTTGAGTATTAGCAAGCTCATTTTTAACTTCACGAAGAGAGCGATTCTTCGCGTTCATATCGCTAAAAAAAAACATAGAGACAAGTACACAGATTACGGCAAAAACTCCGGCAACTCTGTTTCTGGTGTTTGAGCCCATACTGGGACTTGGATTAGCATTCGAAAAAAATCCTTGACGAAAATTCGATAAAGTATTACTCAGCTGACTTATCAAACCTGGCGCTGGTTCTGGCGGCGGCGTGGTTAAATCCTTGTAAAAATCGCTGACGCTTTGATAACGGTCAACATACTTTATCGCTAAGCCTTTGAGCAAAGCCTTCTCTTGCCACGGGGTTATTTGAGCGCCGAGCTTACTTGGCGGTTCGAGTGTATCATTAGAATATCTGTTTATAGATTCTGGGGGAATTTTTCCGGTAATAGCCTTGTAAATAGTTGCCGCCAATGCGTATATATCGGTGTAGGAATCCTGTATCGCTTCCTTACCAACGCTTAGGCATTGTTCGTATGGAGCATAGCCAGGTTTTAAAATTCTTGTGGCGGAATCGCCGGCGGCTCTGGCTGCGCCGAAATCCAAAAGTTTAACTGTGCCGTTGCCGGCAAACATGATATTATCTGGGCTTATGTCCCTGTGAATCATGCCTTTATGGCTTATTCCCTGGCTGTCAACGTAGGGTGTATTGTGAATTACTTCCAGGACATCTATTATTGGCTTGAGATTATAAAGCACAACGTCCAACGGCTGAGGATCTCTTCCAGATAAAATTTTCAGGAAAGTATGACCTTCAATAAATTCCATAACAATGTACGCGGTGTTATTGGCGTTAAAAACTTCAAAGACATTGACAATGTTTGGACTGGCTTTGAATTGCATCATTTTTTCTGCTTCCTGGTGAAAGCGCAATTTTTGTTTATCAAAAAACTCACGATTTGCGGGCGTCTCCGGATTTAACATCAAGGTATTTGAAGAAGTTCGCGTGACGATACTAACAAAAGGAAAATATTCTTTGATAGCCACTCGGCGATTATTCTTTATATCCCAAGCGATGTATACCACTCCGAAACCGCCTTGCCCCAATGCTTTGCCGATAAGATATTCATTACCATTTGAGTTATTTTTTAAAACTTTTGAGTTATCGTATATCATATCACAAAGTGAAACAGTAAAAAGCTATCGGGTATTGAATTTTTGAATGAATATTGTAAAATGGAGTAAATTCTGGAATATGGAGGCGTCTATGAAGAGGAAAATTTTACGCGGACTGCAGGTATCGGAATTTATTCACCTCGACGAATTAAGAAACAAGCGGCGAGCGTTGAATAATTCGGCGGTACAAAACGCACTGGCACAGGCGGAGCAATGGTGTCAAATGGCGGTAGATCCTTTAACGCAGGGAACTTTCGTTCAAATCCACGAATCTAATTCACCGGTTTTGAATCAAATTTCCCGCGAGGTTTGCAAAATTTTAGACGTTGAAAAAATTCCGGACATTTACATTTGCCACTTGATGAACGTGAGCATTTTTCCGATTGGCACTGACAGCGGCGAGTCTTACTTGATTGTGCCGGATTATATTTTGCGCCATAACGACGAGGACATGCTCTATTACAATTTTGGAAATGCTGTGACGATGATTAAAGCAGATCATGTTGGTTTATCGACGTTAGCATCCTATATGCCAGGCGGGAGTATCTTTGTTGACGTACCGAAACTTTTATTTACGGCGTATCTTCATTCGGCGGATTCGACTTCGGACAGGGGCGGCTTATTGGCGTGTCAATCTTTGGCGGCGGCGGCGCGCTGTCAATTTTTCGATTTGGGGATACCTCCGAGTCAGTCGAAAAAATTTTTTACAACGGACGCTGAAGCCGAAACTTTCATTGAAAATTATCTTGTCGCGCATAAGAAAACCATGGAAAATTACAGCTCGATAATGACGCAGGCGGCTCGTTTTGTTCAGCGAATGGTTTATCTTGAAGCGCCGCCCAATAAAATGTTGAGCGAGCTTTTTGAATGGTACAAAGCGCCCGAAGGTTACCACGCCGTTATGTCAAAGAGTAGGTGAATTTATGTATAATTTGACAGATTTTCAGCACCCGCGCGATAATCAATTTGCCAGCGAGATAATGAACAGCGCCGTTACAAAAAATATTTTAGATAATCTGCACAAGACAAATCTTGAAAGTTTGTACATTTATCTCTATAAATCTTCGTGTCCGCAGCTGACGGAAAAAACGGCGCCGGAACTTTTTAATTTGCTCGTTAAGGCGTGCAATATGTTCGGATTAAAAAAAATTCCGCAGGTTTTCGTTACGCGCAATTATGACGAAAGAGTTTCAGCCTTGGGGGTTAATGAGCCTTTCCTGGTTTTTTCTTCGGAATATCTTCGAAAATTGAATGGCGACATGCTTTTTGGCGTACTTGCGGGACAAGTTGCGGCGATTCTTTGTCAGCACCACACAATTTTATATTTAACATGGGGAATTGATTTTGCCTCGGGGCTTATCCCTGGCGGTTCATTGGTTGTCGCGCCGATGATTAATAATTGGAAACGTTGTAGATATTTTACTTACGACAGAGCTTTTTGCCTTGCCACGAAAAATCGCGCGCTTGCTCTTCGACAGGTTTTGGTTAATGTTCTTCCTGCTGATATTCTTGACAATATGAAAATCGGTTTGCCTCAAGATAATTTTATCGCGCAGGTTGACAAATTTATGAATAACGTTGCTGCCGATACCGCTCAAGTCGGATTTCGAAAAGTCATTACGATGTTCTCAGAAAAAGATTGGCTTCCCGAACGTTATTCCGAAATAAACAAATTCTGCGACGAAAGGCGGATATAAATTATGCCGGATTTTACTCACCCGCTGGAAATAGCGCGCCTTGATACGCTGAAAAAAAATAAAACTTTCAATTTGATTTTGAATGGGCTTGGCAGTACACACGCCAATCTTACGACCATTGCCCAAATCCCCGACCGTTGTTTTGCCGTAACGCCCGAAACTTTCCCGAAACTTTACAGCCTTTATCAAATCGCGAAAAATCGCCTTGACATTCAAAAAGACTACAGCATTTTTTGCAATATGGATTACACTCGCAACGCCAAAACCGTTGGCACAAACGAAGATTGCGTAATTGTTATTGACAGCTCCTGCCTTGAAGATTTTTCCGAAGAGCAGTTGATTGCGCTTATCGGGCGTGAACTTGGACATATTAAAATGCAGCACGTCAGCTATCTTACGGCGTTTAATTTTATGGACGCGCTTTTTGGTTTTCTGCCGGAATTTATTTCGAGATTTTTGGACAGCGTATTGGTTAACGTTGTAAAAGGGTTGCTAATTGAGTGGATGCTTGCCGCGGAATATACCGCCGATCGCGCCTCTGCCATTGCTGCCGAAAGTATTCAGCCGGTTATGCAAAATCATTTAATGGCGTGTGGAATTGAGACTGCCGCTGAAAGTGCCGATTACGAACGATATATGCAGATTGATTTGCCGAATCTTGATGGTGTCGATAATGTCAAAAAAGCCATCATGACTGAAACTTTGCGCGCATTCCCGATACCGTTTGTTATTCCGCGAATGAAGGAGTTGGCTAAATGGAGTACCTCCGAGGAATGTAAAAATGATTTTCCTCAAATATATACTAAAAAAATTGCTCGTCCAACAAATAAAATTCAAACCCTAACCAATTTTACCGAAGATAAAAAATCTATGAGGCTTAGCAGAGGGCAGCGCGTCGAAATTGCGAAAAGTAAATCCGGTTTGAGCGAAATTTTAATTGGATTGGGCTGGGATGTTAATAAATCTGGCGGCAACGATTTTGATTTGGACGCGGCGGTTTTCCTGCTCGGCGCGAATAGGAAAGTCATAACCGACGAAGATTTTATTTTCTACGGAAATTTGAAACATAAGAGCGGCGCGGTTGAACATTTAGGTGATAATTTGACTGGTAAAGGCGCTGGAGACGACGAACAGATTAAAATTTATCTTGACAAAATTCCGGCGGATATTGAAAAGCTTGACTTTACCGTTACGATTTACGACGCCGAATCGCGCAGGCAAAATTTCGGGCAAGTCGAAAATGCGTTTATTCGCGTGGTGAATGTGGCGACGGGCAATGAAATATTGCGATATGATTTGAGCGCGAATTTTTCAGTTGAAACGGCGATTGTGGTCGCTGAAATTTACCGTTACAAAGACAGCTGGAAATTTAATGCGATTGGCTCAGGATTTCGCGGCGGCTTGGCGGCTCTTTGTAAAAGTTTTGGCGTCAAA
>CAJOIB010000030.1 GCA_905234705.1 uncultured Selenomonadaceae bacterium | reverse complement strand
CCTTCAACAAAAGTTTCTTGCGCGTCGAAAAGCGGCACGAAATTAAATCCTGGCAACTGTCTTAAGCCTGCAGTTGGAAAAGCGGCGGTTAAATCTTTGGTCGAAGTAAACATTATCGCTCCAACGTTGTCAAGCAAGATTGAATTTGCCGATAAAATTTTTGTCACGAGCAACTTTGAAACTTTCCAAATTTCCTCAGCCGAATTTTCTTCGACAGTTGCCGCGCCCCTTATTCCGCGCAGTGCCATAAATCCCGCCCCTTTCAATTTATTAAACGTGTGCGATAATGTCAGCCGGTTTCTCCTCAACAGCCGGAACTACCGTCGTGTCAACAACCTGCAAATCACGATAGCGCGGCATACCCGTACCAGCGGGAATCAGCTTGCCGATAATGACATTTTCTTTCAAGCCGATAAGCGGATCTATCTTGCCCTTAATCGCCGCGTCAGTTAAAACTCTGGTAGTTTCCTGGAAACTCGCCGCGCTCAAGAATGAATCTGTCGCCAATGAAGCCTTCGTAATTCCTAACAAAACCGGCTTAGCAACCGCAGGCTCGCCGCCTTCTTCAATCGCCTTGGTATTCGCCGCCTCAAAAACATTAATATCAACAAATTCGCCAGGCAAAAATTCAGTCGAGCCGGATTCTTCAATCTTGACTTTGTGCAGCATTTGACGAACCATAACTTCGATATGTTTGTCGTTAATCTCGACGCCTTGAGACTTGTAAACTTTTTGGACTTCGTAAACAAGGTACTGCTGAGTTGCCTTGAGCCCGTTGACGCGCAAAATATCATGCGGATTAATCGAGCCTTCAGTTAATTTTGTACCGGCTTCAATCCAATCGCCAGGCGCAACAGAAATTCTTGAACCGAACGGAATGGTATAATCGCGCGGCAAACCAACTGACGGCGTAACCGTTATCTGCGTCAAGTCGTTCTTTTCGTTTTTGCCAAAAGAAACTTCGCCTTCGACTTCAGAAATAATCGCGTTGTGCTTAGGTTTACGCGCTTCAAAAAGTTCCTCGACGCGCGGCAGACCTTGAGTAATATCGTCGCCCGCAACGCCGCCGGTATGGAACGTACGCATTGTTAATTGAGTGCCAGGCTCGCCGATTGATTGAGCCGCGATAATTCCAACAGCCTCGCCAACTTCGACGGGCGCTTGATTCGCCAAATCTGAGCCGTAACATTTTATGCACACGCCGAATTGAGATTTGCAAGTAAGCACGCTGCGAATTTTAACTTTTTTATTAGCGGAGGCATTTTTAACGGCGGCAATTTTTTTCGCCAGCTTAGAGTCGATACTGTCATTGATTTTCGCGATAACATTGCCCTCGGCGTCAATAATATCTTCCGCCAGCACGCGCCCAACAATTCGATCTTCAAGCGATTCGATTGTGCCCGTGCCTTCCTTAATCGCTTCAACTTCGATACCGCGCACGTTGTTATTGCGAACAAAAATTTCGCCAACGTCGCTGTCCAAAAGTTTATCAAGCATTTCGTGCGTCAAATGTTCGCCCGCTTCATAAGTTTCGCCGTCGCATTTAACCGGCTTAGCCAATTCCTTACCAATAATTTCGTGAATAAAAGTATGACGCAAATTTTCACGCTTAATTTCGTCGCGCGTGCCGAGAATAATTGTTTCCTTGACGAGCGAATGACTTGCTGAATTAGGCGCGGTTAAACTCCGACCGCGAATCGAAATTTCGCCAATATCAAATTCCGCGATTTTGTCAAGCGCTTTTTCGTCCAAAATAGTATCGTGTTTAATGACAAGTTCCTTGGTGGTCGGATTGACAATATCGGCGGCAAGGACGCGCCCAATGAGTTCGTCGTACAAAAATTCAAGCGCGCCCGCAGTTTCGTCCGCCAAAACCGCACGCTCCAATTTCAAATTGATAATCGAAACATCGCAGTCTTCCTCGCGAACAATAACGTCCTGCGCGACGTCGACAAGGCGGCGGGTTAAATAACCGGAGTCAGCCGTACGAAGTGCAGTATCAGCTAAACCTTTGCGCGCGCCGTGCGAAGAAATGAAGTAGTCAGAAACGCTCAAGCCTTCGCGGAAATTCGCAGTTATCGGCAAGTCAATGATTTTGCCGGACGGATCAGCCATAAGCCCGCGCATACCGGCAAGCTGGCGCATTTGCTGTTTATTACCGCGCGCGCCGCTGTCAGCCATCATAAATATCGGATTGAACGGGCTGGTTTCGCTCAAATTGCTCATCATCGCGTCAGCAACTTTTTCGGTTGCCTCATTCCAAAGGTCGACAACTTTTTTATAGCGCTCATTTTCAGTAATCAAACCGATAGCGTATTGCCCTTCGACTTTGCCGACGGCTTTTCTGGTTTGCTGAATAATTTCCTGCTTATTGGGCGGAACGATAACGTCAGTGATAGCAACAGTCATACCGGCGATACAGGCGTAATGGTAGCCGAGATTTTTAACCTGGTCGATAACTTCAGCGGTTTTAGTCGCGCCGTAGCCGTCGAAGCAAGCCGCAACCAATTTGCCGAGTTCCTTTTTGTTCATGACAATGCCAAGTTCCCATTCGCCGTCTTTATTTTTGTGGTAATAGCGCAAATTCGGCGGCAAAATTTCATTAAAAATCATACGCCCGACCGAAGTTTTAACCATAGCATAACCTTCGGGAATTTCCGCGCGCGCAGAATCCGTCATTTCATTAACGCTGATTCTGGCGATAATTTCTTCCTGCAATTCCAAATCCTTTTGCCGGTAAGCCATTAACGCCTCATTAATTCCCGTGACAATGCGCGGCTTTTTGCCTTCCGGAGTTTTTTTCAAAATGGTTAAATAGTACGTGCCAAGAACCATATCCTGTGTTGGTACGATAATCGGCTTGCCATCTTTCGGAGCGAGAATGTGATTCGCCGCCAACATTAAAACGCGAGCCTCAGCCTGCGCCTCAGCACTAAGCGGCAAATGAATAGCCATTTGGTCGCCGTCGAAGTCAGCGTTGTAAGCAGTACAAGCCAGCGGGTGAAGTTTCAATGCGCGCCCTTCAGTCAAAACCGGCTCGAACGCTTGAATGCCTAATCTGTGCAAAGTTGGCGCTCTATTCAGCAAAACCGGATGTTCCTTGATAACTTCTTCCAAAACGCCCCAAACTTCCGGATTGGCGCGCTCGACTTTACGCTTAGCCGCTTTAATCGTGGTGTTGCCGTCCGCCGAAAGTTTTTTCATAACAAACGGCTTAAAAAGTTCAAGCGCCATTTCCTTAGGCAAACCGCACTGATGAAGTTTCAGCTCCGGACCAACAACGATAACTGAACGCCCAGAATAATCAACACGCTTGCCCAAAAGATTTTGACGAAAACGCCCTTGCTTGCCTTTCAACAAATCGCTAAGAGACTTCAAAGCCCTGTTACCCGAACCAGTAACCGGACGCCCGCGTCTGCCATTGTCAATCAGCGCGTCAACCGCCTCTTGCAACATACGTTTTTCATTGCGCAAAATCAAATCCGGAATATTAATCGTCAACATTTTTTTCAAGCGATTGTTGCGATTAATAACGCGGCGGTACAAATCATTCAAATCGCTGGTAGCAAATCTGCCGCCGTCCAGCTGTACCATTGGGCGAAGTTCCGGCGGTATTACCGGTATAACATTTAAAATCATCCATTCGGGACGGTTTCCGCTCTTACGAAAAGCCTCGACAACTTCAAGGCGGCGAATTGCTCTGAATCTCTTCTGCGCACTTGGTGAGCGAATTTCTTGACGTAATTCTTCGCTCATTTTGTCAAGATCAAGTTCTTTCAGCAGATATTGAATAGCCTCCGCGCCAATCCCAACTTTGAAAGTATCGCCGTACTTTTCGCGCGCGCGCCTATAATCGCCCTCACTTAAAAGAGCCTGCTTTTTCAGCCATTCGTCTTTAGGATCTAAATTTTTCGGCGGGTCGAGCACAATGTACGACGCGAAATAAAGCACGCGTTCAAGATTTTTCGGCGTCATACCCAAAATTAAACCCATGCGGCTCGGAATGCCCTTGAAGTACCAAATATGAGAAACAGGCGCGGCAAGTTCAATATGCCCCATGCGCTCGCGACGAACCTTGGCACGCGTAACTTCGACGCCGCAACGGTCGCAGATAATACCTTTGTAACGGACGCGCTTGTATTTGCCGCAATGACATTCCCAATCGCGCGTCGGTCCAAAAATGCGTTCGCAAAATAAGCCGTCACGTTCGGGCTTGAGCGTGCGATAATTTATAGTCTCCGGCTTTTTAACTTCGCCGTGAGACCATTCGCGAATTTTTTCGGGCGACGCCAGCCCTACGCGCATTGAGTCAAAAATATTAACATCAAGCATAATGCTCCCCCTTTAGACAGCTCAGTTTTCCTCGTTGTCATCGTTATCGTCAAAATCATCGTACGGCGAAATGCTATCGTCGTCGTCGTGATAATGTCTATCGCTGATTTTATCTAAATATTTATCGTCGTCATATTTATCGTCACCGTATTTATCAAGGTCGTCTTGCTCGAAACTTTCAGTGCCGAAATTTTGACTAATCAAAGCAAGTTCGTCAGCGGTCGGCTCGCTGTCAATGTCAATATCAACATCTTCAGGTTCAGCAGGTTCATCGGAAGGCGGCGGTTCAGCGGGATTTTCCGGCGCTTCAAGTTTTTCAGCCTTAGCACGATTCGCGCGGATTTCATCTTCCTCTTCGTCGTGAATAATAATTTCCTTAGCGTCGCCGCTCAAAACTTTAATATCCAAGCCGATTGACTGCAATTCTTTAATAAGCACTTTGAAAGATTCCGGAACGCCAGGCTCGGGAATGTTATTGCCCTTGACAATAGCCTCGTACGCTTTGACACGCCCAACAACATCGTCGGATTTAACAGTCAAAATTTCCTGCAAAGTATAACTCGCACCGTAAGCCTCAAGCGCCCAAACTTCCATTTCACCGAAACGCTGTCCGCCGAATTGCGCTTTACCGCCCAAAGGCTGTTGCGTAACCAAAGAATAAGGACCGGTTGATCGTGCGTGAATTTTATCATCAACCAAATGGTGAAGTTTCAGCATATAAACGCAACCAACGGTAACTTTATTTTCAAACGCCTCGCCAGTTCTGCCGTCATACAGAATAGTTTTGCCGTCATCGTCAAGTCCGGCAAGTTTAATCGTATTCATAACGTCAGATTCGCGCGCGCCGTCGAAAACGGGCGTTGAAATGTGCAAACCAACATCTTCGACTTTCGGCACGCCGTTTTTATCAGCGTCATAGCCATATTCGCGCAGTTTTTCAAGAAAACCGTCTGGGTCAGCTTTGATTTTAAAACCAAGAGTACGAACAGCCATTCCGAGGTGAGTTTCCAAAATCTGTCCAATATTCATACGCGAAGGCACGCCCAACGGATTCAGCACAATATCAACCGGCGTACCGTCCGGCAGAAAAGGCATATCCTCTTGACGCATAATCTGAGAAACAACGCCCTTGTTGCCGTGGCGACCGCTCATCTTATCGCCAACTGAAATTTTGCGTTTCTGCGCGATATAGACTCTAACTTGTTTATTAACGCCTGGCGCCATTTCGTCGTTATTTTCGCGGGTAAAAATTTTCACGTCAACAATCTTGCCGGATTCGCCGTGCGGCACTCTTAAGCTGGTATCGCGAACTTCACGCGCCTTTTCACCGAAAATAGCACGCAATAAACGTTCCTCAGCCGTCAATTCAGTTTCGCCCTTCGGAGTAACTTTACCAACTAAAATATCGCCAGGACGAACATCAGCGCCAATCGCAATAATACCGTCAGCGTCAAGATGAGTCAGCGCGTCTTCAGAAACATTCGGAATATCGCGGGTAACTTCTTCCGGACCAAGTTTCGTATCGCGCGCGTCGCATTGGTGTTCCTCAATGTGAATCGACGTGTAAATATCCTGCTTAATCAGATTTTGGCTAAGTAAAATAGCGTCTTCGTAGTTGTAACCTTCCCACGGCATATAAGCAACGATAATATTGTAGCCGAGCGCCAATTCACCGTGATCTGTAGCAGGACCGTCGGCAATAGGCTGTCTTGCTTCAACGTGTTCGCCGTAATCGACAAGCGGAATCTGATTTATACAAGTGCCCTGGTTAGAGCGCACAAATTTTTGAAGTTTGTATTCATCCTTACTGCCGTCGTCATTTTTCATTTTAATAGTCATAGCGTCAACGTAGGTAACAGTACCGGCTTTTTTCGCCAAAACCATAACGCCAGAGTCGCAGGCGGCTTTAAATTCCATACCCGTACCAACGAGCGGCGCTTGAGTTTTTAAAAGCGGCACAGCTTGACGTTGCATATTCGCGCCCATTAATGCGCGGTTAGCGTCGTCATTTTCAAGGAACGGAATCATAGCCGTAGCGATTGAAACGACCTGCTTAGGCGAAACGTCCATGTAATCGACGCGCTCGCGCCGTACAAGCATAGTTTCTTCCTTGAATCGCGCAGTTACACGCTCATTGACAAACCAATCATTTTCGTCAAGCGGCTCGTTAGCCTGCGCGATAGTCAAAACATCTTCTTCGTCAGCCGTCAAATACCTAACGTCATTGGTAACGCGGTGATTTTCCTTGTCAACTTTTCGATAGGGCGTCTCAATAAATCCGTACTGGTCAATGCGCCCGTAATTCGACAGCGAGCCAATCAAACCGATATTCGGACCTTCCGGCGTCTCAATCGGACACATACGCCCATAGTGGGAATTGTGAACGTCACGGACTTCAAAGCCCGCGCGCTCTCTGCTTAAACCGCCTGGACCAAGCGCTGAAAGTCTGCGCTTATGCGTCAATTCAGAAAGCGGGTTGTGCTGATCCATAAACTGCGATAACTGCGAACTTCCAAAAAATTCTTTGATAGCCGCAATAACCGGCTTGATATTAATCAAAACTTGCGGCGTGATAATTTCTGAATCCTGCGTAGTCATTCTGTCGCGAACAACGCGCTCCATTCGCGCCAAACCAATTCTAAATTGATTTTGCAAAAGTTCACCAACGCTACGCACGCGGCGGTTACCAAGGTGGTCGATATCGTCAATATTTCCAACGCCGCTCATTAAATCCAGCAGATAACCAATCGAACTGACAATATCGGCAATGGTGATTGTGCGGTTTTCGTGAATAGGCAAAGTCGGCGCGCAGAGCATAGTAATTTCGCCGTCTTCAGTCTTAATTCGCGCAGGAATCGGATTGAGATAGCCGCGGTGAATTTCGTCCGGAACAAGGCTAAAAATTTCGGCTTCGCGGGCGTCGTCGATATTTGCAAGATGTTCTTCAGTGACAAGGGTATCGGCAGGAATTAAAATTTCGCCTGTAGAATTATCAACAATATCTTCAGCCAAAACTTTGCCGAGGAGACGGCGCTTAAGTCCAAGTTTTTTGTCGATTTTGTATCTGCCGACGGACGCAAGGTCATAACGTTTCGGGTCGAAAAACAGCGAATTTAAAAGTTGCTGAGCATTTTCAACGCTGGTAGTAGGCTCATTTGGGCGAATGTGTTTGTAAACTTCTTCAAGGGAGCGCGCCTCGGTTTTAAATTCAGCTTCTTCACGTTCGAGTTCGTCGCGAATAAATTTATTGCCGTCGAAAAGCGCGAGAATTTCTTCATCGCTCTGGAAACCCAATGCGCGCAGAAAATAAGTTACAGGCATTTTGCGGGTACGGTCGATACGCACGCGAATTTTATCGCCAGGTTCGGTTTCAAGTTCAATCCACGCGCCGCGATTTGGAATAACCGTAGCGGTGAAAATTTTTTTACCGGTTTGGTCAATGGTTTCGTCGTAATAGACGCCCGGGGAACGTACGAGCTGGCTGACGATAACGCGCTCCGCCCCGTTAATAATAAACGTGCCGGTATTCGTCATAAGCGGGAAATCGCCCATAAAAACTTCCTGCTCTTTGACGTCGCCCATTTCGTGGTTGACGAGCTGAACTTTTACACGAATCGGCGCTGAATAAGTACCGTCACGTTCCTTGCATTCTTCAAGCGTATATTTCGGGCTACCGAGTACAGGATCTTTGAAAAAAAGTTTCAAATTTCCGGTGGCGATGGTAATTGGCGAAATGTCTTCCAGAATTTCTCTGAGCCCTTCTTGCAAAAACCACTTGTACGAGTTAATTTGAATATCCAGAAGGTGCGGCATTTCCATGACTTCTTTGATGCGCGCGTAGCTGTAACGGGTTCGCTTACCAACTTGAACAGGATTAAACATTAACGACTTCACTCCCAATTTTCAAATGAAACAAAGCCTCGAATCTATCACATAAAAAGATTTTTTTGAAGTTAAGCAATAAAATTCGGCAAAATATGAAATGGTAAAGGAAATTATATCTTCAAAACGCTTGATTGTCAAACAAATCATAAATTCGCGCAGATTTCAATAAAAAATTATAAAAGCAGTTGCATAAAATTCTTTGTATTTGGTACAATATATCAGACTACAACAGGCGAGGAGGTGGAGCGGCAGGAAATTTTCTGTCGCGGTTTCTATGACCGGCTCAAAATTTGAAATTCCCCAAGAATTTGACACGGAGATATACCGCACTTTGAACGACGTAGAAAACATAATTTATTTCAAGTGGTACATTGGCAAAGATGTTTTGGAATTTATGTCGCCCGTGGAAAATTCCGATTATGATTTTCCGCAAATTGCAGATCCCGCTTCCAGTGTTTTTTTTGGGGGCAATGTAATTCACCCTGAGGACAGCGAAAAATTTTCGGCTTTTTTCGATGAAATGTTTTGGATGCAGGGTACTAAAAATGACAGCAAATTTTTCAGCAACAAAATTCGTCTGCGCGGCAAAGGCGACCGCGGTTATTTATGGGCTGAATTTCGGTTGCTGCTGTACTTTAGCGACGAAGGACCGGTTATCGGATTTGGCTGTATTTGCAATATCAACGTCAAGCAACTCTGGCAAATGGAACTTCAACATTCGGCGGAGCATGACGTGTTAACCGGCTTTTATAACAAAGACGCCACGCAACGATATATCGAAATGTATTTGTCGAAACTTTCGCCTACTGATTTGCCGCCCGCATTTATAATTATCGACGCGGACGGTTTTAAAGCGATTAACGATTCATTTGGACACCTTTTCGGCGACGGCGTTTTAACTGATATGGGGCTGGCGATTCGGAGCGTTTTCCGCCAGAAAGATATTGTCGGGCGCATTGGCGGCGATGAATTTGTCGTGCTTTTCTGCGATATGCCCGATGTCGATGTGCTTGAAAAACGTTGCACCGAACTTTTGAAAAATCTCGACCGCCATTATGAAAGTAACGACGTTAGCCTTCCGTTTTCGGTAAGTATCGGAATTGCGCTTTATCCCGACCATGGTACATCTTACGTCGAACTTTTCAAGCGCGCCGACCGTGCTTTGTACGAATCCAAATCCAAGGGCAAAAATCAATATTCCATTTATCATCAAAGTTTAATCGGGCGTCAATTCTCTGTAGATTCCGGACGCGACCCACAACACGCTGAAGAAATTCGGCAAAAAGCTTTTCAAGATAATATGCTGGAATTTATTTTAAACCTGCTCTATGAAACGCAAAATCCCGAAGTTACCATCTCAATCTGCCTTGAAATGTTCGGCAAACAATATAATCTCGACCGCGTTTCTGTCGCAAAGTACAATCGCAGTTCCAATCAGTATGACACCGAATTTGAATGGATTGGTCCGAACGGCTTATCTATCACTGACAAAGAAAATATCAAGAAATACGCGCCGCTCCTCGACCGCCGTTATTCCGTGATTGATTCTAATTACCGCCCGACTCCTTACGGCGTTATGTCGATTTGCGAAGATACTTTTGAAAAATATCCGCAGGAAGAAGATTTATTCCGCACGCTGAAATTGGGCGCGTTTGTGCATTCGCAAATTGCGCACGGCAGCGAAACCGTTGGTAGCGTCGGCTTTGAGACTTCACATCGCCCGTACGTTTTTTCTAAGGAAGAATTTACCAAGCTTAGTATTTTTTCAGTGCTGTTGGGAAATATTCTGCTCGACCATCACAATGATAACGTTTCAGAGCGCGTCAGCCGCCACCTGCAAAATATTCTTGACCATATGCAGGAATTTATTTACGTCGTCGATAAAGAAACTTTCGAGCCGATTTTCTTCAACAATACAATTCGTCAAACTTTGGGCAATGTTGCTAATGTCGAGCAAACTTGTTATAAGCGTTTCCACAATCTTGACGAACCTTGCGAAGGCTGCCCTGTCAAAAAACTTTCCAAAAGCGGCAACGAGTACATTGACGTTAAGCTTAGTAATTGGTGGGGAATTGAGACTCCTGCGCGAGCGTATAATATTCGCTGGGACGACGAAATGGATAAATACCTGGCGCTGATAATTCAATCGTCATTCTGAGGCGGTGATAATTTGGCGAAAAACGATGCTATAAAAATCGCGTGCGAAAACCGCAAGGCGCGCCACGATTATTTTATCCACGAAACTTTTGAAGCCGGTATCGAACTTAAAGGCACTGAAGTTAAAAGCCTTCGCGCAGGCAAAGCCAATCTCAAAGACAGCTACGCGGAAATTAAAAACGGCGAAATTTTTGTTGAGCATATGCATATCAGCCCGTACGAGCAGGGAAATATTTTTAATCACGATCCTTTGAGACGCCGCCGCCTGCTTATGCACAAAAAAGAAATTCTAAAACTTTTCGGCAAGACGCGCGAAAAAGGATTTACGCTGATTCCGTTGAAAATCTACTTTAAAAATGGGCGCGCGAAAATGGAACTCGCATTAGCCAGCGGCAAGCACAATTACGATAAGCGCGCAACTCTGGCTGAAAAATCCGCTAAACGCGACATCGAACGCGCTATGAGGGATAAGCAAAAATTTTAGAGGTAACAACTATGGAACTTCGCAAAGGACAAAAAATTCCGCTCAGTGAAACTTTCATAAAAATTCAGTTTGAGCGGAAGGCAAGCGCAGTTGATATTGACACCGCGGCTTTTTTATTGGCGGGCAATGGCAAAGTTGCTGGCGATGAAGATTTTGTTTTTTACGGCAACCCGCGCCATAATTCCGGCAGCGTCATTCACAACGACGACGATTCGGTAGAAATTGATTTGACAAAAATTCCTCGCCACGTCGAAAAAATTTCTTTTACCGCCACGATTTATGACGCTGACGCCCGCAGACAAAATTTCGGCAAAGTCAGCGGTATGATTTTGCATTTGAAAAATACCGGCGGCGCAGATATTGCCACGTTCAGATTGGAAAATCTTAGCATTGAGACGGCGATTGTTTTGGGCGAAATTTACCGCTATAAAGGCGCGTGGAAATTCAATGCAACGGGCGCGGGTTTCAGCGGTGGACTTGCGGCTCTTTGCAATAATTTCGGCATTGAAGTTAGCGACGAAATGACTGCTCCGCCCCCACCGCCTGAGCCTAAAAAAATTACCATTCCACCGCCGCCTACTTCTGCGCGAACTAATGTTAATAATCCGCCGCCGCCTAAGCCTAAAAAAGTTGAACTGCGCAAGGGGCAGAAAGTTAATCTTACTAAGCGCGGCGAAAGTCTCGGCGAAATTGTTATCAATCTTAACTGGAATAAGCCGGAGCGTCCGGTTAATCAAGGTTTCCTTTCCAGCATTTTCGGCAACAAGAGCAATGGCATCGATTTAGATTTGGCTTGCCTGTACGAAATGAAAGACGGTCGCGCAGGCGCAGTTCAAGCGCTGGGGAATCTTTTCGGCAGTTTGATTAGCGCGCCCTACATTGCCCTTGACGGCGACGACAGAACCGGCAGCGTGGCTTCCGGCGAAACCATGCGCGTTAATGGAAAATTTATCAACAAGATTAAACGCATTTTGATTTTTACATTTATCTATGAAGGCGCGGCGAATTGGGAAGAGGCTAAGGGCGTTGTTACTGTGAAATGTCCTGGCAATCCCGACCTTATCGTGCGTATGGACGAATACGGCTCAAGTAAACGTACCTGCGCGATAGCCCTTTTGGAAAACGTCGGCGATACTTTCAGCGTTGAAAAAATCGTCCGATTCTATCGAGATTCTCAAGAAATGGATGAAGCTTTTGATTGGGGATTGAGATGGACGGTCGGGCGTAAGGATTAAATTAATATTTCTGAAGGAGGAATTTTTGTGGCAGTTACTTTGAGAAAAGGTCAGAAAGTTGACTTGACGAAAGGCAATCCCAGCTTAAAAAAAATTTTGGTAGGTCTCGGCTGGGACGTCAAACGCTATGACGGCGGCTTTGATTTTGACTTGGACGCGGCGGCTTTTTTGCTCGGCGCTAATGGCAAAGTTAACAGCGATTCGGATTTTGTTTTTTACAATAATCTCAAAGATCCGAGCGGCGCAGTCGAACATATGGGCGACAATCTGACCGGCGCGGGCGAAGGCGACGACGAAGAAGTTAGAATCGACCTTGAAAAAATTCCGGCAAATGTCGAGAAAATTGACTTCACCGTTACGATTTATGACGCTGACGTTCGCAATCAAACTTTCGGGCAAGTCGAAAATGCTTACATTCGCGTAGTTGACGACGCCACGGGGCAAGAATTGATTCGTTACGATTTGGGCGAAGATTTTTCAGTTGAGACGGCGGTTGTTGTTGGCGAAATTTACCGCAACAAAGGCGAATGGAAATTCAATGCGATTGGCTCTGGATTCAGCGGCGGGCTCGGCGCTCTTGGCAGAAATTACGGCGTCAACGTCTAATACTTTTCTAAAAAAGTTTGAGCGATTAAACTTAATATTTTCAGCCGGACACTTCCCCAGTCCGGTTTTATTTTTATTAGAAAGGATGTGAAACGTGCGGTAGGTTTCAGCCGCACAAAAATTAATGGCAATCACAAGGAGTATTAGAAATAAACTTTTCATTCTCCTTATAATTATGGGGGCTTTGCCGTGCATTATTATCATTGCGGTTGACGCCTGGGAAATGGTGCGTGGATTGGAAGAGGTCGCGCAGAAAAACGGTTTGCTAAGAAATTCTGTCATTTCCGAACACGTCACCGAGCATTTCAGAAAAAATTTCCACGTACTTCACGAATTGGCTTTAAATCCTATGATAATTGAGTACATAAATTCGCCCAATGAAAATCAGCGAAAATCCGTTTTAAATCTCCTGCACGATACAAATACAATTTTTCACGACAGAAATATGGCGGCGTTGACGGGCGCTGACGCGATGCAACTGATTCGCACAGACGGCTCAAAACTGGTAAACTTGACGGGCAGACAACATTTTTATGAAGCAATGCGCGGGCGCGACTTCATTTCCGATATAATTCTCAGCCGCTCTACCGGCGAAAGAATTGTTGTTGTCGAAGTGCCGGTTAAAGACAGGCTCGACAGACCAATCGGTATGCTGCAACGAAATTTCAATTTGGACGCGATTAATCAATTTATTCAAGAACAGGTTACTGACGAAATTTCAGTAATTATCATTGACCGCGAAGGAAAAACTATCGCCCATTCAGATAAATTTATGCGTTTTGAAATTGAGTACGACGAAGTTGGGCGCTACAAATTTATTGCGGACAGCGCGGTTGGTGATACAGGAACTATCCGCACGAAAATTGACGGCGTTGATGTCCTTGCAAGCTATTCACGAAATTGGCTCACCGATTGGATTATAATCACGGTTCAGCCGTACAGCTACATTTCCAGGCAAGTTTATTTTAAAATCACCGAAGCGGCGACGATTGGGCTGTTAATGTTGGCGCTGGTTTGTGCCACGGCTCATATTTTGGCGATTAAAGCGACAAAGCCTATTATCGAAATTACGAATGCAGCCGATAAAATTGTCAAGGGCAATAAAATTGAAAAGCTTGAAATTGATTCCGATGATGAACTTGGGCAAATGGCGGCGGCGTTCAATAAAATTCGCTCTGCGCGAGACGCCTATCAGCTTGAGTCCGAACTCGACAAGCTTACCAAACTTTATAACAAATCGACAACTGAAAATATCGGCAAGATGAAACTAAAAACTTTCAGCGAACAGGGCGCTGGTACTATAATGGCGCTGTACATAATCGACCTTGACCACTTCAAAGAAGCAAACGATACTCATGGACACCAATTCGGCGACAAAGTGCTTGTGGAATTTTCTCGGAATCTGCGCAAGAAATTTCGCCCGAATGACTGTATCGGCAGATTTGGCGGCGACGAATTTGTTGTAATCATTGACAATTTGCCGAGTATGGATATTGTCATTCGCAAGGCGCGCGATATTAAAAATGTTGCGGCTGAATTGACGATTGACGGCAGGAGCGCGGGCATAACGGCGAGCATTGGAGTTGCGATTATTCCGCAGGACGGCTTAGACTACGATACAGTTTTCAATGCGGCTGACAGCGCGCTGTATCACGTCAAGGCAAACGGGCGCAACGGATTTTATTACAAGGGCGCTGATGCTATTGGTTAAATAAAAATTTATCACCAACTTTCAAATTCAGTCGCGCAGATTCACCGGCGGCAAATTCAATAACGGACTGCGCGCCAAAACAAATTGAAACGCCGAGCCAAGGACGCAAATTTGGAACAATTTTTTTAACGACGCAATTTTTATCCAGATATACCGCGTCAATCGAAAACCTCATAAAAAGCATATGAATACTGTTGCACGGCGAAAGTAACAGCCCTTGCCCGCGCGGTATTTTTTTTCTACCCATAAGCCCCAAAAATCTCTGCAAAAAACTATCGGCAATTTCAATTTGCACGAAAATTTTTTCGCCCGAACTCTCAATAGCAATTTTTTTAAACATATGATTAAATCACTACCCCCCCCCCGATTTTTTTACACTGATTGACAAAATTTATTAAACGTTCTATAATGCGCTAAGATAAATATTATGCAAAGTCAATCATTCAAAGTCAAGTGAATCTTATTTGTTGAAAGGGTTTTGAATGTGTTTGCAAAATTTTTTGATAAGTTGAGTACACTTCGACCACGCCAACTCCTCGCAATAGCCGCTGGATTGGCAGTTCTTGTTTTTGTGGTCTTTTATTTAGCGATAACGACGCTCACCAAAAATAACGTAGCGGAAGAAGAAAAGCCGCCGGAAGAGCCGCCCGTAGAAATTCAAATGAAAAGCGTAGTTGTAGCGACGCGCAACATTGAGCCGAAAGTTATGCTTACCGCGAAAATGTTGGAAACCAAAGAATTTCCGGCTGACTCCGTACCGGTCGATGCGGTTACTGAAGTTACTGATATTGTGAATTTGCCGACGCGCGCAAAAATTTTCAAGGGCGACATAATGACTGCGCAGAAGGTTTATAAGAATTTAGAGCAAGCGGGCTTTGTTGGTTCGATACCGCCGAATTGTCGCGCAGTTTCAGTTACTATTAATGACGTGACGGGCGTTGCGGGCTTCGCGAAACCTGGCGATTATGTTGACGTACTTTTAATTGAGCGCGACGAAGGTTTAGTTACGAGTAGAATTTTGTTGCAGAATATTTTACTTCTGAGCATTAACCAGAATATGGGCATTAATCAGCCGCCCAAAAAAGAAGACGCTGACGCGCCGGTTAATCCTTCGGCAACGGCGATTGAGAATCCCGCAATAGCAACTTTGGCACTGACGCCGGATGATGTTTTGATGTTAGTTTCTGCGTCGAAAATTGGCGAAATTTATTTAATGCTGAGACCGCTCCGCCCACAAAGCGAGCGCGTTTACAGCACGGACTACACAGTTCAATCTTTGAAATCTCAACGGCTACAACAGGAAAAACAAGACAAACCGGCTGTTACTCCGCAAGAACCGGTTGCTCCACCACCGCCGCCGCCAACTGAGCCTGTTCCGACGGTTGAAGAAACGCAGAAACCGACCGGTTTTGAAATAATTTACGGCAACAGATCAAAGTGAGGAAACGCTATGAAAAATTTATATTTGATGTTAGCGGCGCTCGTGATTGTTTTTGCGACAATTCCTCTTGCACAAGCCGCTGATTCCAATTCGATTATCACGTTGAATTTTAATACATCCAGGCATTTTAAATTTCATTCAGATGTTTTGCGCGTAGTTGTGGGCAGTGAAGACGTCGTTAGAGTAACTCCGTTGCCGCCCAACAATAACGAATTTTTAATCACGTCGCGGGAACATTCCGGTACTACGACGCTCTTAGTTTGGACTGTTGACGGCGCTAAGTACGAATACACAATTCACGTCGAAGACAGTGGTTTATCTGAGATTATCGAGCGAATGATAAATCTGCCGGACGTTCACGTTAAAAAAGTTGGCGACAGAATTTTATTGAGCGGCAC
>CAJOIB010000029.1 GCA_905234705.1 uncultured Selenomonadaceae bacterium | reverse complement strand
TTGTCAAGGACGCCCTGCGCCCCAATATATCTTTCCATAAATCAGCCCTCGCTGTTAAAAGTTTTTTCAATAACGCCTGCGTCAAAATAGATTTTTTTTCATTAATCAGCCCGCTGTTAAAAATTTTGTTAAAGACGCCACGCGCCAAAATAGATCGTTAGCCCTCGCTGTCATCATCGGGATCTGGAATTACAATTTGCGGCGTTGCAGACTTTTCTTCGATTTGCAGGATTGTATTTTCAAGCACATCGTAGCGAACGTGGCTGTAAAGTTTATTAGAAAGTTTCAAGCTGCCGCTCATTTTCAAATTGCTGAAAGGCGTAACATTAGTTTGCCAATTAAAAATCGCAGAATCAGCGCTCACCTTGATATTTTTTGGGCTGTTGAATTTGACGCCGCCGACAACTTCAGCCGTGCGAGTTTTCCATTGCAAAAAAGCGTTATCGCAGGCGAAAGTTTCTGAGCCGTGCGTGAATTTAACTTTGCCGGTCGCCCAGCATTTTTGAGTTACGACGTTAACCTTGGCTTCGTCCGCTGAAATCGTCGCCTGGAAACCGTGATTGCTCATAACCACGTGAACATTGTCTTTTAAAACGTAATAGCCCTTGAAAATATCGAAGTAACTTTGCCCCGCCGTGATTTGCGGCTTATCGGCGAAACTTCGCGCAGGACATAAAATTATCAGCAATATTAACAGCGGCAAAAATTTTGTCAGTTTCAATTTAAGCCTCCGTGAAAATCTGCGGCAGAAAATCCGCAATGTCAATCGTTATCGGCATAAAGTACAAACCGCCGCCCGTCTTATCAATAAAATCAATAACCTTGTGAGCAAAATCAACATTCCACGCCATTGTCGGCTCAAAATCTTTCGGGAAAACGGCTTTATCTTTGCGCTCCCAATAACCTTTAGAGCGCGCGCTCAAAACCGGCGAAACGCCCCAATAAATTTCGATACCGTCAAGCAAATCAGCGTACATTTCCAAAAATCTCATATCGAAAAACGGTTGCGTGAAAAGTCCAGCCGCGCCCGCTTGAAGTTTACGCTCGGCTCTGTAAAGTTCCTCGCGAATGCCGCTGCGATATTGGTCGAGTCCCGCGTAAACTTTCACGTCCGGCAATTCTGCGCGAAATTTTCTAATCACGTCGATTGATTCAGTCGGGTAAACGGTGCGGAGCATATCTTGAGGCGGGTCGCCCGCAATTATCAAAACTTCCTTGACGCCGTTTTTTTTGAAATCGTCAATCATCGGCAACGGCTTTGACAAATCAATATCCATTGCGCGGACGTGCGGGATTGTCGGCAAATTCGGCTGTGTAATTTTCGCCGCCTGCCACGGGCGAATTTCATGGCGCAAAATGTCCGGTATGTTTACGCAATCCACGCGCGGATATTTTTTCAATACCTCAACGTCGCGCTGGAGCGACGCCTCGTCGCGCGGTAAAATTTCTACGGCTATTCTTCCCATTGATTAATCTACCTCCAATTTTAAAATAGATTTATTATATCAGATTGGCAAAATTTGTACAGTTTTTGGGCAAACAAAAAACGCCGCCCTTAAGCGACGCTCAATTTGTTTCAATTTTATCTGCAAAAATCCATTTAAAAGCTTCTTCAGCGGTTTCGACAGCGTGAATTTTCAAGCCCAAATGCCCGTTCGGTATGTCCTTAGCATTTTCTTTCGGTATAATCAAAGTTTTAATGCCAGCCTGTTTAGCGCCGTAAGCCTTTTCAAAAACGCCGCCAACCGGACGCACTCGCCCCTGCAAAGAAATTTCGCCAGTAACAGCAACATCTTGCCGAATTTTCGCGCCAGTCACCGCACTAATCAGCGCTGACAAAATCGCCGTCCCTGCGCTCGGTCCATCAATATTGCCGCCACCGATAACGTTTATGTGAACGTCGAAATCGTGAATGTCCTTGCCAGTAACTTGACGCAAAACTGACGCCGCATTGAATACCGAATCCTTCGCCATAGAGCCCGCCGTTTCATTAAAGCGAATCGTGCCCTTGCCCTTCTCCGCCGGAAAAACCATAGCCTCAATCTCAATCACTGAGCCGATAAAACCGCTCACGCCCAAGCCGAAAATGTGTCCAACAATCGCTTTGCTCGACGCCTTTTTAGTCACGTACTGAAACAGTCTGCCAACCTGCGCGACTTCGTAAATCTGATTCTTAGTAATTTGAAAATCGTCAGTTTCCAGCGCCAAACTGTAAGCGTCAGCCAAAATGTTAATCGCTTTGCGACCTTCAATCGTGTATTCAGCGATAGTTTCAGCAACGCCATCTTCCAGCGAAACCTGCAATTTTTCAGCCGCATTGTTGACAATCTCAATGATATGCGCGGGCGTCAACGGCTCAAAATAAATTTCGGCACAACGCGAACGCAACGCAGGATTTATCGAACTGGCGTCGCGCGTCGTCGCTCCAATCAGCACAAAATCAGCAGGCGCGCCTTTCTCAAACAGCATTTTCACATAAGCCGGAACGCGCTCGGCGGTCGGGTCATAATACGCAGATTCAAAAAATGCGCGCTTATCTTCCAAAACCTTCAGCAATTTGTTCTGCAACATCATATCCATTTCACCGATTTCGTCAATAAACAAAATGCCGCCGTGCGCCTCGGTAACAAGCCCAGGCTTAGGTTCGGGAACTCCGCTATCAGCCAAAGATTTTTGCGCACCTTGATAAATCGGATCGTGGACACTGCCCAACAGCGGATTTGTCAAATCGCGCGGGTCCCAGCGTAAAGTTGTTCCGTCAGTTTCGACAAATGGCGCATCTTCCGCAAACGGGCTGTACTCAAGCGGCTTGACTGCTTCCAATACCAAGCGCGCCGCCGTAGTTTTGCCGACGCCTGGCGGTCCATACAAAATCAAATGCTGCGGATACGGCGACGCCAATTTTGCACGCAAAGATTTTACCGCGCGTTCCTGTCCAATTATTTCGTCCAAAGTTTTCGGGCGCAAAAGTTCCATTACTGATTGCGTCAACTGCACTGATTCAAGCTTTTCAAGTTGCTCGCGTTTTTTTATTTCGTGCGGAGTTTCTTCGTCCGGCTTTTCCTCGCGCAGGATTTGAAGGCGAATGTCCTTGACGTATTCTTGGTGGTCGTGTTCAAGTTTTTCGTTGACTTTGCGGTCGATTTTGTCTTCGATTTGACGCCGCGCGATTATATCAGCCATTAACTCGGAAAGTTTTATAATTTCAGCGGGAATTTCGGACTTGGAAGGCGGCGGTCCGAGCGTGGGATTTTCTTCCAAAATTCGGCGCAATGCTAAAATTCTTTCGCCAGGGTCATTTGAGCGCAAAAATCTAAGCGCGTCCATTTTGCCCGCTTGCAAAACTAATCTGTCAGAGCCCATCGCATCGATTATGATTGAGTAAAGCGCGGAAATTTCTCTGTCAATTTCGGTTTCATTGCGCGGTTGCTGGACGACTATATTTTTTTTGCCGGAGAAAGTTCGTTTTAGCGCGCCGAATAATTTTTTGAACACGAATTTAAGCCTCTACCACGACGATTTTAATTTTGGTAATGGTTTCTGGGTGCAATTTAATCACGGCGTCGTAAGTGCCAATGCCGGTGACTTCGCCTTGAATGGTGATTTTGCGCTTATCGATATTGACATTGCGCTCATTTTTGAGAGCCTTAGCAACGTCGCTGCCGCTGACTGAGCCAAACAGTTTGCCGTCTTTGCCGATTTTGATAGGAATTTTGACACTGACTTTTTCGAGTTGCGCACCAAGCAATTTAGCTTCATCGGCTTCTTGTTGAGCTCTACGCGCTTTATTTTCGGCGTTGGTTTTGGCAACGTGAAGGTTTGCGTCATTGGCAATTACAGCGAGTTTACGCGGCAGGAGAAAATTGCGCCCGTAACCGTCAGCCACTTCAACGATATCGCCTTTTGCTCCAACTTTTTTAACATCTTCTTGAAGAATAACTTTCATATTAATCATACTCCTACTAAAAAATTTATAGCATTTAATTATATTCCATTGGCAAACTTTTTGCAACAACAAAGAAATTTACAAAAAAAGAAGCGCTCAAGGATGAGCGCCGAACCCGCCGCGCGCTAATGAGCCGGAAGCGAATTAAAGCGCGGCTGTTTTCTTTGCAACTTTCTTTTGCACCAAAAGAAAGTTGATATAGATTTATTTTATAAGTGCGTCCCAAGCTTCATTGGCGTGATTGACGAAGAGCTCACGGATTTTCTTATTTTCGCCAAGACCTTGAAGTTTAACCGTGACATTGAAACCAGCCGCCTCAAGAATGGATTTATGCGAATCTTCTTCCTCGCCCGCCATATCGTTATTGGCGTGGTCGCCGGCTACCAACATAAGCGGCATTAAAATAATATTTTCAACCTTGTGCATTTTGAGTTTACCAACCCAATCGTCCAAACTCGGCCAGCCTTCAACTGTGTAAATGTGGACGTCGTTTCGCTTCATAGCCTTCAATTTAGCCTGCATTACCGAATAATACGCATTTGACGGGTCGGGCGTGCCGTGCGCCATTAATAAAATCGCCGTGCCTTTTTTGTAAGCCGGTAAATCAAGCGCTTCCATTGCCGCCATAACGTCGTCCGGCTGATCTTCCTGCCCCTGCCAATACATTAACGGCGTCGCCAGCGTCATTTTCTTAAATTGCGTTTTGTATTGGTGGAAAAGCGCCACGTCATATTTGTACTCCATGCCAGGAACAATCGCCAGCGGTACGAGCGCAATTCTGGTATAACCTTCGCGCTTGAGTTGGTCTAAAACTTCTTCCGGCGTCTTGTAAGGGCAAGAGCCTTCGTTTTCGGCAATGTGCTTAATAACTATATGGCTCGTGAAGGCAACCACAGTCTTGACGTTTTTATGCGCGCGCTGAATCGCTTTAACCGTGGCGTCGATATTTTTTTTGCGGCTGTCAGCGTAGGTCGTGCCGAAGCTCAAAATCACAATCGCGTCTTTGTTGGCAACGCTTTTCATGGTCGGATTTTCATATTCAAGCATGCCGATTTGAGTAGCCATTTGAAGAGCAACCGGCGGATTTGCAACTTCATCGTTTAAGCTGTACGCGCCGTGAGTCGTTGACGCCGTGCCTAAAAGTGCCGTGCAAGCCATTGACATTACCAAAAATTTCTTCCAATTCTTCACTTGGAACATCCCCTTTAAACTGCTGAAAAATTTTGCTCATACATTTCAAGTTAAAGGGCGATTTAAATTTTACCGCAACAGCCAGATTTTTTCAACTGCGATTTTCCATAGCGACAAGTTTATCAGCGCCATATCTTTTGCGCAGAGCCGGTTTCTCAATTTTACCAGTAGCATTGCGCGGCACATTGTCAAAAATTATTTTCCGCGGGCGTTTGTATCTCGGCAATTCGGCGCAAAAATGATTAATCTCATCTTCAGTGCAAGTCATACCGTCTTTGATTTCAATAATCGCCGCGCTAATTTCGCCCAAGCGCCTGTCCGGCAAACCTATTACCGCCACGTCTTTAATCTTGTCAAATTTGTGCAGAAAATCTTCAATCTGCACCGGATAAATATTTTCGCCGCCGCTAACGATAACGTCTTTCTTGCGGTCAACCAGAAAATAAAAGCCGTCTTCGTCTTGCATAGCCATATCGCCCGTTAAAAGCCAGCCGTCGCGCAGAACTTCAGCCGTCGCCTTTTCGTCATTGTAATAGCACGTCATAACGCCAGGACCTTTCACGCACAATTCGCCAACTTCGCCGTGCTCAACTTCCGCGCCGTGTTCGTCGATAATTTTGCACTCCCAGCGATAACCAGGAACGCCAATTGCCCCGACCTTTTCAATATTCTCAAGCCCCAAATGCACACAGCCTGGACCGGTGGATTCTGACAAACCGTAATTCGTATCGTAAGCGTGATTGGGAAAATATTTTTTCCAACGACGAATCAAACTCGGCGGTACAGGTTGCGCCCCAATGTGCATAAGCCGCCACTGCGCGAGTTCATAATCCGAAAGTTTCAAATCGCCCCTGTCGAGCGCGTCAACTATATCTTGCGCCCACGGCACTAACAGCCAGACTATTGTACATTTTTCACGAGATACCGCGTCCAAAATTATATTCGGTTTTGTGCCTTTCAAAAGCACTGCGCGAGAGCCCGCAACTAAACTGCCCATCCAATGAAATTTTGCGCCCGTATGATAAAGCGGCGGTATGCACAAAAAACAATCATTTCGCCCCGTTAAATGGTGTTTCTGCTCCATCTGCGCGGCTTGCGTCAAACTTCTGTGCTTATGTAAAATCGCCTTCGGAAATCCCGTCGTTCCCGAGGAAAAGTAAATCGCTCCAAAATCGTCATCGGTAATTTCCGGAACGTGCGGCTTATGGCTCGAACAATCCGCCGCCAGCAAATGATAACTCTCAGCAAAACTCGGACAATTATCGCCAACATAAATCAGCAGCCGCCCGCGCGAAAGTCTTTCAGCGTTAACTTCAATTCGCCCGATAAATTCACTGCCAAAAATAATAACGTCAACTTCAGCCAATTCAGCGCAGTACAAAATTTCTTGCGCGTCATAACGGAAATTGAACGGCACGGCAATAGCGCCGGTTTTCAAAATCCCAAAATAAATCGGCAGCCATTCAAGGCAGTTGTACATAATTATCGCAACTTTGTCGCCCTTTTGCACGCCGCGCTCAATTAAAAAATTCGCACAACGATTCGCCTTTTCGTCAAAGACGCTCCAGGTAATTTCGCGGCGGTACGGCTCAAATCGATTCGATTCAATCAGGCTGTACTCTTTCCAGCTCATGCGCCGACTATTCGGCTCGGCAGGATTCAATTCCACCAGCGCGACCTCATCGCCGTAAAGTTCGGCGTTGCGCTCTAAATATTCCATTACTGGCAAAAATAACACCTCTTTCAAAACAATTTTTTAATTATATAGAGCCGCGCGCTTGAAGTCAATCTGTACTTTTTCTGAAAAACTTATTGATTTTGCGGCGGCGTTTCCTTATAATTTGCGCGTAGGTATTGAGATTTATGGAGGAAATATTATGGCAGATATAAATTTAGACGACTTGATGGCGGCGCACGCGGCAAGCGCCAACTCCGCCGAAGAAACTAAGGCTATCGAAGTTAAGCCGGAAGTCGAAATTGAAAAAGTTACAAAGCAGATTGAAACTTTGACGCCCGCCGAGCGTGAAAAAGTTCAAACTATCAAAGACGGTATCAATTTAATGGATTCTTCAACGCCGCTGACATTCGGCGCGCCCGCTCAAAAGGAAATCGCGCAGTTTTCGGACAGCATTTTAGCCAAAGTTCGTACGAAAGATTCTGGGCAAGTCGGCGATTTGTTAACGGATTTGGTTACTAAGGTTAAGGGCTTTGACGTTGGCGAGAAAAAAAGTTTCGTCAGCCGCATTCCGATTATCGGCTCAATGGTCAACAAGGCTGATAACGTTATGCAGGGCTATGAAAAACTATCGACGCAGGTTGAGAAAATTCAAGCCGGTTTGGAGCGCGCCAAAGTTCAGCTAATGGAAGACGTCGTTATGTTCGATACGCTTTACGAAAAAAATCTTAGCTACTTCAAAGATTTGCAGCTGTACATTCGCGCAGGTGAAGAAAAGCTTGACGAAATGCGCACTGTAACTTTGCCGAAATTGAAGGCTCAAGCAACCGCTAAGGGCGACCCGATGGCTGTTCAAGTTGTTGCAGATTTTGAGCAGAGCGTTGATCGTTTCGAGAAAAAAATTCACGATTTAAGGCTCAGCAAAACTATCGCAATTCAAACCGCGCCGCAAATTCGCCTTATTCAAAATAACGACAAAATTTTAATCGACCGCGTTCAATCCGCCATTTACCATACAATTCCGCTGTGGAAAAATCAAATGGTTATCGCGCTTGGTTTGAGCCGTCAACAGCAGGTTATTGAAATGCAGCGCGCAGTTTCTGACGCCACGAATGATTTGCTCCGCCGCAACGCCGAAATGCTTAAACAAAATACCATTGACACCGCTAAGGAAAATGAGCGCGGTATCGTCGATGTTGACACCGTGAAAAAGGTTAACGAAGATCTGATTTCGACAATTGAAGAAACCGTGCGTATTCAGCAGGAAGGCAGACAACGCCGCGCCGCCGCTGAACGTGAACTCGTCGCCATTGAAGGCAGACTTAGGGACGCGCTCCTTAGAAATTCCAACCGCATTAATAACGATAAAGATAATCAATAGCTGAGACTGATGAATAACAACAGATTAAAAGTCCAACAGCGCATAGGCTTTTTGGTCGTGTTTATGCTGGCGTGTATCGTGATAATAATTATTCGGTACGGCTGGCTACAGTTGGTGCAGGGCAGTGAACTTGCCGAGAGAATGCGCTATCAAGTTGGACAGGATTATCTTGTACAGTCGCCGCGCGGCGCGATTTTGGACAGGAACGGGCGCGAATTAGCCGTTAGCACTATGACTAAATCTTTGTTCGTAGATCCAAATAACGTTGAAAATCCGGAGCAACTTGCACGGGAATTAGCGCCGCTGGTGCGTAAAACTGAGGAAGAAATTCTTGAAGATATAAATATTGGCGGCGGCTTTGTTTGGGTTAAAAGGCGGCTTGAGCAAGCTGAATATGAGGCTGTGCGCGCGCTGATTCGTGAAAAGGATTACAGCACTTGTCTAAATTTCCTTGACGAAGCTAAACGTTTTTATCCGAATGATGTTTTGGCGGCTAATGTTATCGGCTTTGTTGGTACGGACGACAAAGGGCTTGACGGTATTGAAAATGCGCTTGACAAATATATCAAGGGCGAAGTTACCGAAACTTATATGTACACTGACACGCACGAACGCCCGATTTTGGATTCGATATTCGCGCGGCACGGCTACCAGGGCGATCGTTGTAAAACTATTCAGCTGACTATTGACAGCGCCATTCAATTTATTGTTGAGCAGGAACTTGACCGCGCTATGGCTGAAAATGAGCCCGTTGGTGTAACTTGCATTGCTATGAATCCGAAAACCGGCGAAATTTTAGCGATGGCGAGCCGCCCTTCGTACAATCCAAATCGTTTTTGGGATTATAAGCCGGAAGATTGGAAAAATCGCGCAGTGTCATTTATCTATGAGCCAGGTTCGACTTTCAAGACAATCACGGCAGGCGCGGCTTTGCAAGAAAATATCGTTTCGCCGAATCAGATTTTTGTAGACCCAGGTTACGTGATAGTTTCCGGTATGCGTATTCAGAATTGGAACGGCGCGAGTTTTGGCACAGTAACTTTTGCTGATGTTGTAAAGCAATCATTGAATACGGGCTTTGCAATGGTAGGGTTGCAACTTGGCGGCGAAAAGCTTGTAAAATATGCGCGGCTATTTGGATTTGGCGAACCGACGGGAATTGAATTGCCAGGCGAAGAATCGGGAATTTTGTACACGCCGGACGAAATGGTTGATTCGGATATAGCGACAATGGCGATAGGGCAAAGTATAGCGGTGACGCCGCTGCAACTGGTAACCGCAATGAGCGCCGTTGCTAACAATGGAATTTTGCTCAAGCCGCACATTGTCAAGACGATTAAAAATGCAAATGGCTCGGTATTTTCGGAAATGCGCGTTGAAGAAGTGCGAAAAACTATTGACGCGGCGACGGATAAAACTTTGGTAGGATTGTTAGAGCAAGTTGTAGCTTCTGGCGGCGGCAAAAAAGCTTCTGTTCGCGGCTATCGCGTTGCTGGTAAAACCGGTACTGCTCAAAAAATTAATGAGTACGGCACGGGCTACAGTGAAGGCAAATATATTGCGTCATTTTGCGGATTTGGACCGGTTGAGAGTCCGCGAATTGCTTTGCTGGTACTGATTGACGAACCGGCGGGTAATTTTTATGGCGGGCAAATTGCAGCGCCTGTTGCGGGCAGGATTTTTTCACAAGTTTTCCGGTATATGAGAATTGAGCCGAGCGATTCGCCATTTGACGATGATATTGAACTTTCCGAGGATGTTGGTGAAGGCGATACTTCCGGCGCGTCTGCTTTATCTAAACCCATTCCGCAAAAAGTTGAAGAAATTCCAGAACCGGTTGAAGTTCACGAAGAAGAGCCAGTTCCCGAAAAAAATGACGATGAAGTTATCGTACCGGATTTTTACCGGAAAAGTATTCGAGAGGCGGCGCGAATTGCCAATGAAGCCGGTTTGATTTTGGAGACGAGCGGCTCAGGCTTTGCGCTGGAACAGAGCATTGACGCGGGCGTTATTGTCGACAAAGGCACGATTATTAAAATTAAATTCAGCCCTTGACAGACGGTAACTTCCGATTATTATAATATGCAAAAAATATTGGAGGAGTTTTTAAAATATGAATTCTTGGAATGACGGTTACTTTACCGAATCGACTTACACTTACGGCTATTACCGTGAAATTAATCCTGTTTTTCAAAAATTTTGTTTGCTGGTGAATGGTTATGCCGCGCCCGTCGCGCAGGACACCGATAATCATTGCGAGCTTGGATTTGGGCAGGGCGTTTCGATTAATGTTCACGCCGCCGCGAATTTGGGCAAATATTTCGGCACGGATTTTAATCCTGCACACGCCGCCCACGCTAATGAACTTTGCAATGCGTCCGGTTGTGGCGCACATTTTTTTGATAACAGCTTTGAAGAAATGTTGCACCGCTCCGATTTGCCGCAGTTCGATTCAATCAGCCTTCACGGTATTTGGTCTTGGATTAGTACTGAAAATCAGAATCACATTGTTGAATTTGCGCGGAAATATTTAAAACCAGGCGGAATTTTTTACAACAGCTATAATTGTTATCCTGGTTGGTCGCCCGCTGCTCCTATGCGAGAAATTTTTATTTTGCACGACAAATACGCCCAAAAAAGCAGTAAAACTTATGAGCGTATCGAAGAGGCTATGAAATTTACCGCGGAATTGCTTGAAAAAAATCCAATGTATTTCCGCCGCGTCCCCGATGTCAAAGGAATTTTTGAAGGCACGCGCAAACACGACCACGATTATCTCGCTCACGAATATTTTAATCGCGATTGGATTTGCATGTATTTCAGCGAAGTTGCGGAGATTTTGCAGGATGCGAAATTGGATTTTGCCTGCACGGCTGAAATTATCGAGGCGTTTGCACATTTGACAGTTACTTCGGACGCGCAAGAATTTTTGAGTAAGATTGAGCATCCGATTATGCGCGAACAGATTAAGGATTATTTTTTGAATAGGCAATTTCGCAAAGATATTTTTGTACGTGGCGCGCGGAAAATTTCTGCGTATGAGCGCTCTCAGCGGATTTTGGATACGCCATTTGTTTTGCTCAGCACGAGTCCTTTTGCGACGAAAGTTAACGTTACTATTGGCGAAATTGCGCTTGCTCCAGATCTTTGCGAAAAAATTTACAAGTACTTGGAAAATCAAAATTACCGCCCGAAAACTTTCCGCGAATTTATGAAGAAAAATCCGGACGTTTCCCAGCCGAATCTTGAACAGCTTTTAATAATTTTGGCGCATACCGGCGCAATTTCTCCTGCTCAAACCGAAGATGCCGTTAAAGCCGTTAAGCCGCAATGTGACGCTCTGAATAAATACTTCTGCAAGCACGCGGAACGCGCCAGCAACATTAACCAATTGGTGAGTCCTGTTTTGGGCGGCGGCGTTGGTGCAAATCGTTTTGACCAATTATTTGTTTCTGCCATGGCGAATGGTAAAAAATCTGCGGACGCTATTGCCGAGGAAATTTGGGGAACTTTGCGAGCGCAGGGACAGCAAATCGTCAAACAGGGCAAAGTTCTTGAGACGCCCGAAGAAAACCTTGACGAATGTAAAAATATGGCGCGCGAATTTCTTGATAAGCGCCTGCCCATTTTCAAGGCTCTGCAGGTTGTTTAATTAAATATTTGCATAAAAAAATTTGACCTAATCGCTTGACTGTGGTAAGATTTTCTTGAACGAATTCTACCGCGCCGAGTGGTTAGGTTCATTTTATGATAAACCATTCGGCGACTAATGTCAAGGAGTGGTTTATTATGACTGAGGCTGAAAAAATCCGTTATGAGCGGTACAGGCTGGCGTATGCGGCGTTAATGCTCTGTTATCCGTTCGGTTTGGAAGATTTGGACGGCGAAATTTGGGCGTGGATTGCCGGTTATGAAGGCGACCCTGAATTTGGAGCAGTAGCACTCGCTAAAAAATTTAGTGTGAATTTAAGAACCATGCAAAGTGTAATTAGTGGAAGTACCTACAAAAATGTTAAATAAAAAATGAGTCGGCGATTTTACCGACTCTGATTTTTAAACCGTGCGATTATTCGTGCGGTATTTTTTTATGCGTTAGCTGCTTCTTTCGCGTCAATTTCGGCGTTGCGTTGCTCGAAAAATTTTATAAAATCATCAACTGGCATTGGTTTTCCGTTTTTGAAGCCTTGTCCGAACGTACAGCCCAACTTCAATAAAAGCTGTTCCTGTTCTTCGGTTTCTATGCCCTCAACTATAACGTGCATACCAAGCGAATTGCCTAAACTTATAACATTGGCAAGAATAGTGCACATTTTTTCAGATGCATCTGCACCAACCAGTATACTCCTGTCTATTTTTAAAGTATTAAACGGTAAATTACCAAGCATAGTATAACTTGAATATCCAGAACCAAAATCGTCAACGGAAATGCTAAATCCCATGGCGTGCAGTTCCTTGATAATTTCTTCGGCAGTTTTCATACCCGCCTTGGCGTCAAAATCACCAAAGACAGTCTCGGTAACTTCCAGCTCAATCAAACCAGGCGGCAGATTATATTTCTTGACGACAGCGCGCATTTTGTCAAGATAGCCTTCCTCGGCAATCATATGCAGGCGCGACTGATTGACAGAGATTGGCACGACTTCTTTTCCTGCGTCAAGGCGCTCGCGTTGAAGTTGGCACGTCTTTTCCAAAAGATAATGATCTACCGGAATGACAAAGCCGTTTTGCTCGAACAGCGGAATAAATTTACCAGGCGGCATAAATCCAAGTTCCGGACTAATCCAACGCACAAGAGCCTCCGCGCCAATTTGCCGCCCCGTCCGAATGTCATATTTCGGTTGGTAAAATGCTTTAAATTCGCCGTCTTTAAGCGCCTGCTCCATTCGGCTCTCAATCGTATGCTGAATGCTGAGGCTTTCTTCCATTTTCTCGTCGAAAACATTGACGTCGCCGGAATTTTGGTGGCAAGCGGTAATAGCGCGGTCAACAGCCTGCTGAACGTACATTGAATGATTGTAAGGGCTGATACCTGCGCGAGTGTGCAAAACGATTTTAGAATCAGCGTCGGCAGTTTCCATTTGGCTGTATTTCTGAATCATCTCAGCCGCCCACGCTTTTAAATCGTCAACGCTGTCAGCTATGCAGTAACAAACTAAATGCTCAATGTCAATGCCCGCCGCAGTATAAATCACGTGTTCGTCATTTGAAAGTTCCTTAGCCATAGCTAAAAATTGCTGGTCAATCGTGCGGTGTCCGGCGTCTTTCGTAACCATAGCATTGCTAGACATTGAGAATACCGTGAAGAAAGTTTTGACGTCCGGTCGCGTATTTTCAAGATTTTCAAGCTTATTGGGAACTTCGCGCTCCAGCCACGGGATATTTGGCAGATTGTACCTTAAATCGGTGTAAGCCATATGCTCGACTAATTCAAAATGTTTTTGTTTCATACGGTTTCTATAAATAATAAACCCGCCAATCGCCGAGGCAATTAATACAAGCACAGCGAAAACTCTAAGCGGATGATGATAAATCAAATAGCGCGGCGTGATTGTAACTTCAGTTTTCTGGTGCTTATTCAGCAGGTCGATTATCCAATCGTTGTCAATGTGATTAATTTCCTTGTTGAGAATGTGCCAAAGAATAGGATCATCATTCGCGTAGACTCCAAGGCTAATAGGCTCTTCGTAAACGGATTCTGAGCGCGCCTCGAGCGAATAAGTATCAGTTTCTTCCATTAGGGAAGTCACGGCGTTTCTGTGCACGTAAGCAATATCAGCGCGCCCGTTATTCACGGCTATCATAGCCTCGTCGAGCGTCGGGACGTACAAGCGCTTATCTTCGGGATAATTCGGTTCAATGAACGCCTTGGTGTAAAACATATCTTTAACGCACGCCACAATCGGCTTGGCGGAAGGATCTTCAACGTAACCTGCGCGAGTAACCGGTACATAATCTGTCGTTAAGTATGACTGCGTTGGTTTCAAATCCAAATAAGCCGCCGCGCTGTGGTCGCAAACAATATCCACAACAAAATCAATATCGCCGTTCTGAATCAAATCGTGGGACTTGCTGACAGTTTGAGCGAAGGCGTGTGAAGTGTCTTTAGTATCAGTGTTAACAAATTCAATTTCGACGCCCAAATCGCGCGACATACGACTAATAATCTCCGGCATAACGCCGACCAATTCGCCTTTGTTGTTATTGTAAGCGTAGGGTTGCTGATACATAAAAATCGTTGCGCGTAATTTTTTTCGTTGAGCAAGAAATTCTTTTTCTTCTTTGCTAAGAATCAGCGGGAAACCGTCCGTACGCAAATATTTATCGTTCAGCTTATCGCGAATGTTCGACTGATTCAACAACATTTGATCCATTGCGAAATTCAGCCGAGCGTACAAATCCGGCTTGTCATTTCTAACCATTAAACGATAACTTTGTCGGTCGAACAGCGCCAAAATATTTCGATTGGTCTTTGGAGTCAGCATAGGTCCAACGTAGCCGTCAACTTCGCCATTTTTAAAAGCGTCTATTACTTGATCAAACGTCGGATACATAATCACTTCGTAGGTAAAACCTTCACTCCTAGAAACTGGCTCAAGACCGGTAACTTGGTAATTCGCGGGCGTATTGCCGATTTTCATATGCGGTTTAACGCCTTCGTGCGAAACTACCAGTTCCATTGGAAAACGACCGATAACGTGATCCGTACGCGTCATATTTTTAAGTTGCCGATAATCGCCAGGCATACCAGGCGCAGCGTCAATTTCGCCGCGTTCAGCCGCCGCTACTAAATCGTCCCATTCGTCAAATTCAATGTACTCAAAATCGCAATGAGCATAATTCGACAGAAATTCCATATAATCATAGCCATAGCCGACTCTGTGCCCAGGAACATCTTCACCGAGAAAGCCGGTATTTTTTATGTAGCCAACTTTCACCGTGCCATAATCTTGCTTAATAATTTGTTCGGGATTAATTTCCGCCGCCGGAGTATCTTCGGGAGCGCTGAAAACCGTCGCGCAGTGCAAATTGCACGCCACTATCGCCGCTCCCAAAAGTGCTTTAAGTTTTTTATTCATAAATTTTCGCCCACGCTTTAAGTTCGTCAACGCTGACTGTACTTCTGAAAATTTTGCCACTTATAAATTCGGCATTCGGCGCGCTGACTTTCAAATCCGCCGCGGTATCTCCAAGACCACTGCCGCCGGACGTTGCAAACAGGATAATTTTTTTGCCGCTGAAATCGCCGCTCTCCAAAAATGTATTGATAATTCGCGGCGCGGTATACCACCAAATTGGAAATCCGATAAAAATTGTGTTATAATTCGCCACGTCAATATTTTCAGCCATCGCCGGACGGCTCGCCCTGTCATTCATTTCAAGGGTACTGCGCGAATGTTTATCGTTCCAATTCAAATCTCTGCCGGTATATTTTTGCGCCGGTTTAATTTCAAGTAACGTCGCTCCAATCGCCTCTGAAAGTTTCGTTGCCACTTTTCGAGTTGAGCCACTTGCAGAAAAATATGTAACTAATACGTTCCCCATACTTTTCACGACCTTTCAATTTAATTTTCCAAGTCATTATATCATAACGATAAATTTCTGCAACTGCGGTAGACTTTGTAACATTAAAAAAGCCCCGACCGAAGTCAGAGCTTCGCGCATTGTTTATCGTAGCGCACGAACTACTCGGCTTATGTTGTCGCCTGGCTGGGTACCGAGTTTTTTCAGTTTATGGGGGCAAAAACATAATCGAAAATTCTTTTACAATAAAAGAAAGTTGATTTACTTGGTTAACTCCACATACATCTCGAAAAGTTTCCCGACAATTTCTGGCTCAGTCATTTTTGCGCTGAAACCGTACGCTCGCATAACTGCCGCGTCATTTGCTTTGTGCGCCGCGCGTAAATCTTTTGGCATTGTCAGTTCGTTGTACAAATCGGCAAGCGTCGCCTCGGGATAGCGCGCTCGCACGTCCAATATCGCCTGCGCCGTCTGTTCTATGGCGGCTTTTTGTTTGGCGCTGGGACTGCACCAGGGAAAATTATTATACACAATCGTACCAGAATATCTGTACCGCATTTCTAAACGACCGCAAACTGCGCGAGTCCAATAATTATGAACATTAGAAGTTAAAATACCGAAATGATAAATCGTAGCGTTGGGAATAGTTTGAACGCCAGCATTAGCAATAATATTTTTATCCATAAAACCCATTGGAATATATTTGCGATTTTCAGAACTGGTAAACGGAATAACAATATAATCGGCGTCGGGTTGTCTAATTTCTTGAAAAAGCCACGGAGTTTCAGCATCTTTGACAGTGGCGGCTTTTTTGCTTTTTAAACGAAAATCTTTGACGGCTTGCACGCGTTTCATAACCAATTTCATCTTGACAAGTTCATTCGGTGGACAATCAACCAGCCATAAGCAGTAACGTTTTTTGCCGTTAATAAATTCATCGCCGCCAACTATCTCGCGAATATATTTCTGCGCGAGTGGCTCACGTTTAATAAATTCGTCATAATCAGCGGCTTCAATAATTAAATTGC
>CAJOIB010000028.1 GCA_905234705.1 uncultured Selenomonadaceae bacterium | reverse complement strand
AAGCGGCTCATCAAATGTAACGGTTGAAGCGGGCACTGGCAACGATATCATAAGCTTGGCGGCAGATGTTAATACTACTAATTTCTTGGTCTTCGGAGACGCTGATAACAGAGATTCTATCTATGGCTACAACACCTCAACTAAGATTGTTGCAAATATCACCGGCACCGCGGTCGTATCTGGCGGCGGCACTCAAAACTTGGTGGCGACGATTAACGGCAGTGCAGCGCATACGATAACCTTCGTCGATTATCAGGGCAGTCTTACTACAGTTTCACCTAATGCATCTTCACCTGACGCCTTGGACGAAGAAACCGCAGCAAGATTTGAAGCCAAGTTCTATGCAAGGAGTGTTGATACATTCTGGGGCGATGATTATTCCGAATACGGCTCTGGCGACCTCTACAATGTTGACAACTTCGGCACGGGCGGCAATGATCTTGACGCGTTGACTGACTTCAGCACTGACTACTCCGCGGGTAATATCGAAACACAAGACTTTACGTCGCTGGCTGGCGATAAAACCTTCCTTGCCGGTTCAGACGACGATAAACAAAAATCTTAACGGTTATCTCAAATGATTTGGAGTAAACAAAATCCTAAGACTGATTAATAGGTAAGCGGCGGCGGAGCTTAAAAACTTCGCCTTAACCGAAAATATTTTCAAAGCCTTCGGCGAAAGTCGGGGGCTTATTTTTTTGCAATAAAAAAACCTGCCATTGCTGACAGGCGGAAAAATTTTGTTCGCGCAGAATTAATGTTTGACCTTGACGATTACAAAGGCGAGAGCGGCGACCAAAACCACGTCTACGACAGTTATTATGGTGTAAGACGAATCGACCGCGTCCCGGGCATTCTGAGCGTCTCTGGCGGTAATTGAAGTGTCTCTTGACGCGCCGTTATACTCTCGCCAGGATTTTTCCAAAATCGCGAGTTTCGAGCGCGCAGGCAACGGATTTGAATTTGCCTCGTACGAATTGATTGTCAGCTCATTAAGGGCAATGCGAATCATAAAAATTCCCGTGATGAGAATCATCAAAATCAGAATCCCCGCGATTAACTGAGTGCGCCCAAGTTTTAAATTTTTTAAATTCATAAATACCAACTCCTTTCTAGACATTGCTTGAAACATAAATTATAATCTCGGTATTCATTTTAACAACAGCCCTAATTTTTGTAAAGGAGTCAAGCATGAGGCACATTTTAACATTTTGCGTGGCGTTCGTGCTGATAACATTTTTTGCGCTGTTCAGCACGTTCATAGGCGAAACCACGGACGTATTGCAAATGCGTGAGCGAAATTTGGCAATATCATTCAACACGGTCGGCGAAGAATTGATAATGAGCTGGAAACCGTTTCAATATCCGTGCGTGTACAAAGTTGAAACGCTGAGCGAAACGACCGGCTTAGTTCCAAATTCGCCGCGATACCATTTGCTGAAATCGGCGGAAACAGTGACGGCTAGCTACACTTTGCCGCACGCGCCAATCCCAACTTATTATTCGATTTCTGCGCGAGGAATTTTCAACGAAATATTTAAATCAAAAGTGGCGATGGCAAATCCGAATTTCCCGATACCGCCGCACCCAATTCCGATTTTCCATTACACGGCGAATAATCCGGCAAGTTTGATGCCGTTTTTAATCTGGCACACAGTCCCGAACGCGGTTTGTTATGAAGTGGAAATTTTGAGCGCGCCGCCGGAAATTGAAGGCGACATTTTACCGTCGAAACTTTATCATTTGGAGAGCACGACGAAAATTTTCACCAACGGCTATCAAGCAGATTTGCGCCCGTACAAGGAAAATTATTCAGTGGTATATTGGCGGGCGCGGGCGTTGGGTTTGCACAAAGAACCGATTGGAGAATTTAGCAACGCCGAACCGATTTACATTGACGCGAATTTGCCATTGCCGAATGCGCCGCTGATTAACAATTTTGATTTTATGAATTATGAGCAACTGCCGATGTATCCTGTGTATAATTGGATACCGATAAATGGCGCGGTGAAATTTGAAGTTGAATTGTCGACGCGCAAATCGTATGACGTAGGCGAAAATCCAGATGCACTTTGGCGGAAAGTCACGGCTGATTTGGGCAGTTGCTACGATGATTTTAGGCGTCCGGCAGGCGTGTATTTTTGGCGGGTGCGCGGGCTTGACGCGGAAGATAAACCCATTGGCACTTGGTCAGAGGCTGAAAAATTTATTGTTGAAGATTTTAGCGGCGGCGTTAAAGCGGCGATTTTCGGCGACAGCATTTCGCACGGCGGCGGCGCTGTCAGTTATTCTCCGCGCTCGCTTGAGTACAGTTACGCCACTTACATTGATTTTCCCGTGATAAATTTGAGCAGGAGCGGCGATACTGCCCATACAACGCTTGAGCGATTTGAAAATGACGTACTGCCTTTCAAGCCGAAAAATTTAATTATTTCGACCGGCGCAAACAGCCTGCGCGACGCAAGTATCACAGCTGAAAATATCATTTCCGATTTGACGCAGATTATGAACCTGTGCAAGCGCAATGACATTCGCCCGATTTTTTTGACGCTGATGCCCGTTAATCCTGCAAATATCAAATACGCATTCAGAATCGACACCGACCCGCATTGGCACGAAAAATTAATCACAGTCAACAGTTTTATCAAGGGCACGGAATATTTTATCGACATTGAGCCGTATTTTTACGACGACGCGGGCGAAATGAACAGCAAACTTTGTGTTGACGGCATTCACCCAGATTTGAACGGCAAAATGATTATCGGCGAAATTATCAACCAAAACCGGCATTTATTTAGGGACGTTGCGAATCAATGAGAAAAATATCCATAACGCAAAAATTATTGGTATCGTACGTAATATTAGTTGTGGTAGTGGCGGCGCTGAGTGTGACGCTGGTATTGCCAGGGCAAATCGAAGCAATGAATAAGAATTTGGAGAATACATTATCGCGAATAGCATACATATTGGCGCACGACCGCGAAGTGATTGAAGCATTTTCAAATGGTGAATGCTCAGTAAATTTATTGCGGCGGCTGGACGGAATTTCGGCGATTACCAGGAGTAGCATTGATTACATTGTGCTTGCCGATACGCATAGCATTAGAGTTTACCATCCGGACAGAGCGCTGATTGGCGAAAAATTCACCGGCGGCGACGAATGCGACGTACTTAACGGCGTTGAAGAAAAATACGTAACGACGCACCAGGGACGTCCGGATATTCAAAAACGCGCCTTTCACGTTGTCAAAGATTATGACGGCGAAATTATTGGGTTTGTGATGGCGAGCACGTCGACGAAAAGCATTGAACTTCGCAAACAGGATATAGTTGTCAGTGCGATTGGATTTTTGACAATATCGCTGACGATGGGGCTACTGCTGGCGTATGGAATTACGCAGAGCATTAAGCGAATTTTATTGGGATACGATCCGACGACATTCGCGCAGATGTATTTGCAGCGTGAAGAAATTCTTGACAAAATCAACGAAGGCGTCATAGTGATAAACGAAGAGCGGCGAATTATCTATAAAAATTTACCGGCGCGCTCGTACGTAAAAGCAAAAATTTTATCCGAAGAATCCCCGATTTTCCCAGGCGCGCAGGATTGTTGGAAATGGAGCGTGACAATTCCGTGGTCAATGGTCGAATTGGAAGACAAATCTTTTTTAGTGAGTATGGTGCCATTAAAGCCGCTGGAAAATTTGGACGCGGTAATGGTGATTTTGCGAAACCGCACGGAATTTGTAAAGCTGACTGAGCAATTAACCGGCTCAAATCACATAATCGACGCCCTGCGCGCCAATACGCACGAATTTAGAAACAAATTGCATATCATTTCGGGATTTTTGCAAGTCGGCGACACCAAGCATGCAATGGAATTTATAAGCGATGAGGCGACCGCTAAAAATGGGCAAAATATTTTGCGGCAGATTAAAGACAAAACTGTAGCGGCGCTGTTGCTCGGCAAAGTTAATCGCGCCGCCGAAATGAATATTGATTTTGAATTGCGCCGCGATAGCAATTTGCCGGAAAAAAATCCGTTCCTGACGACGAAAGAACTTGTGCTGATTATTGGCAACTTGATTGAAAATTCCTTTGAGGCAATGACTCCCAAAAATCCGCGGCAAGTTGAATTTTTTATTGATTCAAATCCGCAGGGTTTAACAATCACCGTTGACGATACCGGTTGCGGTATGAATGAACAGCAGGTTAAAAAATTTTACAGCGGCTCGTACACGACCAAGGGCGCGGGGCACGGTTACGGTATGAAATTAATTCGCGAAGTTGTTGACAGGCACAATGGTTTTTTGCAAATAGATTCTGAGCCGGAAACCGGAACTTCCATTACAATTAATATCAATTCGGAGACGCCCGCGCAAAAAAACTGTTTGACAAGTGCTTTTTGACATTATAAAATAACACTGATAAATTATGTTCGTGAGCTGTTTTTTTCACAGGGAGGTGTAGACAATGCCAACAATCAATTCGATAGTGAGACAGGCGAGTATGGTAGCGAGCTTGTCAACGAAATTTTTCGGTTCGGATTTCGAGGCTGGCAGAAATTCATTATTAGTAGGACCGTCATTTGGCACGCTGAATAATCAAGTCAAATCGGATTTCGGCGGGCAACCGGCGCTAACTAATATGGTTGAAAATTATCAAGCGCGCAGAGACGCTTTCAGCAAGGAACTCAATGATAATATGCAGTCGCTCAAAGATTCGTCCGAAAAACTCAAAGAATCGACCGGCACTGAAGAATCCACCACGCAAACAGCCGAAGCTACCACTGATACTGATAACGATCAGAATACCGGTTCGACGCTGTCAAATCTTTCTGGTTTTGCCAGTGGCAATATTCCGCCGCAAAACCGAACTGCTGTTGCCGCGACTAATGAAACTACTCAAATTCCGCCGCCTCCGCCGGACGAAGAAAATCAGCCAGCTGAAGAATTAACTGATGAAGAAATTCGTGAAGCTATGCGCAACAATTTTCAAGAGGCTATGCGTATGGGCTTTGATGAATTTACAGAGAGATATTTGGTTGCTGAAACCGCGGAAGACGACGATTTGACGGCGCTTGAGGAAGTCAATCAGCAAGTTCAAAATACCGAAAATGCGCCGAATCAACGCGCCAGCACTGAAGACATAATCAATAACGTTAGAAATTTGGTACGCGATTATAATTCTGCGCGAAATTATATCAATGAAAATCGGGGCTTGTCGAGCCAAATGTCGGCGCTGGCAGATACTTTCGGCACAAACAGAGATTTAGCTGAATCGCTCACCAGCATTGGAATTTTTATGGATTCTAACGGCGAACTTTCGGTTAATGAGGCGATTTTATCAATGGAATTGGAGCGGGACGCCGATAATGTCAGTTCGATATTGGGCAGTGAAGGGCTTGCTGGTCAAATGGAGCGCGACGTTGAGCGCGTTGAAAATGCTAGCACTTCTCAAAGCAATAATCTTTTCCCGACCATTGATAATTATACCAATAACAACACGCAAGACATTACCGAGTCGCTGTATTCGCGGCAGAATTTTAATGCGGCGAGTTATGCTTGGGAAAATATTTCACGCTTTTTTACAATGCTAACCTAGTTTTAGTGGCAAGTGGAAAGTGGTTAGTGAATAGTGAATCTATAAATCCTAATTCCTGGAATCGAAATATCACGGGTCGCTCTGTCTTGGGCGGCTTATTTTTTTACAAGGAGATTCTGTTATGGAAAATATTTTAGAAAATGTGCTCGACGAATTTAAGAAATTGGCGGCGATACCGCGTCCTTCAAAGCACGAAGAGCGCGTTAGTAATTTTCTGCGCGATTATCTGAAAAGTTTGGGCTTGACGGTCGCGCAGGACGATTACAAAAATGTTATAGCTGAAATTTCGGCGAATGAAAAAATTGACGCGCCCTTGACGATTTTGCAAGCGCACATGGATATGGTATGCGTGGCGGAAAATGGCGTTGATTATGAGCCGCTGCGCGATGCTATCAAATTGATTCGCACCGAAAAATATTTGACGGCGGACGGTACAAGCCTGGGCGCTGACGATGGAATTGGAATTGCCGAAATTTTGTACATTGTGAAAAATGCTGATAAATTTCCGCACGGGAAACTGCGCGTGATTTTCACGACCGACGAAGAGCAAGGTATGAGCGGCGCGCTGAACATTGACGCGAAATATTTTGCTGACGCGGCGTATCTGATTAATTGCGACAGCGAAAATTTCAATGAGCTGGTTGTTGGGAGCGCGGGCAATATTCACGTGGATTTTTCGCGCAGGATTGAGTATGTCGAGCCGAAATTTGCAAATGCGTTTCGGGTAAAAATTTTTGGCTTGAGCGGCGGGCATTCTGGGATTGAAATTACGAAAAATCGGGCAAATGCGGTTAAAGTTGCGGGAAAATTTTTACGGCAAATTGACGAGGCTGAATTGGCGAAATTTGACAGCGGCAAAGCGCCCAATGTCATTCCGGACGCGGCGGAAATTATTCTCGTGACGAATCTTGATATTGCTGAAATGGACAAACGCGCGGCTTGGCTGAAAAAAAATATTAGTGACATTTACGGCGACGCTGAAAATCTTGAAGTTGACATTGCGGAAATTGCGATGCCGAAAAAAGTTATGAGCGCGGCAGATTTTGACGCTCTTAAAAATTTGTTGGCGATTACTCACAGCGGCGTTTATTCGGTTTTTGGCGAAATGGCGCGGACTTCGGCGAATATTGGGATTTTGCGGACGGCTGAGGAAATTGAAATTAGTATATTGGCGCGCGCGAATATCACGGCGCTGCTTGACGATTTTATTGCACATTTCGCGCAGGTTGCAAAGCTGACGGGTTTTGGCGTAAAATTTGGGACGCCCGCGCCCGCGTGGAATTACAATCCGCACAGCCGCTTAGCTGAAATTATGTCGAAGATTTTCAATGAGCAAAATAAATTCTGCGCGAAAGTTCATACGATACACGCGGGGCTTGAGTGCAGTTTTTTCTATGTCAAAAATCCTGCGCTTGACATCGTTTCAATCGGCACGACCAACGAATTTATTCACAGCCCGCAGGAACGCCTTCACCTTGAAACAGTCGAGCCGGAAGTCAGATTAATAATCGAAACTCTAAAACAAATTTAAACCGCAGAGGTGCTTTTAATGAATCGAACCGTACTAACAATAGTACAAATCGCAATAATCGTAGCCTTGACGGTGGCGTGCGGGATAATCGCGTATTTCGTCGTTTCGTCGGTCACGGGACACCAATTAGCCACGGCGTCCGGAAATATGGCATTCAGCCGCTGGCAGGAAAAATTTCAATCGCTGGTTATAAACACGGGAATATTATCGGCGCTGTGTGCGTTGGCGTGGTTTGTATTAACGCGCTGGATTTTCAAAATAAATACGCCGCGCGGGATTGGCAAACGAACGATTTGGGCGGGTTTGGCGGCGCTGGATTTAATCGGCTGTATCGTCATTCCGCAATTTTATTCAAGCACGCTCGGCATAAAAACAAATTTTCTGGTCACAGTGATTTTCATAATCGCGTTTGCGGGGGTAGGCTATTGGCTGTTGACGATTTACACGACGCCGAACATTTTTAAGTACACGCCGGTTGGAGCGCAACTTTTGCGCGCGGGGAAATGAGGCGCGTTATGGCTTACTATTTTATTTCGATAGGCGGCAGTGGCGCGAAAGTTTTAGAGGCGCTGACTCATTTGTGCGTTGCGGGCGCTATGCCGACGCGCGAAGATTTAAATATTTTGGCGATAGATCCGGATTCCGGCAATGGCAATTTGGAGCGGAGCGGTTCTGCGCTCAATCAGTTTATTAAATTTCAAAATCTGAGCGTTGGCAATGACACGCCGCTTTTCAAAACTAAAATGACGCTGATTAAACCTTTGCCGTGGAATCCGATTGAAATTGACAAGACGCTCGACGATTTGATTGGTTTTCAGATTTATAAAAACAGCGCGCTGGGCAGTCTGTACGAAGTTTTATACACGCGGCGCGAGCGCAATACTAAACTCAATGAAGGTTTTCGCGGGCATCCGTCAATCGGCGCGGCGGTTTTGGCGAAAAAATATACTCTGCGCGACAATCGCAATACCCAATGGACTGACTTCATACAAAAAATCAAGCAGGATACGAATAACGGCGGCGAGATTAAAATTTTCTTTGCGGGTTCGGTATTCGGCGGGACGGGCGCGTCGGGGATTCCTACGATTGCGCGGCTGCTGCGAAATGATCTTAGCAAAAATGATGACAATTCCGGCGTCAGAAAAATTATTTCGATAGGCGGCGCGTTTATTTTGCCGTACTTCAGCTTTACGCCGCCCGCTGACAACGATAAACTTTTTGCGCACTCGGAAAATTTTTTGACGAATACCAAGGCGGCGCTCAAATATTACGCGCAACGCGATAATGTTTTCAATGCAATGTATTTTTTAGGCGATTCGCACGTGACGCATTTTAAAAGATTCAGCATTGGCGCGGCTACTCAGAAAAACGACGCACACATTGTAGATTTTTACGGCGCACTTGCTGCGATAGATTTTTTCAATCAGCCTGCCGATAATTCGCGCGTTTACAACTGCATTTTCCACGGCGATAACGATAAATTCAGCTGGAGCGATTTTCCGGCGCTCGAGGAAATTGAAAATGGCGACGCGAAAAATTTTGATTTGCGGAAACGGTTTGCGAAATTTGCCAGATTTATTTTTGCGTACGTGCATTTTATCAAGCCGGTATTGCGCGGGCTGGCGAGCGGCGACATTAAAGATTATCAGTATCCGTGGTACGTGGATTATTTTAAGGACATTGACGTTGTTAATACGGGCGCGGTGAAAAATTTTGAGGACTACACTGAATCTTTTGTAACGTGGTTGAAACAGCTTGAAACTTTGCCGGACAGGGAAGTTGCGCTGATTAAGTCGTCGATGTTTGCGGCGCGTCCTGCGCAGATTGTCAACGCTGAAGATTTTTCTTCGTGCGATGGCGTTATCACCAAGCCGGAATTGACTTTGCACGAAATTTGGTACAGGCTCAGCGAAGATTTCAAAATTTACGCGGCGGTTAATGGTTATGGAAAATTTTTGCGCCGATTGTACGAAGCCTGCGACGCCGAAATTTGAAAGGGGTTAAACTATGTCATTTCCGATGCTCCCAAAAATTGACAGGGAAAATCAGCGATTTGTGAATAGGAATGCGGGCGAATGGACGCGCGAAACTTCCGGCGATTATTTAACCAGCCTGGTAAACAGTTTGGCGGCGGGCGCGGCTTTGGAAGATATTAACAACATTGATTCGATACCGGATATTTGGGCGCGTCCGTTGCTTTTCGAGATGGCGCTTTTTGATTTTAATGACGCGGGCAATGTTCGGGAATTTGTAGCGGGTTTGCACGACAAAGTTGTTGGTGAATGGCGGGCGATTTTGGCGATGTTGGCGCTGAAAAATATTCGCCATTTGAATATCAAGGCGGTTTCTGTGAATTTGGACGCGGAGGAAAATAAATCCAATGAGCTCGCGCAGATTTTCAGTTCGCTCATACCGAAAGAGTCTTTTAACGGCAACGAAAATGCTTGGAGCACCGATATTTACGTGCTTTTTTACAAAGGCAAACCGTTTGCAATGACTTCGCCGGTTACGCTGGTTGCGAGTGCGGCTGATTATGTTGAAATTTTTTATGATGAACCGCCCGCGCCCTGGCTCGACAAAAATACAAAAATTTTGATTGACCCGATTGAAAGGCTGTCGGGCGACGAACTTTTTGCGCTTAATTTTTGGCTGGAAAATCTTTATAGCGAATTGCAGAAAATGAGCCGGAATGTCAGCGGCGGCGCGAAAGAAATTGCCACGAAACTTTTGACGTGCATTGAAAATTATCAGCGCGATATTGGCGTGAAGATTAAAAATAAACAAATGCCCGCGTTAAATTTGGTGGCGTCGAATTTGAATCTACACATTGGCACTGCGCGATTTTTGGATAACACGGTGCAGGAACGCGCGGCGACGATAGCTGATTCAGCAGTTCGACTTTTGACGAATCCCAAGCGCAAGAAAAAAAATCTGATAATGGTATCGCCGGAAATGGCGCGGAGTTTCGCGGAGCAAGAAGATATTGACGCATCGCAGTTAATCATTTGGCAGGGCGTCAGCGCCGAAGATATTACTGAACAGACTTTGCAGGGCGAGCGCAATAAAATTGGCGAAATTATTTTGAAAGACGCGGAATATCGCCGTCCGGAAGATTTTTTTTATGGGAAAATGGCGGTTATCGAGCCTGGTAAATCTTTCCCTGGTGCGGCGGAAATTTCGGGCGCGGAAGTCATTACCAATTTTGATTTGGATATTATTTTGCCGATTAAGCGCGAGTTGCTAGAAATTTTTTCGCCGGAAGAAATTATGAGCCGCGTTTCAGTTAGCGCCGATTCTGATAATGATATTTCCGTGCATTTCAATTTTCCGCTGAGCAGTGGCGAATATCGATTCACAAAAAATTATCGCGGCGAAAATTTGATTTACATTCAGAAAGATATTCCAGTGATTGAGATTTATCCGAACATTCGTCGCGCAGGTTGGAATAAATATTATCTGTACTACGAAAATTACCAGGCGCAGGCTAAGGAAAATCCGGATTCGCTCGTCAAGGAAATGCTGTACATTGAGCCGTGGAGTTTTGGCAAACAGCTGACTGAAGAATTTCCGGCGCAAGGTTTGAAAAATCGGCTGACTACGAAATTGAATGATTTTCCCGAATGTCTGATTTGCAATTACAAAGTCGGCGAAATGGCGGTTGAGATTGGCGCGCTGATTCTGAATAAGCCGCAGAATGTTAAGCGGCAGATTGGGCTGGATTGGAAAATCGGCGTTGATTTCGGTACGAGTTCGACGATGATATATTTCGCGCAGGACAAACAGCCGCCTAAGCCGCTGGATTTTGATTCGCATTTGTTGCAGATAACCGAGAGCCGCGGCGCGCGGGCGAATACCTTTCTGAGTTTTATATCTTCGAGCCAACCTGCGCGATTGGACGGCTCATTTTTGAGCATATTCCATTTGATTCAGCGTAATGATTCAGATAAAATTCGTCCGCTGATTGACGGGCACGTGCTGAGTTTTATCAGCCCGCGGATTTTTGAAGAATTTGGAAACAGCGTCGATACCAATTTGAAATGGCAGAATGATGATTTTGGTCGAATGAAAGTTGCGGCGTACATTGAGCAGATTTGTTTGCAGTCGTTGGTTGAGGCGGTTGTAAATGGCGTTGACAGGATTCAGTGGAATTTTTCATATCCGACGGCATTTTCGCAAGATCAAACTTTAGCGTTCGACGCCGCCAGCCGCGACGCTGTAAAATCCGCTTATGAAAACACCGGCAATCCCATTGCTGAAATTGAGACTTGGACAGAGAGCAAGGCGTCAGCTTATTATTTCAACAAACTCAACGACGGCATTTCCAATTTCAATCAAGGCGCGCTGTGCATAGACATTGGCGCGGGCACGACCGATATTACTGTGATTAGCGGGCAACCTGGGCGCATTGTCTATCATACTTCGGTGCAGTACGCGGGGCGTTATATGTTCCAGCCGATTTACGATAACTACGAACTTTTTGCCGCGCTCGATACGAAAATTCAAACTTTGACGAAGGAACAGCGACAGGCTTTGATTGACGCGGATATGCGCCAAAACAGCGACGAATATATCAGTAATTTGGCGTTCAAGACGGGGTTGCAGGAAGTCAAGGAAGTTTTGCAATGCGCGCAATTAGCGGTGGCAGGTTTGTTTTATTACATTGGCGAAATTGTCGGCGCGCTTTATGAGGCGGAAATTTACACGCACAAAAATATTCCGTACGTTTATATCGGCGGAAATGGCTCGCGGATTTTTCGCTGGATAACCGGCGGCAGTGAGATTGAGAATAATCCGTACTTGAAAGTTTTTGAGAAAATGCTGGTTGATGCGTCCGGCTTGAAACGGCTGAAGAATTTTCAATTTAATCTTAGCCATTATCCGAAAGTCGAAGTTGCGAGTGGAATGATTATTGAGCCGCCGAGCAATGCGAGCGAATTTTTTGACCAGGCGCGCATTAATGATGAACTTTTCGGCGAGGATTCGGACGATTACGTTTTCAATTCGATATTGGCGGGCGCGGAATTTACGCAGGGCACGAATACTTTTACCGCCGATGCCTTTATCAGCGCAAATGACGTTTCGGAAGGTATTAACGTCGCGACTTTTGACAGTTTCAGAAAATTTATGAGCGATTTTAACGCGGCGAAAAATCTTTGGGCTGATGGCGTTGATTTCGATGAAGAATCCGCTGAAGAAATTATTCGTGACACCAACAGTTTTTATGTGGCGTCGGTGGGCGCTGATGTTAAAAAAATTTTCCTTGAGCCGGTATTTATTATTGAGCTGAAGCGATTAATGGAGATGTTTTGATTATGGACGAAGAGAATTTTGACTTGGAAGAAGATTATTACGCCGAAGATTACGAGCCCGAAGAAACTCCCGAACCGGTTGAAGAGACTGTCGCGCAGAAAGATTTTGACGCCTTTAAAGCAAGTACCGATAAAAAATTCACTGAGGTTCAAGCGCAAATTGCGGCGAATGATTTTCCGCTGGGCTCGGTTGCAGGCTACATTTCCGTTGCCGCTGTTTCGCTGGCGCTCGTTGCGATCATGCTTTGTATCGTTCTTTGCAAGGAAAATTCTTCACGGATTGACAAAATGCGCGAAAATCACAGCAACCAGCTCAAGGACGCCGATAAAAAAATTTCCGATTTGAGAAACAAAATTGCCGATTTGGAGCGCCGCCTTAGTGAAAATAGCTTCGCGCAGAAAACTACTTCGATTGTCGATACGAAAATTGCGCCGCCCGCTAAAAAAATTCCGGATTTTAATTCGGCGACTGCGGACGTTAAATCGAAAAACTTTGATGATTTTGTAACGGAATTTAACGCGCTTTTAAATTTCGACAGTCAAGACGTAGATTTGCGGCGGGCGATTAATGAGTTTATTCAAAAATTCAATGTACGAGCGTTTAATTGCACGAATGCTGAATTGCGGATTGATGAGCCGATACCGCCGCCGAAATTTGAGGAAGCGACGCCTGCGCGGAGCGGTAATTATTGGGCGTTTGAGTTTGACGCGGGGCTTTTTGCGGTCGTTCCCAAGATTAAAAATTATAACAACAACATACATTTTCAGCAGGCTATGGGCGAAGTTTTTGAATCGAATTTTACTTCCGGCGGCAGTTACGATAAAATATTTGTCAGCAAACCGGCGATTTTCAAGGGCGAATGGAATTTGCAGACGCGGGGCGCTTTGATTCTCACTTGACAAGGTGATTTGAATGGAAGAAATTTTGCGTGAGATTTTCGCGCAGGACAGGAATATTTTATTGCGGCGCGATGAATTAATTGCAGTGCTTGAAAAAAAAGTTCCGGACGGTTTACGGCGGGATTATGCGGCGATTAAAAAGGCGCTGGAATTGAACATTGGCGAGATTTTGATTTTTTCTGAAGATGTTGACGCGGCGAAGGTAAAGGCGGCGGACGCGCTCAAAAATTCCGGTATGCAAGAGGCGCGCGTTAATTTTGTGATTGAAACCATTACAAACGCGCTGGATTGGAACAGGAAAAATATTACGATGGCGGATTTGGCGCTGATTTTCGGTAAAAAGGAATTGCCGCAGCCGGTCGAAATTACCAAGGAGCAAATTTACAAACCGTCGCGAATTGCCGTTGATGAACCGGTTGAAAATAAATCGGGCGGCAAATTTAAAATTGTGATTGGCGTTGCGATAATTTTATTTGTGGCGTATTTTTTTATCTAGCATCGACAACGAAATTCATTTTGAAAAGCACAGGTTGAGTTGCGGCGAAAACCGAATCTTTCAGCGAGCCGAGAATATAAACCAAGTTGACAGTTTTTGAGCCGTCGAAATTTTCCGGCGCGGCATCGACGTTTGCCATATTCCAATCGTTAACCCAGTGCGGCAGTTGATAACCTTTGGCGTTGGGCGCTATCGAAACTTGCACGAAATTAATTTTGCCTTCGCTCAAAGATTTTTCCGGCGTCAAGGCGATTTTCACGGTATCGTCAATCATAGAAATTTTAACGTCATTTCGCGCAGGACTCCGCCAATCTTCATCAAGGTAAAAAATCTTGGTATCGTAATTCATTTCAGCCAAATTTAACGGGCAAGCCCCAATCGGCGCGTTGTAATCGAATTGTACTGTGAAACTGGCGGGCGCGCTGAATTTATCTAAGCCAAATTCCCGAATGCCGCGCTCTTCCAGATTTAGCCTATCTTCAACATAAAAATTTTCCATTTCCAGCAAAGTCAAATCGGCGGCTCGCGCAGTCAAATTTTCGCTCAGCAATAAATATTCCGTGTCATTCGGCAAAGTCTGCCGCGCCTTGAATTTCTGCATAAAATTTTCAACAGTCGTCTCATTGCCCATAATCAGCAGATAAAACGGACGAAACTTTTCCGGCAAAATATTTGAATCATAGCGGAATTTGGCGGCGTTCAAACCCACGTCAAAAATATCTCCGTAGAAAGAATTTTTCACGCCGATAACGCCGACGGCAAGATGATTGGCGAAAAATTTATCGCGGATTTTCTGAGCAATGCCGCTCCAATCGGCGTCGCTCTCGAACAAATCAGTTATGATTATCGACAAATGCGCAGGCTCAGATTTATCAATGACGTTGTGCACGGCGGTAATAATTTCGGTGTAAGGTTCGGGCGAATTGAAGCGGCGATAATCTTTGCCCTCAAGCGGCGTGATTTTTTCGCCAAAACTGTAAAAATTAATATCGCCCATAGAGCCGCCAATATCGCTCAGAATATCCGGCAAAGTGCGGTAAACATTGCCGCCGGACAGCGTTGTATAACCCTGCATTGAAACCGTCGCGTCAAAATAAATATCCGTGGTAATTTTTTCAGGAATTTCAGCGGCGCGCTCATTTTCGACGCTAACTGGCAAATTTATTTCGACAAAATCATTGCCGCAGCCGCTCGCGCAGAGCAAGATAATTATAATCAAAAAAATCTTAGGCAAATTCGTACCCCCAATAAAATAATCGCCACCGGCAACAGCGTCGATGGCGACTTTTTGTTTAGTTAGAAAAATAAATTATCCTTGAGGCAAAATTTTCGTCCGCAATTCGCGCCCGCCGTCTTTGTTTTCGATAACGACAATGCCCTTAATTGGATTGTGGGTAGCGGCGTCCATGGTGATAACGCCCGTGCCAACTTTCAAATCCTTAATATTTTCGATATTCTCACGGATTTTTTCAGCGTCAGAGCCGCCGCGTTGAATGGCGTCAACTAACATTTTGCCGGAGTCATAACCGAGCGCCGCAAAAACATTCGGCTTTTCAAGGTACTCGGTATTGTAAGCGGTGAGAAATTCTTGAACGTCTTCATCGCCTTCAAAATAATGTGTGCAGAAGAAAGTATTGTTAAGGGCGTCAGCGCCCGCAATGTCAACAACTTTCACGTCGTCCCAGCCGTCAGTGCCGAGAATTACAGATTCAATGCCGAGTTCGCGCGCCTGCTTGACGATTTTACCAACTTCTTCGTAATAAGCCGGAACAAAAATTACGTCAGCGTCAGCAGTTTTAATTTTGGTAAGCGCGGCTTTGAAGTCTTGATCTTTCGCCAAGAAAGCCTCTTCCATAACAACTTCGCCACCGGCGGCTTCAAATTTTTCTTTAAAAATCTTGCCCAGGCTCTTAGAATAATCGGAGCTGGAATCAAGATAAAGCACGGCGGTTTGAGCGCCTAAATCTTTAGAGGCAAATTCAGCCATAACTTCGCTTTGTTGCGGGTCGATAAAGCAACTGCGGAAGATAAACGGCTTAACAGCGCCATTTTCGACGGTAACGTCCGGATTTGTGGCGGCGGGCGCAATGACCGGCACTTTATTATCAGCGGCAACCTGCGATTCGGCGATAACATTAGCGGTAACAGCCGGACCGACAATCGCGACAACTTTATCATCAGAAATTAATTTAGTAGCGGCGTTAACGGCTTCGGCGGCGTCAGATTTATTATCAGCCTCGACGATTTTAATTTGTTTGCCGTCGATACCGCCCGCTTCGTTAATTTCTTTGATAGCGAGTTTAAAACCTTTCGCGGCGTTCGTGCCGTATTGAGCGACGTTGCCTGTCAATTCAAAGTTAGAGCCGACAACGATTTGGTCGGAATTAGCCGCGCCGCCGCCATCGTTACTGCAGCCGCTGAACATTGAACAAGCCAAAATACCACTTGCAACCAGCGCCGCAAGTCTAAATTTCTTTTTCTTGAAGAACAATTTATTACATCTCCCTCCGAATTAACGGATAAAATTCGTGCGTAGTATACAATTTTTGGCGGCGTTGTGTCAATTATTTGTGGGATTTATCGCGCAGTTATGGGCTGAAAAAGTTTTTTAAAAAATTTTTTTGGAGGGGGGTTGACAAGTGGGTTAGTTTGAAGTATTATACGCAGGCTGAATCACTTCAGCGGGCTCTTTGAAAATTAAACAATGCAAACGCTAGAATGTGCGG
>CAJOIB010000027.1 GCA_905234705.1 uncultured Selenomonadaceae bacterium | reverse complement strand
TGATTGGCAACAACAGGCATAATTAACGAAGTGCACACAAAAAAAGTCGGACTACCGCGATTGGCAGTCCGATTATTTTTTTAGTTTTAGAAAATTTTTTATAAATCAGAACATCATATTAACGAGGTTACCAATATTTGAGATAGAAGTCATATTGATATAAGCGCTGCCGGTATAAAGAGCGGCGGCAGAAAGTTCATTGCCGAGCATAGATTTCGCGGCAGGGAAAAGTTGATCGCGCTGACTGTTAGCCATTTCAATATGTTGTTCGGCTTTACCGGCGAGTCCGTCTTTACCAAGAACGCTAGAAACCTTATCCGGATCGTCAGCAATAGCTTTAGCAAGTGCATCTTCGTCAATAGTAAGTTTACCGTCACTGCCGACAGTTATACCAATGGATTCGTAATTGGCGGAGCGGTAAGTTGTATCGCCGAAATTTGACGCCATTCTGCTGACGCGCGCTGAAACTTCGCTGTTGCTCTTCAAAAAACTAATCGAATCATTGTAACTGTTGACTAAATCTTGAACAGCGCCAAGAGCATTTTTCATACCGTCGCTGTAAGTAGTTTTTGTAGTTTTATTGCCGTCTTTGTCAACTTCCTCAGTTTTCGTGATAGGATTTTCGCCCACGTCGATTTTGAGATTTTTCATATTATTAGCGGCTTTACCGAGGGAAGACATATTGTCGTCAAATTCCGTGTAAAAAGTATCCTTGGCGTTATTGTAACTCGACATAACCGAAGAAACATTTGACTTAATTTCGCTAAGACCAGAAAGCGCTGTAGCAGCGTTCGCCGAAAAACTGTTGTAATTGCTCCAAAGGCTGTTTAGAGAACCTCTGTTGCTTTGCGCCGAATAGCTGTTGAACAATGAGGTATTACCCGATCCGACCATATTCGTAATCGTCGCCATTATAAATCACCCTTCCTTGAAAAAAATCCTTGACTATTTTTTTACATTTTATATTATTTAATCGGCATTTGCAAGCGAAAGGTTAAATAATTTTTTGACGGAGGTTAAAATCTTGGATTTGAGGAAAAAAATTCTGCGCGAAGTTGAAAAAAATTTTGAGCGCGTTGACGAAATTTCGGCAATTAATACAGCGAAAGTTTTAAATGCAATGCGAAAATTAAAAGTTTCAGACGCACATTTTAAAACAACAACCGGCTATGCTTACGGCGATATTGGCAGAGAAAAACTTGACGAACTTTTTGCAGAGATTTTCAAGGCGGAATCTGCGCTCGTTCGTACTCAATTTGTCAGCGGAACTCACGCATTGGCTACTGTCTTGTTTGGAATTTTGCGACCAGGTGACGAATTAATTTCTGTGACCGGCGAGCCGTATGATACAATGCAAACTGTTATCGGCTGGAAAAATTCTGCGCGAGGCTCTTTGAAAGAATTTGGCGTTGGTTACAAAGAAATTGCTCTGCGCGACGGAAAGGTTGACATTGACGCAATAAAAAACGCCGTGACTTCAAAAACAAAGCTGGCGTTAATTCAAAGGTCGCGCGGCTATTCTATGCGTGAGCCGCTGACAGTTTCTGATATTGAAAAAATTTGCGCGGTGATTAAATCAGCCAATTCGCATTGCTCAACTTTTGTTGATAATTGTTATGGCGAATTTGTTGAAACTGCCGAGCCTATCGAAGTTGGCGCTGATATTATCGCTGGTAGTTTGATTAAAAATATCGGCGGCGGACTTGCTCCAACTGGCGGATATATCGTCGGGCGAAAAGATTTAGTTGATTTGGCGTCCTACAGATTGACAGCGCCTGGTATGGGAAACGAATTAGGCGCAAGTTTGGGAACGCCGCGGCTTTTATTCCAAGGATTATTTTTAGCGCCGCACGTCACAGCACAGGCTTTGAAGGCGGCAATTTTCGCTTCGGGAATTTTTTCAACGCTCGGATTCAAAACTTCGCCGTTGCCGAATGAAAATCGCGCAGATATTATTCAAGCCATCGAATTAAAATCCGCCGACAACTTGATAAAATTCTGTCGCGCAGTGCAGGAATATTCGCCGGTCGATTCATTTGCCGCGCCCGAACCTTGGGATATGCCAGGCTACACCGATAAAATAATAATGGCGGCGGGAACTTTCGTACAAGGCGCGTCGATTGAAATTAGCGCGGATGGACCTCTGCGCGAACCATTCACGGTATTTTTGCAGGGCGGCTTGACATTTGAACACGCGGCGATTGTGATTTTAAACGCGGCTCAAGCTCTGACGACCGAAATTCTTTTTTGAATGTTGTTGCCTTTGGTCGCCTCGTCAATCATTGCGATAGCATAATCTGCATAGCTGATAATACTTTCGCCTTTGTCGTTGAGCGTCAACTCTTCGCCGCCGAGAATGTATTTGCCGGTGCGTTCGCCCTTAGCTTGAAAATCGCACGCAGGACTAATAAACGTCCATTTAACATCTTTGCGTTTGCGGAGAGCGAAAAGTTCATTAGCCTGTGCCTGCGCGAGCGGTTTGAAAGTATCGGGAAAATCCGGCGCACCCATAACTTGAGCGGTATGCTCTTTATTTGTGAAAAGACTTCCAGCGCCCCCAACAATTAACAAACGTTTTTCAGTACCGCTGATTAAATCGCAAAGGTGCTGACTGGTTTTAGTGTGATTGGAAAGTTCTTCCGGTTTCCACGCGCCGAACGCATCAATTATCACGTCGAAATCTTTCAAATCGTCCTTTGTCAAAGCAAGAATATCTTTCGAGATAGACTTCTGCGCGACAGATTTATTTTCGCCGCGAGTAATGGCGGTAACGTCTAAGCCACGATTAACGGCTTCCTCAACGATTAAACGACCGGCTTTGCCATTAGCGGCAATTACTGCGATTTTCATATTATCAGCCTCCAAATTTTATTCGCTAAAATTATACCAAATACCCCCAATAAAACAAGTACGCAAATTTTTTTTACCCAAATTTTATATGATTTGATTGAGCATTGCATTAACCAAAAATTTTTGGTATATTTAACATAAGTTTGACTTGAGCGTTATGCAATTAGAAAAAAATTTCTGGAGGTGTCTTATGGACAATTTTTTGAAACGGGACATAATCGAAATTTTGTCGAATTTTTGGGCGGGTTCGATAATTTTGGAACTCGCCAATGGAGCGAGGCGCTTCACCGAACTCAGGGCAAGCATCGGAATCACCGACCAAACGCTGACCACCAAACTGCAATTTTTGACGGGCAGGGGCTTCATCCGCCGCGAATCTTTTGCCGAAGTGCCTCCGCGCGTCGAATACACCTTGACGGACATTGGGCGAAAACTCTTGCCGATTTTTGAGTCCCTGCGGCAAATTGACGAAGAATTTTTCAACTTCGAAACGAACGATTTTGAACAAGGCGAAATTTGCAGGGGGCTTTATAGCGGCGATTTTGATTTTGACCAAGGCAATTTTGATCCGGACATTGGTACCAAATTTATTGAACCGACAACCAAAGCTATCAACCCTGCGCTTGAGGAAGACTCGCGAAAAGTCCTGCGCGAATACAAGGATAACGACCTCACCGAAGCTGAAACTCTGGCGAAGCTCCAAAATATTTTGGTGAATAAGGTTGAAGATTTGGGCTTTGCGAATATCGATCACGCTAGAGAATTGCGTCAAGGTTTCCCTGAAGTTGTTTACGCTGCTGGCAAGACTAAACAACAACTCCGCTCAATTTTCAAATCGCTGTATGAGCATAGCAATGGAAACTTAATCGCTACTCGTGCCAGTCGTGAGCAATATGAATTTTTGATTGATGCTGTGCCAGATGCTAAGTATGATGAAATTGCTAGGATGATTTATGTTGACCGCAAAGACATTAAGCGTCGCATGGATAAGAGAATATTAATAGTAAGTGCAGGTACAAGTGATTTACCAGTTTGTGAAGAAGCAAGATTAACTGCTTATCTCTGGGGTAATGTTGTTGAAACGGTTTATGATTGTGGAGTTGCTGGCATTCACAGGCTTTTTGCTCATATGAATGAAATCAAATCAGCGAATGTGATAGTAGTTGTTGCTGGAATGGAAGGCGCACTTGCAAGCGTTATTGGTGGATTAACTGATAAGCCTGTCATTGCCGTTCCGACTAGCGTTGGTTATGGCGCATCATTTAATGGATTAGCAGCTCTATTATCAATGTTAAATAGCTGTGCATCTGGTGTTTCAGTTGTAAATATTGATAACGGATTTGGTGCAGGAGTTTTAGCAAGCAAGATTAATCGATTAAGCGGAGGTTAGCCAAGATTATTTTGTTAAAGCAGGCAATTGACAAAAAACCTTTTGAGTGTAATATATCATTAATACTATTAAAGTGGAGATTGTACTGCTATGAAAAATCTTAAGACTAAAATAACCATATCTAAAATAACCGCCGTACTTATATATATAATGTCGGTGATAATTTTTTTTGCTGGTTGCACGAAGTCGCCAGATATTGTCGTGATTGAAGATTCATCTGGAAATACCAACAAAGTCACCGGCGAAGATGATGATTATAAAATCTACCTAATAACAATGGACTTAGCTGATGACTTTTGGAAGTCGATTGATAGCGGTTGTCGCAGAGCTGTAGCTGAACTTGGTGGAATTGATTACAAATGGACAGGTCCAGATACCAATGAAGACGATACTCAAATGATTTGCATTGACCAAGCAGTAGCTGAAGGCGCAGATGCAATCTTACTGGCGGCAAGTTCTCCAAATGGCGTCAATGAAAGTTTGCGCAAAGCGGCTGAAGCTGGTGTCAAAATTATTTACGTAGACAATGCAGCAAATTTCGATTGCATAGCATTCTTAGCAACTAATAACGAATTAGCTGGAGTGGTAGCTGGCGAGACTTTGCAAAAAGGTTTATCAGACGCAGGAATAACTTCCGGCATTATTGGTATCAGCGCAAATAAAGCTAATGTCACCAGCACCGCGCTTAGAATCAAAGGTTTCCGCAAATCATTTGAAGGTACAAATTTTACATTGGACGATACATTTTTCATGGAGGATAATGATCAATCGCTTAAAGATTTTGCTGCCGAACATCCAGAATACGTTGCATTCTTTGGACCAAACGAGAGGACTGCACTCGCACTTGGTGAACAAATGAAAAGTTCTGGCTCAAAGCAAATTGTAATGGGTTTCGATACTTCCGACGCTGTGCTTGCGTTGATGTACGATGGTGTCCTCTATGCAACTTTGCAACAGAATCCTCAAGCTATGGGTTACGACGGAATTAAAATCGCAGTGGAAACTTTGAAGGGCAATTACACTGAAACAAATGTTAAAATCGATACAGGCGTAAATGTTCTCAATAAAGATTCGATTTAGGTGAGCGATATGAAATACAGTACAAAACTTTTGATAGCGAATTGTATTCCAATATTTATCTTCGCGCTCATTTCGCTAATAATCGGATTCATACAATTTCGCTCCAGTCTCTACGACGAAAAGCAGGGGCATTTAAAATCAACTGCATTAGCGGCATTAGCTTTGTATTCCAGTCACGGCTATGGCGATTATGGCAGGAAACCAGACGGAAATGTTTGGCGCGGTATGAATTTCAATGTGTCGCACGAAACTTCCATTGTCGACGATTTAAAGAAACAAACTGACATAGATGTAACTTTTTTCTTTGGCGATAATCCAGAAATGACATCGATAATTAATTCACATAGTACTCGCGCAGTTGAAACGGACGCCATTGACTATATCAAAAATTATACGCTGACTAATGGAGCTCAACTTTGGTGTCGAGCTATCGAAATCAACGGCAAACAATGTCAAGCTTACGTCATACCGATTCGGCAGGATAGCGATAACAGCGTTGCCGGAGTGCTTATGGTTTCGCAAACAACGGATAATTTTAACAGGATTATTACCAACTATATCTTAACGATGTTGGCGACGGCGTTTGTAATTCTTGTTGTAGCGTTTATGTTTATCCGTTGGTATGTCCACCGCTTTTCCGAGGAATTTTATGAAGCTACGAATAAGAGCAAGCACGATTTATTGACGGGTTTGCTTAACAAGCGCACATTCGAGGAGGAAGTTCAAAACACAATTAAAACCAAAAATCCTAGCGATGTATCTGTGCTGTTGATTTTCGACTTCGATAATTTCAAGTATATCAACGACCATTACGGACACCAAATCGGCGATGAAGTTTTAAAAGCATTTGGATTAGTATTGCGTCGCGCCTTTCGTACCAAAGATTTAATAGGTAGGATTGGCGGAGATGAATTTATGGTTTATATGCCAGATATGGTTGCTGATGTCCTCAAACGTTCGGACGAAATCGCGCAGGAAATTTTGCACGAGTTAGCAATTTTAAAAGTTGGTCCAGCGGAACATTTCTCTTGCAGTATTGGTATTGGCACTGACGTCGGCACTTTGGATTTTCAAAAACTTTACAAATTGGCTGATAAGGCGCTGTACGAATCCAAGCGGCGCGGTAAAGCCTGCTATGTTAGGTACTCTTCCGACGAAGTTCACGAATAAATTATTGCCGCTGAAAAGATTTTGCTGTAAAATACGCCCGTTGACTTTAAAATTGTCGAAGGGAGTATCAGAAATTTTATTATGGGCAAAAAGGAAGGTTCACTTGCTGGTTTTCTAGTTCCGTCAATCATTGGAATTGCATTGTTTATGATTCCCGTGCAGTATAATGATCAGTGGACGATTGTTGTAAAAATCATCGCCGATTTCATTAGTCAGTCAGTAAACGATTTTTTACCGCTGTTGTGCGTGATAATCGTTACAATGTCAGCTGTGCTGGGAATTATTTTTTTGGGCAAACCAAATTTCATAGCGACGTACCCGATAGTTGCGAATACATTTTCGACAACAGCTATCTGGGTTATAATTAGGATAATCGGAGCGATATTTATTTGGCTGACGTATCTTGGAATAGACGCGGACGACGAATCGGGCGGCGTAATTCATATGATAACCTCAGCTGACAATGGTGGTTTCGTGCTGAATGATTTGCTAACAGTTTTGGTGGTAATATTTTTGCTCGCAGGATTATTATTGCCGCTACTGTTAGATTTTGGTTTGCTTGAATTTATCGGCGCAATGCTGACAAAGATAATGCGTCCAGTATTCACGATACCAGGTCGCGCAGCTGTCGACTGCATAACAAGCTGGATTGGCGACGGAACATTAGGCGTAATGTTGACTGCGAATCAATATGAAAGCGGTTACTATTCAAAGCGTGAGGCAGCAATAATCTCAACAACATTCTCCGCGGTCTCGATAACATTTTCAATCGTGGTACTCGCGCAGGTCGGCTTAATGGAATATTTCGGCGCGTATTATCTGTTAATCTGCGCGATAGGTATTGCGTGCGCATTAGTTTTGCCGAGAATACCGCCGCTGTCATTGAAGAAGGATGAATTTTTAGTTGAAGGTAAAGCAATGGGTGAAACTTTGCCAGAAGGTTACACTTCCTCGTTGCAATATGGATTAGCATTAGCGAAACAGCGTGTAGGTGAATTCCGCGGCGTCGAACAATTTATGGAGAGCAGTTTTAAAAATGCAGCTGGTATGTGGTTTGGAGTTTTGCCGGTTGTAATGTGCATAGGAACATTGGCGCTTGTTTTGGCAAATCACACAACAATATTTGAGACGCTCGGAATGCCATTTTTGCCGTTGCTGAATTTGCTTGACGTACCGCAAGCCGCCGAAGTTTCCAAAACAATGATAGTCGGCTTTACAGATATGTTTACTCCGTCAATCATTGCCGCGAAAACAATTACCGTGCCAATGTCAAAATTTATCGTGGCGGTAATTTCAGTCACGCAATTAATTTATTTGTCTGAAGTTGGCGGCTTAATTCTTGGCTCGAAAATTCCTGTGAATCTGCCGGAATTATTTATCCTGTTCCTTGAGCGCACAATCATTAGCATAATCATTGCCGCGCCTGCAGCACATTTTATTTTTAGTTGAAGAAAGGTCTGTTGAAATTTGGAAACATCAGCTATATCACTCTTACCGCCAATAATCACAATAGTTTTGGCGCTTTTAACAAAGGAAGTTTATTTTTCATTAATCATAGGAATATTTTCAGGTGCAATGCTATTCACTGGTGGAGAATTTTTAAAATCAATAACAATATTTTTTGAAATAATGTCAAGCAAAATAGGCGGAAACATTAACATTTTGACTTTTCTAGTAATATTGGGGATATTGGTAGCGGCGATAACAAAATCCGGAGCAACGCGGGCTTATGGCGAATGGGCGCGCCGCGTAATCTCCGGCAAAAAATCAGCGTTGGGCTTGACGGCTTTTCTGGGAATGTTGATATTCATTGATGATTATTTCAACTGCTTGACGGTCGGAACGGTAATGCGTCCTGTGACTGACAAATTCAAAATCGCGCGTGCAAAACTGGCTTACATAATTGATGCAACAGCTGCACCGATTTGCATAATTGCTCCGGTTTCGAGTTGGGCGGCGGCGGTCGGCTCGTCTTTGCCAGAGGGAACTGAAATTGACGGATTCGCGCTTTTCTTGCAAACGATACCTTTCAATTTGTATGCAATTTTGACGATGATATTTATGATTTTTATAATTGTGAGTGGGCGCGATTACGCGACGATGGGCAAAGCGGTTAAGAAATTTGAAATTCCCGCAGAATATAAAAATACTGCCGATGAAGAAAAAAATTCCGGCGGCAATGGAAAAATTATCGATTTAGTTTTGCCGCTGGTAGTGTTAATTGCGGCGTGTATTTACGGTATGCTTTACACTGGCGGCATTAATGAAGGTAAATCCATTGCGGACGCGTTTGCAGATTGTGACGCTTCGGCGGCGTTAGCGTTGGGCAGTTTTATTTCGTTGATATTTATTGCGGTATTGTATTTGCCGCGCAGCGTTATTAAATTTGCTGAGTTCTGCGAATGTTTCGCGCAGGGCTTCAAGGCGATGGTTCCTGCAATATTTATTTTGTGCCTGGCGTGGACTTTATCGGGCGTTTGCGGCGACAGTTATTTGAATTTGGGCGGCTACGTTGGAATGATAGTTCACGAGCACGCGTCAATCGCAGTATTTTTGCCGATAATATTTTTCTTGGTAGCGATAGGCTTAGCCTTTGCAACAGGAACGAGCTGGGGAACATTCGGCATTTTGATACCAATAGCGCTGGCGGTAATAACTTTGACGCCGGAAACTTATCAAATGCTGGTGCTGTGCATAGCGGCGATATTGTCGGGGGCAGTTGGTGGAGACCACGCGTCGCCGATTTCTGATACAACGATATTGGCGTCGGCAGGCGCGCAATGCAGTCATCTTGAACACGTTGAAACGCAAGTACCATATGTTTTGACGGTTTCGGCTTGTTGCGTTGTCGGTTACATTGTTGACGGCTTTACTCAAAATGGCTGGTTAGGATTGGCGGCGAGTATAGTCTGCTTAATTTTGGTGATGTTTATTGTTAAAATGAAAGTTCCGGCTAATGAATAAACTTTCGCAATAATGCGCGCCGAACCCCGCCGCGAATTAGTCGACCGGAAGTCGACTATCTGAGCGGCGCTTTCTTTGCCAGCGTTTCTTTCTAGAAAGAAATGCTGATTAATTATTCTTGACCGTTTTTTTAGCTAATGTTAGAATTACAACAGGATTAAGCTTAAAAATTCTGGGAGGGATATTGTAGTGGAAAATGAAGGACAAATTTCGAACGGGACGCCCGTTAAACCTCGCGATGATAAAAAATTTTTGATACTGATTGTGGATGATTCAAAACTTTTGAGAAAAAAACTGCGCGATGAATTAGAAAAACTTGATTGTGACGTAATCGAAGCGGCGAATGGCAAAGACGCAATCGCACTGGATTTGGAGCACGAACCGGACGGCGTAATTTTGGACATAGTAATGCCGGAAGTTGGCGGAATTGAAGCGTTGCAGGTTATGCGCGAAGTTACGCCGCTTGTACCGATTGTAATGCTGTCGTCCGCCGGTACGCCTCAAAAATTAATGCAGACGCTCAAAATGGGCGCTATCGATTTTATTCAAAAACCGTATACCAAAGAGCAAATTGTTCGCGCCGTTGACACTATCAAGAGAGTTCGCGCTAAAAATTTGAAGAAGGCGGCGGCTCTTGGCGGCGAAAGTCAATGAGCAGCGTTGATTGGGAACAGTCAAATTCTTTCAAGGAATGTTATTCTGCGCTGTTTCACGTGATTCAGTTGGATTACGAAATGGCTTTGGAGATTGTTAAAAGTTTTCAAGAATTTATTTTCGATACGCTTGATTCAAAAATTATAAAAATATCGGCGGCTGAACTTCCTGCAACGTCAAATTTCGGCGCGAGCGTCAGAACTGAAGGCAAAATTGCGTTCGTGATTGGAATTATGGCTGAGGAAAAAATTCTGCGCGATATTGCCGAAGCTTACGAGCATTTTCAAATTGATTCGCTCGAAGAAGAATACGATGCAGTTTCCGAAATGCTCAATGTTTTTACCGGTCACTTTATGATTAAACTTGCCGAAAAATTTGGTATCGAAGAAGATTTAGATCCGCCGCGTTGCGGGCGCGCCAAAGAAAATATCGGCGTTATGAAAATTCACGTCAACACCGGCGCATTTTACCTGTACGTCGGCAAGGAAGAAATTTTTCAAAATTAAATTGTAAATAATGTTAAAATGCAAGCGAGGCTTAAGAGTCGCGCTTTTTTTTTCGATATGTTATTAAACGAAACCGTCAAGTCAAAATGGTTTGGCGGCAAAAATTCACGGGTGGTGAAAGTCATGATTGTCAATAATGTAAATTCGATGGCGAATCTTTATTCCTCAAACGCTGTCGTTGCAACGCGCTATTCCAATTCCGCTACCGGCGCGCGCAACATTCAAAAGCGGGATGAACTTTCGTTGTCGAAGGAAGCTCAAAGTTTTAGCGAGATTCTGAAGAAATTGCGCGGTGAGTCTGAAGTTCGTCAAGACAAGGTTAAAAAATACGAGCAAGCAGTTTCCGACGGCAGTTACAACGTTTCGGCAGAAAATATCGCAGCAAGTATCCTCTTGACCAGATTTTGAGGCGGCAAAATATGTGGGAAGAATTAATTGACGTTCTCGGAAAAATTTGTTTGGCTTATGACGGCTTGACGAAACTTGGCGAAAAAAAGCGTGACGCCCTGGTCGCTATCAATATGACCGGCTTATCCAAAATTCTGGACGAAGAACAACTTATCGCCGCGAAAATTGAGAACCTTGAAATCCGGCGCAAAGCTATTCTGCAGGAACTTTCGAAAAACAACATCGCAATAAGCAACGCAACTAAAGCCGAAGATTTTTACAAAAATGCTCCAACGCGGGCTATCGAAAATCGGCTTGTCAGTCTTCACAAATTGCTTACTAAAAATGTTAACGCGGCTATCAAAATTCGCGATAATAATCAAGTTCTCGCGCAGGGCGCATTGGACGCCGTCAAGTATCATCTCAATCGTTTAAGCAACGCCGCCGTCCAGCCAACTTACGGCAAATCCGGCGGTATCGTCACTCACCAACAGAAATTCGACTATCAAGCTTAGGGCTTTGAATTGACAATCGAGGTGGATAATGGACGAGGTAATTGCTATTTTGAGGGAACAAACAATTCTTTGCAATCGACTGCTGAAATTGTTCGCCGAATTGACCGATTTACTCAAAAACAACTCGCTGGATATGGTACAGTCGGTTCGGAAGATTGAGCCCATTGTAAAGGAACTTTCCGGAAATTCGATACGCTCACAAAATTTTTTAGACAGAATGCGCGCCAAAAATCTTAGCGAATTTCTCAATGCACAGGAGCAAAGCGGTAAACGCGAAGTTGCGGAAAGTCTTTTGAAACAGGCGAATAATCTTCAGACGCAAATTAGAAATGCAACGGCTACTTTGAAACGCTTGACTAAAAACGGTATGGATTTTGTGAATTTCAATATCAATGTTATGTCGCGCAGTTCAACAAATGTATCGTACGGCGCGGGAGCAACAACCGGCACTCAGAGCAACCGCCGCATTTTTGATACCAATGTCTAGGTTTTATTTATTGAAACGGCGTGAACAATCTGAAACGCCGCTATTAGATTCACTCACGAAGGAGCTAATTGCGATGGCAACTTTCACAGGACTAAACACAATGGTCCGCGGCATATATATAAATCAGCTGTCATTGAATACGGTTGGTCACAATATCGTAAATGCGGACACAGAAGGATATTCGCGCCAGTCGGTTAATCCGGTTGCGACGCCCGCCGATTATAGCAGTAAATTTGCAATCGGTACGGGCGTTGACGTTGTTTCATTAACACGCGCGCGCGATACTTACGCGGATGTTCAATTCCGCAGCGAAATTTCTAAACAAGGCTACTACGAGGCAATGGCTAGGAATTATGACAAAGTCGAAGCCATTTTTAACGATTCCACGGACAGCGGCGTTGAAAATGCAATGAAGGAATTTTATAAATCCTGGCTAAATTTGTCTACAAGCGCCTCAGATTCTGCTAGCCGCGTTGCAGTTGTCGAGAAAGGCAAAATTTTAAGTGATACAATGCGCTCCGCCTCTCAGCAACTGCGCGACCAAATTGAAGACAAATACGACGAACTCAGCGTTTATGTCCGTGATATTAATCAGATTTTGTCAGATATTGCGGAAATGAACGGTACTATTGTTGCGAAGGAAGCGGCGGGTTTGTCAGCAAATGACCTGCGCGACCAACGTGATGTATTAGCGGATAAACTTTCAGAGTACGTTGCTATTAGCGTACACGAAACCAGCGTCGGAGCTTATGAAATTTCTACCGGCGGCGTTACGCTCGTTGCGGGCGTTGACAGACTTCATTTGGCTATGTCAAACGGCGTTGCCAGTTCCAAGTACGGCGTTGATTATGGCGTTGTCGATTACGAAATTAAAATCGAAGAAAGCGATATTGCTTTTAAGCCGCAAACTGGTATCTTGAAGGCTGAATTTGATTCTATCGACGAATGCAAAGGCTACATTGACGATTTAGCGAATATGGCGGCTTTTATGATGACCACGCTTAACGACGTCCACAAGCAAGGCTATGATTTGCGCGGCGAACTCAAAGAAGCCACCGACCAATATGGTGATACCGTTTACAACAGCGACGGTACGAAAACGCAAATTCCGAATACAGTAAACTTTTTCGGCGAAAGTAATGTTGAATATATTTACAATTATGATTCCAGCGGCAGATTTAATTATATCACAATCAAAGAGCCGACCGGAATTATGCGTAAAGACGAAAAAGGCGAAATTGTAAAGTTAACCGGCGTTCAACTTCTGTCAGCAATGAAAACAAATGCTGTCTTCGAGGAAACCGGCGGCTATCGATATATTGCGGCGGCAACGGCTTATGATACCAGCGACGATTTTGATTCAACAATGACACTGGCGGAAGTCGGTGAACATCTTGTTGAATGGGGCAACCGTACTGCTGACGGTACTAATGCCGTTTATATCAGTGAACTTTTCAATATGAATCTCAGTAGTATTATTTCTGAAAAGCGTATTCCCACCATGGCTGTAACGAAATATATGGGAACGTACAGCACGATTAACGCAATCGGCGGAGTAAGTTTCAATTCCTATTATCAATCGGCAATGGCACAGCTCGGCGTCGATTCAAACGCTATGGATACGAATATCGATCAGCAAGATATTATTATGAATCAAATCGAAAATTGGCGCGACAGTACAAATGGCGTTGACTGGAACGAAGAACTCGGCGATATGATTAAATTTCAGAAAGGGTTCGGTGCTTGCTCACGTTGCCTTAGCGCAATGGACGAATGTTTAGAGCGTCTTGTCAATAACACCGGCGCAGTTGGGAGGTAATTAAAATGGCAATTCGCATGAGCAGCATTCAGTTCATGTATAACTACAAAAAATCGCTCAATAAAACCTACGCTGCGCAGCAGAAACTTTTTGAGCAGGCTGACGGCTCTAAAATTCACAGGGGCAGCGATGACCCTATTGGTTATACTCATTTAATGCGCTATCAATTTACCGATAACGAAAATACTCAGTATACAAATAACGTCAACACAGCTGTTTCTTGGATGAAAAACTCCGATAATATTGTTTCTGAAATGGCAGATCACATTAAAACTTTCGCAAGAAAAACCAATCAAGCGGCGAATAGCTATCTGTCTCAATCCGACTCAAAGGCTATCGCGCAGGAAATGGACGCGCTCGTTGACCAAATTATGTCAAATTGCAATTATCAACTCGGCGACCGTTTCCTATTCGCAGGGCAAAAAGATTTGACGCAGCCTTTCACCAAATCCAGCGATAAGGTTGACCGCGGGCTCGCTAAAAATCTCGACGCCAAACAGGCTGAATTTTTCAGAGATACTCAAGGCGACATTAATGTTTCGCTGTATCAAATGTTGACGCTTGAAAGTGGCGATGAAACTTACTACCTCGACACGCACACCGGCTATTTGTATTCTCAAGATTTCGTTGATACCGATTATAAAGATTTAATTGCAAATGGTTACAATTCCATAACTGAAGTTGACTCCTCCGAATACGCGGAGGCTGACCTTCGTATTTCTGAAGAAGACGCACTCGACACCGTTGAAAGTGCCGACTCCGATACTATTGTTGCCATTGCGAATGGAAAAATTTCCGGCAGTACTGATTTGAAAATCGCACTGAAAAGAATTGGCGATTCCGAGGATTCCGATACAAATATTGCTGAAGTGGCAAGTGCAACTGGACTTAGCGAGAGCGTAATTAAAACTGCGATTAGCGAAAGTGAAAACGTTGCATATTTCCGCGTCAGCGATTATTTCAGCAACCAGGGAATTATCAATGACACCGGTCGCGAAGGTTTAACCGTTTCAATAGACGGCTCAGATACTACGCTGGATTTTGTTACCATTCGTCAAAATGTTGTTACGTACAGCGGCGACAACCAACATATTTCTATGGTTAAGCTGAACGGCGCAACTGATACCGCCAGCGATATTGTCAATTTGACTGGGCAAGATATGTTCGGCAATGACATTTTCGACGATTCATATTCCGGTAATGAGCAATCCGGTTCGGCTATGCTGAATAATTTGCTTGCGGTTTATGAAAAAGTTGACGCGGTTGACGCGCATTGGCTTACCAGCGACGGCGTAACTTTGGCGGACGTTGCACATTCCACGCTTATCATTTCGGAAACAACCATGGGCGCACGCCTCCAACTTTACAACAGCGTTCACGATATGCTTGACAATCAAAGCGTAGTTATCACTGAAGATATTACCAATGTCAGCAGTACTGATATTGCGGAGCTTGCTACAAAGCTTATGGAAATGACAACTATATATAATTTGTCACTGTCTCTGGGCGGGAGAGTCTTGCCGCAGTCTTTAGCAGATTACTTGTAAAAATTTTTTCAAACGGCAGGATTTTTCAATGCAGGGGGTGAAATAAACAATGACAATACTAAGATTGAATATACGTCACGCGTTGCCGCAAACTTCGATACATCAGGAGCAGGCGCGAGTTGAGCGTTCAATAGTAGTTCCGGCGGAACTTCATACACCCAACGAACAGGCGCGCTCAAATAAAACTATTACGCAACCTACAACGGATATTCAAAGCTATCAAAGCCGCAGAGCTTGGGGCGCACGCAACTTAACCGATTTGACGCGCGAATTTGGACAACAGGGATTAGCTGATGTTCGGAGTGGAACTTCGCGGCGTACCGAGGAAGCTTGGACTCGCGCAAGAGACGGCGCTAAGCCTGGCGATGATATTATGCAGCAGGTTATGAATAATTTCTGGGCAAGGTATGACGCACATAACGTATTGAGCCTTGAGCTTATGGAAGGTCCGGAAATTACGGTTAACGAATCTGAAATTGTCGGCGAAAGTGAGCGCGGCGATGTCACTGAACAAATTGAAACTACGCCATTTGCTGATATTCGCTACAATCGCGGCACTGCTGAAACTTACTTAGCGGACAGAGGCTTTATCCGGCGTTGGGTAACGATGAATGAATATGATATTTACGCTTGAAACTTGGGCAAAATCGCATTCGTAGTTCAGCTTTAATCTTAGTAAAATGTCAAGATTTACTTTTTACAATGGAGGCGGATCGGAACTTATGAGAAAGGTTAATACCAGCAGATTTGGTGAGCTTGAGATTGACGAAAAGCGCGTAGTGCATTTTGCAAATGGTATACCTGCGTTTGAAGAGGAGCACGAATTTATCATTCTGCCCTATGACGAGGAAAGCCCGTATTATTTTATGCAGTCATTGAAAACGCCGGAGTTAGCATTTTTGCTTACAGTGCCGTTCTTGTTCTTTCCGGATTATACTTTCGAAGTCGACGACGCCAGCATACAAGAATTAGACATCAAGGAACAGGACACAGTTTCGTATTATGCGCTGGTGACGATACCGAACTTTAGTATTCGTTACATGACGGCAAATCTGCTTGCGCCGATTGTTCTTAATACTTCCAATATGCAGGCGAAACAACTCGTGCTGGAAAAAACCAATTACACAACCAAAGAGCGTCTCTTCCCCGACCCTAAAAAGGAGGCAAAATAAATGCTCGTTTTGACGAGAAAGCCTCGCCAACAAATAATGATTGGCGATAATATCGTCATAAATGTTGTTGAAGTTCAGGGAGAGAACGTGCGAATTGCGATTGATGCACCAAGGGATATAAAAATATATCGCGGCGAAATTTATCGGGCGATACAAGAAGAAAATCAGAAGGCGGCGGCGCAACTGGGCAATGTCGATTTGCACAGCGCCCTGCCTCTGAAATAAACGCCAAGTAGAAACGGCGGCAAAAACTTCTACAATGCAACCGCAGATTTCGAGTGGCAATTTTTAAGGAGGATGAATTATTATGGTAGGGAAGCTACAAGATGTCGTATCAGCGGCAGTCGTCGTGAGTGCGGCTGAAAAAGTCAACGTTGGAAGTTCGCGTGAAGGCGCGGGGCAATCTACAGCCAATTTTGACTCGCCGGCAGCGACGGTGGAAACTCAAAGTCGTTTCGTAATCGACGGCAAAAGCATCAAAACGGACGCAGATAACACTTCCAAGCAAAAGCAACCGGACGATACGGAAGTCCAGCTCAAACAGCCGATTGACGAAAAGGCGCTCGACAACATTACTCAAGAGCTGAATCAGCTTATGAGCAAAATCAACGCCAACCTTAGTTTCAATTATCACCAAGACGCCGGAGTTATGTCGGTACGTTTGGTTGACAAGGAAAGCGGAGACGTTATCAAGGAATTGCCGCCTGAGGAAATGGTTAAAAACATGGTCAAGTCAAAGATCTGGATGGATGCGTTTATCGGTACTTTCGTTGACGAGAGCGCTTGATTCTAACTAACGGCGAGTAATTTTTAAGCGGTAGGATTTTTCGCTTAACATTGTTTAAGGCGGTGTAGTCCGCACAGAGCGTCAAGTTACTGTTTAAGGCTTGGCGCTCATTTTTAAATACGCACCAGGGAGGGGTTTATAATGGGCGTTAATGGAATTTACGGCTTGTCCGGCTCGGGACTCGATATTGAGTCCATGGTCAAAGTCGGCATGATGAGCAAACAAAACGAATATGACAAGATGAAGCAGAAGTACACTTTAAACGAGTGGAAGAAGGCTGAATATGTCGATTTGTATGGGCAACTTCAAACTTTTAACAGCTCTACACTTACTCAGTACAAACTTTCCAGCGGCACAAATGCGCGCGGAGCTTCCAGTAGCAATGAATCAACAGTTACTGCTACGGCTAATGCTACAGCTCCTGTAATGACGCATTACGTTGAAGTTGGACAGCTCGCTTCGGCGGCTTATCTTATTGGCACTGAATCAATTGAGCGCGTTGGTCTCAATGACGACGGCGAGGTTAAAACCAATAGCGTTAAATTGGCGGACGCGTTTTTTACGAACATTACCACCGACACAGACAATAACGTCGTTTATACCGATTCAGAGGGCAACTCAACAACTATAACCGATACTTCAACAGTGGCGTTTTCGTTTAATGTGAGCGACGGCAAGAGTGGCAATTCAGTATTCAGTACCAACGAAAATTTATTCACGGCTAAAATTTCCGATAGCAACACGGCTTTAGCAAATGGCGCTCAAACTGTCGAAATTACTTTTGACGCAAACGGCAACTGCACGATAACAATTGGCGGCGAAGATGTTACCTCCAATGTCACTGCTAATAATACTGTCACGTATGGCGGCGTCACCTACACAATTACTGCAACAGATTCGGGCACTGCTTCAACGACGTTTTTATCTGCGCCCGAAACTATCAAAGTAACTTATCAGCAACTTGCAGACGGTTATACTTTCAACGATTTGGTATCCAATATCAATAACGCGGGCACAAACGTTCGAGCAAGTTATGATTCCGTCCAAGATATATTTTTCCTTTACAACAGAAACAGCGGCGAGGATAATAAAGTTGCTCTTACTATGAATACCGATGATTCCGGCGGCAGCAGGGCGGCTGAATTTTTCACTCAAATGGGCTTGGTACAGTCCATTAATGGCGAAATTAAAACCAAAGACACCAATACAACAACACAAACTTATCGTCCAATGACATATGAAGATTATGACTCGCTCACAGAATCCGATTATCCAATAAGCGTGTATATTCCGAAATACGAAACTAATGAAGACGGTAGTTACGTCACTGACGACCAAGGTGGACGCATAGCTATTGAAGGTGAATATGATTTAATACGAATTCCATATTCAGCTATAGAAGATGGTACTTTTACACCTGATGGAAATTATTATAGTTATGATGACGGCTATGGATACAATACCAGTACTGTATATCTTTTAGATGAAACTGAAGAAACCGATTCGGGCTATGATGTTTATACATTTAATGCTGGCGAGATGTCGATAATCTCTGGAACTAATGCCATTGCGAAAATTGATGGTGTTCTTTATGACGACCTTGACGCGAATAATGCCAATATCAACGGCGTTATTTATTCATTCAATGACGTAACGACTGAAACTGACGACGACGGCAATATTGTTTGGGGCAGCAATCGAGTTTCTGTTACCGTGACGCAGGACGTTGACGCGATTGTCGACAAAGTTAAATCCTTCGTTGAAGATTATAATAACCTGTTGACGAAACTTTATGAGTGGTACGATCAAGAACCGAGTAGTGATTATAAGCCGCTTACCGACGCTCAAAAATCCGCTATGAAAGACGAGCAAATCGAGAAGTGGGAGAAGAAGGCTAAGGAAGGTTTACTTTATCACGATTCAACTCTTAGAAAAATAATCGACGATTTGCGCGACGCTGTTGGCGACAAAGTTGAAGGAAATGGCGGCTACAATACGGCTTATTCTATCGGTATTTCTACGACCGGACTCAAGGGGCAACTCACGCTTGACGAAGAAAAACTCCGCTCTGTACTGGCTGATGATCCGGACGCCGTTTATAACGTCATGTCCAAACTCGACGACGACGATGATTACAATTATAACGGTGTGGCACAGCGCATTGGCGACGTACTTACTCAAGGCTTGAAGGATATTAAATCTGTTGCCGGTACGTCAAGCGACATTTCCGAAGAATCCGACCTTAATGACCTTCTGCGCGAATTGCAAACGAAAATGAGCAACTTCAGAACAATGATGGCGGCGTTCGAGGAGAAACTTTTCAAAAAATATGACGCAATGGAAAGTTCATTGGCACTTTTGGGCGCGCAGTTGAATTACGTTACCGGCGCGTTCAGTCAATAATGTTTTTTCATAGCGGAAGGGGATGGTGTTGATATGGTGAATGCGGCGGAAGCATACAGGCGGCAACAAATTTTGAATGCGCCTCCTGAGCAGTTGACGTTGATGCTGTACAACGGCTGTTTGAAATTTATCGACGAAGGCATACATGCTGTCGACCAAAAAAATTTTGAGGAAGCAAATACGTCGTTGCAAAAAGCTCAGCGCATAATCTCCGAATTTCGCTTAACGCTGAATATGGATTATGAAATATCGCATCAACTGCTTCCGTTGTACAATTACATTTATGACCGGCTTGTTGAGGGTAATCTTAAAAGCGATACGACAAAACTTAATGAGGCTAAGGGAATAGTGAGCGAGCTTAGAGATGCGTGGGTTGGAGCAATGAAAAAAGCCCGCATTGAAAAGGCTCAAGGTAAAGGCGGTAATGGTTATGCCTGAAAAAATGTCCCCCGAAAAAGTCACGGCAGAGGCGCGTAAACTTTGGCAAACGTACCTTTCGCTTACACACGAACTGCTTAAATTCATTGACAAAAAGGATATCGATATGTTTTTGACGCTAGTGCCGCAACGTACCCAATTAATAGAAAAATTGGAAGCGCTCCCATCGCACGAGTACCGCCAGCTTGACGAATTTAAAGCCATCGCCGAAGAAATTAAGCCGCTCGATAAGGAAATTATGTACAAGGCGCGCGCGTGGCTCAATAAATCCAAACGTCAAAACAGCGTCGTTCGCTCGTATGATTTGAGTAATTCGATGCTCGGGCGCAGTAGCGTCGCTTTTAACAGAAGATATTAGTATCAACTTTCTTTTATCGTAAAAGAAGTTGCAAAGAAAAACGCGGCGCGGATAGTCACATCACGCGATACTAAAGAGCATGCCTTGCTTACGCAAGCGCGCCGCAGTGCCGCCCGTCCTGCGTGGTTTGCGCTAGCAAAGCATGCTCCTGGCGGCTTTTTTGTTTGGAGGAATTATATTGTCAAAAAAATTTACCGCACCTATCGCCTCCGCAATGCAAAAATATTCCGCCGATAAAGCATTGGCATTCCATACGCCAGGACACAAACAAGGTTTAGGCGCACACCAACTTTTAAAAAATCTGGTGACCGCTGAAGGTTTGCGGCAGGAAGTTTCGCTCATGGAGGAACTTGATGATTTGCACAGCCCGCACTCTTGCATTCGCGACGCTGAAAAATTAGCCGCCCAACTTTGGCACGCTGACGATTGCTTATTTATCATCAACGGCACGTCCTGCGCGATTCAAGCAATGATTTTGGCAACCTTGCAGGCAGGCGATTTAGTTTTCGTCCCGCGCAATTCACACCGCTCAGTTATGGCAGGATTAATTTTGTCCGGCGCAATCCCAATTTTCTTACCGATAGATTTTTCGCCCAATTTAAAAATACCGCTCAATTTAACACTTGAAACGCTCAAGCAAGCAATAAACAAATTTCCGCAGGCAAAGGCATTAATCTTGACTTCACCAAATTATTATGGTGTGGCGGCGGATTTGCCAAAAATCGCAGAAATATTACACGCGGCGGGAATGTTGCTATTGGTCGACGAAGCGCACGGCGCGCATTTACAATTCAGCGAAAATTTGCCAATGTCAGCAATGGACGCGGGCGCAGATTTAGCCGCTCAATCCACACATAAACTTTTGGGCTCAATGACGCAAACGTCAATGCTGTTAGTTCGCGGCGATTCAGCGAAAGTTCGGCGCGCGGCAAGTCTTTTGCAATCGACAAGCCCAAATTATTTATTGCTGGCGTCGCTGGATATTGCGCGGTTGCAAATGGCTCAATCCGGCGCTGAAAAATGGTCGGCGGCTGTCGAACTTTCAAAACAACTTCGCGCAGAAATAAATTTAATCGACGGACTAAAAACTTTCGACGCAATAAAAAATTTCCAGCTGGATTTAACGAAAGTCACGGTAAACGTTGAAGAACTTGGATTAACAGGGCTTGAGGCTGAAAAAATTTTACGGCACGAATTGAAAATACAATGCGAATTATCGGACGCGGCAAATCTGCTTTTCTTAATAACGTACGCCGACACCTGCGCGACAGTCTCCAAATTAATCGACGCACTCAACAAATTGCCCGCATATAAAAAAAATTCACTGCCAATAAACTTTACCAGCTTACCAGCAGAAATAAATTTAGCCGAAATGTCCCCGCGTCAAGCCTTTTTTTCAGAAAGTGAATCCGTGCCGCTCGATAAATGCGTCGGCAAAATCTGTGCCGAAGAAGTTACATTTTATCCGCCTGGTATTCCAATTTTGAATCTGGGCGAAATTGTCACGCCGGAAATTATCAGCTACATTTGCGAACAAAAAAGTATTGGCGGGCGAATCATCGGCGCAGCTGACATTGAATTGAACACGCTGAAGGTTTGTCGTACAGATTCTTCATTTCGCTAAGAAAAAATTCCGCCGCCGGTGAAAATTGCCGATATTTTTTCCAAATAAAATACACGTCGCTCTTCAGCTCCGGCGTCAACGGGCGAAAACATAATTCCGCATCGTTGATTAACCCACCAATTCCAATGAGATAACCAATACCCGCGCGTGCCAACATTGCGGCGTTGTAACTCAAGTTGAAGGTGGCGGCGATTTTCATTTTATTCAGCTGAGTGCTAAAAAATTTGGGATATTCTTCAGTCATAGCTTCGCGCGACATAATCAGCGGCAAATTTTTCAAGTCGTGAATATTAATTTTTTCTTTGGCGGCAAGCGAGCTGTCCTTGCGCATAATCACGCCCCAAATATCCGACACAGGCAATTTTATAAAATCAAAAATCTCAAAATCCACGCTCTGAATCGTCAAAACAAAATCCAGCAAACCGCTATTCAGCCGCTCAATATCTTCATTGTTGCCGCTGTAAATGTGAAATTGAACATCAGAATATTTCTCGCGAAAATTTTTCACCGCCTGCGCGACGAATTTAAAAGTATGAGACTCCGCGCCGCCGATATAAATGTTGCCCGTAAGTTCCCTGTTGAAATTGGCAAATTCATTTTTAGTTTTATTTTCCAATTCAAGCAAATCTTCAGCGCGTTGCAGAAAACGAATGCCCGCCGCCGTCAGTTGAATGCCGCGATTGACTTTGCTGAATAATTCAACGCCGAGCTCATCTTCCAAAAGTTGTAACTGCTTGGAAATAGCCGGTTGACTGACGTACAAATTTTCAGCCGCGCGCGAAATGTTTCTAGTCCGCGCCACTTCAACAAAATATTTCAAAACTCGAAGTTCCAAAGTAAAATCCCCCTTCGATTTGTGAGCCAAATTTTATCACGTTATATCAGATTTTCAAACTGCGGCAGAATTTAAAGTTATTAGACTTTGAGCGGGCGGGAAATTATAATTTCGGCAACAAATGACAGGGGGCGTTGAGATGTTTAACTTCAAGAAAAGCAAGGCGATTTTGGCGGCGGCGGCACTTTTGGGCGGTATGATGATTATGGGCAACGGCGGCGAAGTTTCAGCGGCGACGAATATTCAAGCCAGCGCAATGAAAAATTCTTCGATTGATAAAAATTTCGGCAAAGATACGCGCGTTTTCCAAATCGACAAGTCCATTCAAGTTAAAAAAGTTCATTTTCAAAATCGCTATGGCGTAATGGTGACTGGCGATATGTACCTTCCGAAAAATTTTAATGCCAATAAAAAATACGCGGCTATAGTTGTGAGCGGTGCGTTCGGCGCGGTCAAGGAGCAACATTCCGGTTTGTATGCTCAGGAAATGGCTAAAAATGGATTCGTGGCGGTTGCGTTCGATCCTTCGTTCACCGGCGAAAGTGGCGGCAATGTTCGTAATGTGGCGTCGCCAGATATTTTCACTGAAGATTTCAGCGCGGCGTTAGATTTTGTTGGACTTTTGCCGTACGTCGACAAAGACAGGCTTGGAATTATCGGGATTTGCGGCTTGAGCGGTCCGGCTATCACGGCGTCGATTAATGACGTGCGCGTTAAAGCAGTTGCCGTTTCCGCTATGTACGATATGGTTGACAGCATCAGAAATCATTATCAAGGCGATTATTACACGCCGGAACAACGCGAGGCTGTTAAAAAATATCTGGCTGAAACGCGTTGGGAAGAGGCGAAATTGGGGCATAGTGTGCCTGGCTATCACGAAGTCCCGCTTGACGAAAAAGGAAATGCTGTAAAACCTGCTACCGGCAAACTTTTTCCGGAAGTATTGCCCGCCGGTGCAGATCCTGTAACTACCGAGTTTTTCAATTATTATTGTAAACGCGCCTTTCATTCACGCTCGATAAATTCAAATGGCGCTTGGTCTTCAACGACGCCCTACGGATTTTTCAATTTCCCGTTTGATACGCACGTCGAAGAACTTAGCCCGCGCCCAATTATGTTAATCACCGGCGATAAGGCTCATTCGCGCTATCATTCGGAAAATCTTTACGCCCAAGCCAAAGGTCCAAAGGAGTTGGTTGTTGTACCTGGCGCAACTCATACCGATTTATACGACAATATGAGCAAAATCCCATTCGATAAATTGGTTGCCTACTTCAATAAATATTTGAAATAATTTTTGGGATTTGCCACTGAAATTCTATGTTAGAACCGTGCTGAGAATGCAACGGTTTATTTTTTTAGAATGATTATTTTTATCACGTGTCAGTTGAAAAAATTATCCTATAACGCGAAAAAATTTAGTTATCTGGGCTGAAACCTATCGACAAATTAAAATTAACGTGGTAAACTACGCCCGAATTGTTCGAGAGTTTTAAGCTTTGTCGTCTTGGCTTATGCTCTAAACAGAAACGGAAAGGAAGGGAAAGTTTATGAAAGACGAAATTTTTGGCGTATTGCAGCGCGTTGGGCGAAGCTTTATGTTGCCGGTTGCGGTATTGCCAATCGCGGGTCTGTTATTGGGTTTAGGCGCGTCATTTACAAACCCAACAACAATCGCAACTTATGGTCTCGAAGGAATGTTCGGACCAGGCACAACCTTAAATATGCTACTCACGATTATGAGTAAGACGGGTGGCGTCATTTTTGGTAATTTGCCGCTAATCTTTGCTGTCGGTGTCGCTATTGGTATGTCACAGGCAGAAAAGGAAGTCGCAGCGTTGGCGGCTATGATCGCATTCTTCGTAATGCACACCGCCTGTAATGCAATGCTCGAAATTACAGGTAAAATCGTCAATGGTGCAGTAGCGCCGGACGTTATCGCAGGTACTATCGATTATAGCTGCGGTATTTTGTCACTCCAAATGGGCGTTTTTGGTGGTATCGTAGTCGGCATCGGTGTTGCAATTTTACATAACCGTTTCCACAAAATTATTTTACCGGACGCGCTTTCATTCTTTGGCGGTTCACGTTTTATACCGATTATTTCAACCGTTGTTTATATGTTCGTCGGCATAGCAATGACGTTTGTTTGGCCGGTTGTTCAACAAGGTATTTTCGCTATTGGTGACTTTGTTGCCAGCGCGGGCTACTTTGGAACATTCCTCTTCGGTATCGTAAAACGTAGCTTGATTCCTTTCGGTTTGCACCACGTATTTTATCTCCCGTTCTGGCAGACAGCTATGGGCGGCAGTGAAATGATTAACGGTCACCTTGTACAAGGCGCTCAGAACATTATCTTCGCAGAACTCGCCGATCCTAATACCGTTCACTTCAACACAGATTATACCCGCTTCTTCAGCGGCGAATTCTTGTTCATGATGTTCGGTCTGCCTGGCGCGGCTTTGGCTATGTACCACTGCGCGAAACCTGAGAATAAGAAAACTGCGGGCGGCTTGCTCCTTTCCGCGGCGCTTACTTCATTCTTGACGGGTATCACTGAACCTATCGAATTTTCATTCTTGTTTGTTGCTCCTGTGCTCTTCGGCGTACAAGTTTTGTTGGCGGCTACAAGTTACGTTGTCGCTCAAGTGCTCGGCATTGGTATAGGCTTAACATTCTCCGCGGGCTTGCTCGACTTCACCATTTTCGGTATTTTGCAGGGCAATGATAAAACCAGCTGGATGTTAGTTATCCCGTGCGGTCTTGTGTACTTTGCGCTGTATTACTTCTCATTCAGATTCTTAATTACGAAATTCAACTTTAAGACTCCTGGTCGCGAAGATGAAGGTCAAGAAACTAAACTTTACAGCAAAGCCGATTATCAAGCGAAAAAAGGCGGCGGCGCTGGTGGAGCTGCTGGTGGCGGCGGCGGTGCTGACGAACTCAATTCGGCTATCGCGCGTGCTCTTGGTAGCAAGAGAAATATTACTTCAGTTGACTGCTGCGCGACGCGTCTGCGTTGTTCAGTTGTAGACTCCAGCGTTGTTGACGAGGCACTTTTGAAG
>CAJOIB010000026.1 GCA_905234705.1 uncultured Selenomonadaceae bacterium | reverse complement strand
AAAATTTCGTCGACAACTTCAACAATACTTTTATTGCCCTGCGGAAAAATAAATTCGTCGCCGTCAAGAAATGTCATATATCGGCAAAAAAATCTATACTTCTGCACAGCCTCATTATAAGCTTCAACTTGCCTACACTTGCCAGGATAAAAAGTATACGTCACAAGTCCGCGCTCAATGTACGGTTGCAAAACTTCCTTCATATTATCGGGGCTCTCGTTGTCATAAATGTAAAAGTGATTAACGCCCGCCAGCAAATGATAATCCAGCCACTCTTTGATGTACGGACCTTCGTTTTTCATAATTGCCACGACTGCTAAATCGTACAGGAACAAATTTTTATCGACCGCCATAAAACCACCTCTGCAAAGAAAAAAAGCCCGACGAGATAAAGCCGCTCGCCGGACCAACGACGTTGATTAGAAAAAATTATCTTGCCATTAATTTAGCATAAAGATCTTTGTATTCGCGGGCAGATTCCGTCCAGCTGTAATCGCTGTTCATTGCATTTGAAACGATATTCAGCCAAATCTCGAAATTGCCATAAGTGCTGAGAGCGCGCTTGAGAGCGTACATCATTTCGTGCGCGTTGTAGTTCGAGAACACAAAGCCGTTGCCCTTGCCTTCGTACTTGTCATACTGGTGAACGGTATCTTTCAAGCCGCCAGTTTCACGAACAACCGGAGCTGCGCCGTAACGCATAGCGATAAGTTGTCCAATTCCGCACGGCTCATAATTCGACGGCATCAAGAAAATATCGGACGCGCCGTAAATTCTCTGCGCGAGCTCATTGGAGAAATAAATGTTCGACGAAACTTTTTGCGGGAATCTCCAGGCTAAGCCTTTGAACCAGTCTTCATAAACTTTATCGCCAGTGCCGAGCAATATGAATTGGAAATTCTCATGCTGCAAAAGTTCATCCATCATTCTGACGACCAAATCAAGCCCTTTAGCGGCTACGAGACGCGTAACCATTGAAACTACCGGAATTTTCCTGTCTTGCGGCAAACCGAGAATTTCTTGAAGCTTAACTTTGTTGTCGCCTTTGCGCTCATACGCATTGAAAGAATTGGAATTGTCATATTGCACGAACAAATTTTTATCTGTTGCAGGATTGTAAACGTCATAGTCAATGCCATTTACGATACCGGACAAATCATCTTTGCGCGCGCGGAGCAAGCCGTCAAGGTGTTCACCAAAATATTCGTATTGAATTTCCTGCGCGTAAGTCTTACTGACTGTCGAAACGTGATCCGCGTAAATAATGCCGCCCTTCATAAAGTTAACAGCATCGTAAAATTCCAAATCGCCATTGTTGAAATATTTCCAGTCAAGACCAAGCACATCGCCCATAACGTCTTTCGGGAAAATGCCTTGATATTTCAGATTGTGAATAGTGTAGAGCGTCTTGATATTTGCATAGCGTTCGTCGCCCTGGTGTTCGAGTTTCAGCAAAACTGGAACAAGTCCCGCGTGCCAGTCATTAGCATTGATAACATCGGGGAAAAAGTCAATCGCTGGCAAGCAATTCAAAATCGCACGGGCGAAGAATGAAAATCTTTCCGCGTCATCGTCATAGCCATAAAGACCATCCCGGTAAAAATATTCTTCATTGTCAACAAAATAGAAAGTAACGCCGTCAATTTCGTATTTATCGATACCGACATATTTACTGCGCCACGAAACCGGAATTGCGCCGTCGTAAACGTGCTCCATATTATTGCGATATTCTTCCTTGATTTTGCTGAATTTGGGAATAATGACGCGAACGTCAACGCCCTGCTTTTTAAGAGCTTTAGGAAGTGAACCTGCAACGTCAGCCAATCCGCCGGTTTTTACAAAAGGATTCGCTTCCGAGGCTACATAAAGAACTTTCATAAATTACCCCTCCATTGTTTAATTCGAGAATCAATTAGCGGGCGAGCGACGATTAGGCTCTTCGCCAACTGAAAATTTGCGCGTTTTGCCAGCTTCACGTTTAGCGCGTGTGGCGGCTTTTTGCTCTTCAGTCAATCTGGGACGCCCGCGTTTGCGTTTTAATTTATTTTCTGCGGAATTAAGCAGGCTCATTGGTTTTTTTCAGTTTGAGATAAATCGTAGCGAGCGGCGGGACTCTGATTTCAATGGACTGGTCGCGATTGTGCCACGCTACATCCTGCGTCAAAAGGTCGCCTTCATTTTTAACGCCACTGCCGCCAAATTCTTCCAAATCTGAATTGAAAACTTCGACGTAAGCGCCCTTATCCGGCACGCCGATTCTGTAACCAACGCGAACTTCCGGCGTGAAATTGCAAACCGCAATAATATAATCTTCGCCGTCTTTCGCCTTGCGGATAAATGAAACGATACTGTTTTCGTTGTCGTTACAGTCAATCCACTGGAAGCCGTTCCAATCGAAGTCAACCTGCCAGAATGCCGGATTATCGCAGTAGAATTTATTCAGCGCCTTAGAATAATCCTGCATTTGAGTATGCTTTTCGTACTGTTCGACCAAGTGCCAGTCAAGGCTGTCGTTTTCATTCCACTCGATAAATTGTCCGTATTCGCCGCCCATGAACAAAAGTTTTTTGCCCGGGTGAGCCATCCAGTAACCGAAGAATCCGCGCAGTCCTGCAAATTTCTGCCAATAATCGCCAGGCATTTTCTCAATCAATGAGCATTTGCCGTGAACAACTTCGTCGTGGCTGAGCGGCAGAATAAAGTTTTCGCTGAAGGCGTACATAAACGAGAATGTAACTTTGTCGTGATTCCACTTGCGATAAATCGGGTCTAGGCTCACGTATTTAAGCATATCGTTCATCCAGCCCATATTCCACTTGTAATTGAAGCCGAGCCCGCCCATATAAACCGGTTTGGAAATAAGCGGCCAATCCGTGGATTCTTCAGCCATCATCAAAGCATTCGGGTGATATTTAAAGACAGTCTCATTGAGTTTTTTGATAAAATCAATCGCCTCAAGGTTGCCGGTATCGCCATATTTATTCGGCGTCCATTCGCCCTCTTCGCGCCCAAAATTAAGATACAGCATATTGGCGACGCCGTCAATTCTCAAACCGTCAATGTGGTATTCGTCGAACCAGAAAATTGCATTTGAAATAAGGAAGCTGTGAACTTCCGTTCTGCCGTAGTCGAAATTAATCGTGCCCCAGCCTTTGTTATTCGCCAACTGCGGATTATCGGATTCATAAAGATTCGTGCCGTCAAATTCGCGCAGACCTTCATTGTTTTTGCAAAAATGACCAGGAACCCAGTCCATAATAATTCCGATACCGTTTTTGTGCGCCGTGTCAATGAGATAGCGGAAATCGTCCGGCTCGCCATAACGGCTTGTAGCGGCGTAATAGCCGGTTGTCTGATAGCCCCAAGAGCCGTCAAACGGGTGTTCAGTAAGCGGCATAAATTCAATATGCGTGTAATTCATTTTCTTGGCGTAGCTGACAAGCCTGTCTGCCAATTCGCGATAGCTGAAATAAACGTCGTCAACGTCGCTGTTACCGCGACCTTTGCGCTGCCAAGAACCCGCATGTACTTCATAAATCAACATCGGGCGAGAGTAAGAAGATTCTTTTTGTTTAGCTTCCATCCATTCCTGGTCGCCCCATTGATAATTGGACATGTTGTAAAGGCGCGAAGCGGTATGAGGTTTCTTTTCGCAGTAAAAACCGTATGGGTCAGCTTTCAAAATATGCGGTCCGCCCCATTGCGGCTCAATCGCGTATTTGTAAGTATCGCCCTGCTTGAGTCCTTCAATAAAAATTTCCCAAGTTTCGCCGTCGCTAAGTCTGAGCATTTTGTTAACGCGCGTATCCCAATTATTGAAATCGCCAACCACACTTACGGATTTTGCATTTTTCGCCCAAACAGCGAAACGCACGCCTTTTTTGCCGTCACGCTCTACAAAGTGCGCTCCAAGCATTTCGTATGCGTGAAAATTTGTTCCTTGATGAAATAAATACAAATCATACTCGCCAAGATCGGAAGTTTTCACAAGTTTACGCCTCCTTTTAAATAGGTTTCCACTAATTAATTATTGGATTTTACAAGGCACAATGCTCCAAATTTCGTCTGCGTATTCGTCAATAGTCCTATCGGAAGAGAAACGCGCCGAATTTGCAATATTAATCGCCGCAGATTTCAGCCAGCCCCAGCGGTCATTGTAACGCGCGTACATTTCTTCGTGGGCGTCGATATATGCGTTGAAATCTTTCAAAATGAAAAATTCATCGTTGCCTTGAATCAGATAATCGCGCAGGGATTGGAAATTGCCATAAGTGCCGTCAGTCAGCTTATTCACAACCAGCTTAACATTCGGATTATTATTGTATTCGTGCCAAGCGGAATATTCGCCGGTTTCATAGAAGCGCAGAACTTCGCCCGCCTTCAAACCGAAAATTACAATGTTATCGTCGCCGACAGCTTCGCGAATCTCAACGTTAGCGCCGTCGAGTGTGCCGATTGTAATAGCGCCGTTCATCATAAATTTCATATTGCCAGTACCGGACGCCTCTTTGGACGCGGTAGAAATTTGCTCCGAAATGTCAGCCGCCGGATAAACAATCTCACCAATCGACACGCCGAAATTTTCAATGAAGACAACCTTCAGCTTGCCATTAATCGATGTATCATTGTTAATTTTATTCGCAACCGCCAAAATCAAGCGGATAGTTTCTTTTGCAATGTAATAGCCAGGCGCAGCTTTTCCGCCGAAGAAATAAGTTGTAGCGGGGGGATTATAACTCGGATCGTTTTTCAGTTTGTCGTACTGCCACATGATGTGAAGAATGTTCATCAGCTGGCGTTTGTACGAATGAATACGCTTAACTTGAATATCAAAAATTGTATTCGGGTCAACTTTAATGCCGTTGTGCTTTTCGACGTATTCAGCAAGGGCGACTTTGCGCAAATGTTTAATTTCTTCGAGCTCATTCAAAACGCGTCTGTCGTCAACTGCCTCATTGAACAAATCAAGCTGTTCGGGGTGTCTGTGCCAAATGCGGCTGCCAATCGTCCTGTCAATCAAATTCGCCAATTCCGGATTCGCGCCCATTAACCAGCGGCGGTGAGTAATGCCGTTAGTTTTGTTATTGAACATTCTGGGCCAATATTCGTAAAAGTCATGCAAAGTTGTAGACTTCAAAATATCGGAGTGAATGCGAGCAACGCCGTTAACCGAATGAGAGCCGACAATCGCCAAACGCGCCATATGAACTTCGCCATTTTCGATAATCGACATAGCGCGCAGTTTGTCAACATTGCCAGGATAACGCGCCTTGACGTATTCAACGTGGCGGCGGTTAATTTCGTCGATAATCATATAAATTCGCGGCAACAAAGCTTTGAACATATCGACCGGCCAGCGTTCAAGCGCTTCCGGCATAATCGTGTGGTTGGTATAAGCCATGGTGTTTCTGGTTATAACCCAAGCTTCATTCCATTCAAGTTCGTATTCGTCGACCAAAAGGCGCATAATTTCAGCCACGCACAACGCCGGATGAGTATCGTTAATGTGAATAGCAACTTTTTTGTCAAATTCGCGAATATTGAAACCGGAGCGTACGAAATGGCGTACGATGCTTTGAACGCCCGCCGAAACTAAGAAGTACTCTTGAATAAGGCGCATACGCTTACCTTCGTTTGAACTATCGTCGGGGTACAAATATTGCGTGATACTTTCGACGAAATTTCTGTAGTCATTTTTAGCGCGCATTTGCTCGTGCGTCAACATACCGTAATCGGAAAAATCGCGATTAACTTCAGCGTTCCAAAGTCTGAGCGTATTCACAGTTTTATTGTGATAGCCAACAATCGGCACGTCGTAGGGAACAGCCATAACAATCATAGCATTTTCGTGGACGAGTTTCAGCGAACCGTCGGGCTGTTCTTTCATGTAAGCGTTGCCGTTGAATTTAACGTTGATAGCTTTATCGGGTTTGCGATATTCCCAGGCAAAGCCGTCGCGCAGCCAATTATCCGGAATTTCAACTTGTTGCCCTTGAATAATTTTCTGCTCAAAAAGCCCGTACTGATAGCGAATACTGCAGCCGTGACCAGGCAAACGATGAGCCGCCATTGAGTCGATAAAGCACGCGGCAAGTCGACCGAGACCGCCATTGCCCAAACCGGCGTCCGGTTCTTCTTCGATAGCGTCGTCAAGATTGAGATCTAAATCTTCCATGACTTCGCGGAAAGCTTCGTCGATACCAAGATTAATCAAATTCGACTTTAAAAGCCGCCCCATCAAAAACTCAATCGAGAAATAATAAACCTGCTTTACTTGACGATCCATATAAGCTTTGTTGGTTTTAATCCAGTTTTCGGAAATAATTTGCTTCGCCACAGCCGCGACCGTTTTATAAATATCGCTCATTGGCAATTCATTAATGTCGCGTCCAAACATAATATGCGCGGAACTGATAAACCTATTCTTCAAATTCTCCTTGAGTTTCTCATATTCCTTGCTGACTGCGGCTTTTTTGTCAGTTTCTTTCGCCAAGCAAGAACCCTCCTTTAGAAATTTAATCATTCGCCGCATACGTGAGGTAGAGAAAGATGCGAGCGATTTTTTTGCAACATAGAAAGGGCGAATTTCCAAAGCCGAGCCAATTTATATCTCGACGCTAAAAATCCGCCGCCTCCATTTGTATCAAATTTACTCAGCCAAAACTTTTAACCGAGCCAATCAAATTACCAACTTAAATTCTAGCGTTTTTGGTGACAATGTACGGGAATGATTCAACGCCCTTAAGCCAGCGATTTTTAGTAATCATAACATTTTTGTCGCAGATAACATTTTCTACGCGCGCGCCGTCAGCAACATCGCAACGCTGCATTAAAATACAATCTTTGACAACTGCGCCCTTACCAACTTTGACGCCGCGGAAGATTATGCTGTTTTCAACTCTGCCCTGGATTATGCAGCCGTTAGCAATGAGTGAATTTTTAACTTCAGCAGTTTCTTTGTACTGAACCGGAACTTCATCTTTAACTTTCGTGAAAATGGGACGTTCGGCATTCATAAAGAGTTCCGCCCAAACATCCGGATTGAGGCAATCGCGGTTAGCTTTGTAATAAGCTTCAGTGCTGTTAATGCGGGCAACGTAGCCTTTATGTTCATAAGCGCTGATTTTCTGTTCGGTGGCGTGGCGCATAATTCCGTCGACGAGGAAGTCTTGACCGCCGCGCTCATATGTCGAACGAACGATATATGCGAATGTGGGAACTGGCATAAGGTAAGCGCTGAGAACAGCCTTTTGACCTTTGCGAACTTCCTTGACTTCAGCCAAATCGGTTACGATACCGTTTGTGCTGGTTTCGATAACGACTGTGCGACCAGGTTTATCATTTTCGACAGTCTTATAAAGCATAGTAATATCAGCGCCGCTCTTCTTGTGGAAGTCGAGCATTTTCTGGAAGTCGATATTGTAAACGTAGCTGCCGTTGACGAAAAGGACATATTTTTTATCGCTGAGTTCTGCGAAATCGAGATTGGCGTAAATGTCTTTCAAATCGCCTTTGCGGGCGTCAGTGCCAGGCAGAGCGGCGGGCAAATAGGTTAAACCGTCGCGGCGGCGTGCCAAATCCCAATCTTTACCGGAGCGAATGTGATCAAGAATTGCGCGGCAAAAATCCGGCAGCATCAAGCCGACCGTGTTGATACCGGAATTAATCATATTTGACAAAGAGAAGTCGACGACGCGATAACGTCCCGCGAACGGCAGAGCCTCTACCGCACGAGTTGCCGCGAGCTCTCTAAGCAATTCATTACTTTCTTGAAGATTTATAATCCCTACTACTGTTTTCAATGCAGAGCACCTCCTGATTAAGGGAACGAATTTATTCAGAGTGAAAATTGATTAAGCGGTGACGATTTCGTTTTCAGCCACGACGAAGATTTCATTTTCCTTGCCTTCGACTTTGGCGTTGACTTTAACGGTGACGTCCTGCGCGAGAATGGCGTAATTGACATAAGCGCCGTCTTCAATAACAACGCCAGGGAAAATAACCGAATTGAAAACTTTAGCGCCCTTGCCGATACTTGCGCCAGGGAAAATTACTGAATGTTCGACTTGACCGAGAACCTTTGCGCCTTCGCTAATCATAGATCTCTTAACTGAACCTTCCGGTCCGACGTAATGAGGCGGCATTGAAGGATTCGACGAATAAATTTTCCAATCGCCATTGAGTTCAAAAGGCGGCGTATCTTGGAGCAAATCCATATTTGCGAGCCAGAGGCTTTCAATCGTTCCGACATCTTTCCAATAGCCGTCAAATGCGTAAGAGAACAGGCGCGCGCCGTCATTCAACATTTTCGGAATTAAATCATTACCGAAGTCGTGACTGGAATTTTCATTTACGCCATCTTCTTCGAGATATTTCTTAAGGAACGGTTTGCTGAAAATGTAAATGCCCATGGACGCCAAATTAGATTTAGGTTCTTTCGGCTTTTCTTGGAATTCGACAATGCGTCCGGTTTCTTTATCGGTCGCCATAATACCAAAGCGCGGCGCTTCTTCCCACGGAACTTCAAATACGCCGATTGTAACGTCAGCGTTATTGTTTTTGTGGGATTCGAGCATCCAAGCATAATTCATTGTATAAATATGGTCGCCGGAAAGAATTAACACATAATCGGGGTCAACCAAATCGATAAAGTTCAAATTCTGATAAACCGCGTCAGCCGTGCCGCGATACCAATCGCCGCCTTTTTCGCGCGCATACGGAGGCAAAACGAACAATCCGCCGCCTGTGCGATCGAGATCCCAGGAAGTGCCAGCTCCGAGATAGCTGTGAAGTTCGAACGGTTTGTACTGAGTTGCAATACCGACTTTGTTTATGCCGGAATTGACGCAATTTGAGAGCGGAAAATCGATAATGCGGTATTTGCCGCCGAACGGAACTGCAGGTTTAGCAACAGTCTTTGTCAACGCCTTCAGACGACTGCCCTGACCACCGGCGAGAATCATTCCCAGGCATTCTGTTTTTCTCATGAAAAAAAACCTCCTCTTGGCTAAGAATACCCTTTCAACGTACTACAACGCTGATATTACTTCATTTAAAAAAACAATTTCTACGCGCCTTGTAAAAATCCTGCCGAAAATTTCAGAAAAAAGTTTTTTTAATCAGCACAAAAAAGCGCCGCCGATTGACAAAAAAATCTGCGCAATGTTAAAATTCATGCAAATAATTTTTTTGGAGAGCGATTAATATGTTGGGTAATTTTAGTTATGGCAACGCTACGAAACTTTATTTTGGCGATGAATCTTTGAAATATCTCAATGACGAATTGCCGAAGTACGGGAAAAATATTCAGCTGATTTATGGCGGCGGCTCTGTAAAGAAAAACGGAATTTATGACGCGGTTGTCGACATTTTGATGGCGAATGGCAAAAATATTATCGAAGACGCGGGCGTTATGCCGAATCCTACCGTTTACAAACTGCGCGAGGGCGTGAAAATTGCGCGCGAAAATAAAGTTGATTTGCTCTTGGCAATGGGCGGCGGCTCTTGTTGCGATTACGCTAAGGCTGTTTCAGTTGCCGTGAATTGCGATGAAGATCCTTGGGAAAAATATTTTATTCGCTTTGAAGAGCCAACCTGCGCGATAGTTCCCGTTGCCTGTATTTTGACAATGGCTGGCACGGGCTCTGAAATGAACGCCGGCTCTGTCATTACCAATCCCGAAACTAAACAGAAAATCGGTCACGTTTTCGGCGAAAATGTTATGCCGAAATTTTCTATTCTCAACCCGAAATTTACATTCAGCCTTCCCAAGCGTCAAATGGTCGCCGGTTGCTACGACATTTTCAATCACATTTGCGAACAATATTTTTCCGGCAATGACGATAACACCAGCGATTATATTGCTGAAGGTTTAATGCGCTCCATTGTTCACAGCTCATTAATCGCCATTGAAAATCCGGAAGATTACGAGGCGCGCTCAAATATTATGTGGACGGCGACGTGGGCGTTAAATACTTTAATCGGCAAGGGCAAATCTCAAGACTGGATGGTTCATATGCTCGGTCAAGCTGTCGGCGGCTTTACGAACGCTACGCACGGTATGACGTTGGCGGCGGTTTCTTTGCCCTATTACAAATTTATTATGCCGTACGGTTTGCAGAAATTTAAGCGCTTTGCTATCGAAGTCTGGAAAGTTCCCGCTACCGGCTCTGACGAAGAAATTGCTAAGGCGGGCTTGACGGCAATGGAAAATTGGATGCGTAAAATCGGCGTGGCGATGACGATTGGCGAATTGGGCGCAACCGCTGATATGATTGAAGGAATTGCTGACGCTACTTTTATTTTGGAGGGTGGTTATAAAATTTTGACACGCGACGAAGTTGTTCAAATTCTGCGTGAAAGTTTATGAGGTGACTGAATGATAGATATTACACTACTGGGGACGGCAGCGCTTTTCCCAATTCCAAATCGGGCGTTAACTGCGGCGGTTTTATTTTGCGGCGGGCATTCGATACTGTTTGACTGCGGAGAAGGAACTCAAACCGCGGCGCGAAAAGCGGGCGTCAGCTTAATGAAAACTGACATAATCGCATTGACGCATTATCACGGAGATCACATTTTCGGGCTGCCAGGACTTTTACAAACGATGAACAGTATGGAACGCGCCGAGACTTTGTACATAACAGGACCGGAAGGCTTACAAGAGGCGCTCGAGCCGATTTTAAAATTAACTGGCTGGACGGCGTACGAAATTAAATTTCTGGAAATTCCGCCGCAGGGAATAAGACTTTGCGAACTCATAAGCGGCTGGGAATATGAGGCAAAATTTTTGACTTTCAAAACTGAGCATAGGGTATCCAGCCAGGGCTATTGTTTTAAATTGGGCAGAGCGGGAAAATTTATGCCGGAAAAAGCGCGGGCGCTTAACATACCAGTTCAAATGTGGAGCGTTTTACAAAAAGGGCAGAGCGTACAAGTCGACGACGAAACTATTTTGCCGGAGCAAGTTTTAGGTGAGCCGCGAAAAGGTTTGAAATTTATTTTTACCGGCGATACCGCGCCGTGCGATTCACTTATTGACGCTGCCAAAGACGCCGATTTGATGATTTGCGAGGCGACTTACGGCGAAAATGAGCAGGCTCAAACCGCCATTGAATACGGTCATATGAATTTCGCGCAGGCGGCGGAAACTGCTAAAAGCGCCAATGTCGCGCAGTTGTGGCTGGCTCATTATTCACAGATGATTGAAAATCCACAGCAATATCTTCCCAATGCAACTGCGATTTTTGAAAATACAATTTGCGGGCAAGACGGTATGTCTACCACACTGAAATTTTAATATCGAAAAAAAAATTAACCGCCGCGTAAATCTGCGCGACGGTTTTTTGTTGTGGAAAAATAAATTTTAAGCGGTTCGGAATTTACCAACACTATCTTTAAAAGCAGTCGAATAATCGGAAAGCTCGGAACTGGCGGCGGCGCATTCTTCGGAAACTGCGGAATTGTCGGTAACTACGCCCAAAATTGTTTGCGAAAGTTTGTTGACTTCCTGCATTTGAGTTTGTTGATGTTTACTTTGTTCGCTGAGTTTTTGAATAATATTGCGGACAACTTCAGTACCCTGTGAAACTTCGGCAAGTGAGCCGGACGCCCGATTGACAACACCCGTGCCGCTCTCAATTTCGGTAATCGCACGGTTGATTAATTCTTTAATGTGCTGAGTGGATTTTGCGGATTGCTCGGAAAGTTTTCTGACTTCGCCCGCAACGACCGCAAAGCCGCGTCCAGCTTCACCTGCGCGAGCCGCTTCAATCGACGCATTCAAACTTAAAAGCGCCGTCTGATCTGTAACTTCGTCCAGCGTTCCCAAAATCGATTTAATTTCCTCGGAAGCGGCATTAATCCGTTGCATAGCCGCGACCATTTTGTCCATACGGTGAATACCCATTGCAATGCTTTTCTTAGTTTCCTCGTCGCTTTGAAGAGCCTCTCGTACGAAAAACTCAACCTGGTCGTTTTGTTTCATGGTCTCGGTAATTTTATTTTGAAGTTGTTGAATACTGTCGGTTTGGCTCATAGCACCTTCCGCCAGGCTGTGTGAAACCTGCGAAACTTCCTTAGCGCTGTCAGAAACTTTTTCCGCAATTTCATTCATGGACTGCATTTCAGTACATAAAGATTCGCGGATATTTTCAATATTGGTTTGAATCGGCGCGTAATCGCCAATGTATTTCATATTCGTAGCCGTCACCAAATCGCCAGACGCCATCTTGCGCAAATTTTCTTCAATGTCTTGCACGTAGCCGGAAAGTCCCACGCGCATTTTGTTAAGCAAATCGTACAGTTTACCAATCTCATCTTCACGGTTGTAAGTAAGTTTCTGCGTTAAATTGCCCTGCGCGAGCCGGTTAATATCGGTTTCCAAAGAATTGAGCGGCTCGACAACGCGCTCGTTAAATATGAGATTGACTTTTTTCAAAAACGACCAAATCGCCGCCACGAACCCGATTAAAACTACGTACAAAATCCATGACATTATGTCGACCATTGACTGAGCCGCATCGACCATTGAATTTGTTAAGGAAAAATATTGCTCACTGACGTCCAATAATTTCGCCGGATTTTTCGTCGAATGGTATTCATTAATCGCCGGTTTTACCGTTCCGCTCCAATATTCGGCAACTTTGTTCCGCTCGCTCGAAAAACTTCCCAATAATATCGCGCCGTCCAATTTTTGTAGCACGCCTTCAACGTTAGTCATTGCCTGCGCCGAATCCGCGCCCGCGAGTACTTGCTTGACGATTCTTTGACTGCCGCCGCGCACTATTCCCGCTTGATTTACTACCGCCGTGTAACTTGAAAATAAGTACAGGCTCACCATTACGATTAAAACCATTCCGCCCACAATTTTGAATACCTGCTCTAATAACTGCCGAATCAAAAACGCGATTGTCCCCTGTTCACCCATTTGTAACACCTCCGAAAATTTTTTTGCAAATTATATTACAGATTCCGGAAGTTTTAAAGAAATTTATAGCCATTCCTCGAACAAAATAAAATGGATTTTTAAAGGATTACGTTTTTTTTGAAGGGAGTCGGTCAAGATGGAATTATGAATAATTCAAACGACACGATTGTTGCTGGGGAAAATGCAGGCGGTTACATTACCAACAACGGCAACTACGTGACGATTGACGCAAGAGGAGGTGCGGATTTTATAACGAATACCGGATCGTACGTTTCGATTTACGGCGGTGACGGTCCGGACGAAATTACACTCAGCGGCGGTTCAAATATTACCGTCAAAGGCGGCGCGGTCGGCGACAAAATTTTTAACGATGGAGCTAGCAAGGTAACTTATCAATTCGGCAAAGATGAAGGCGTTGATACCATTTCCGGATTTACTTCAAGCGACACGCTGTATATCACTTCCGGAAATTTCACCGCCGCCAGCCCAACGCGTTCGGGACAGGATTTTACTTTCAAACTTAGCAACAATAATAATTATCGCGCTGTTTTAAAAGATGTCAAGCCTGGAACTACAATTCATTGGGTAACTTCCGACGGCACTTTGCACGAAACGCTCTTGCCAAATATTTTGTACGGTAAATCTAGTTCAAACAACACAAATCTGGAAAATGATAAAAATTACATTACAATCGTCGGCGGAAATTTCAAAGACACAATCACAAATACCGGCGCGAATGTCATAATCAACGGCGGCAACGGCAGCGACAGCATAACAAATGACGGCAATTACGTTTCAATTTTCGGCGGCGCGGGGAATGATTATATTAAACTTCTCGATAACACTGACGTCACGGTAAACGGCGGCGCGGGTTCGGATACGATTATCAATTCCACCGCTTTGCATACCGAAGGCGTCAGATATTTTTTTGGCGAAAATGACGGCGCTGATGTTATTGTTGGTTTCAATTCTTCAGTCGATACATTGATTTTCGCGGCGGCTGAAGTACAAACTTTGCAAACAGGGCAGAATATCACTTTCACCGCGGGAAATACCAGCGTTGTTTTGAAAAATGCTGATGCTGGCTCGACGATTAAATATGTAACCTCGTCCGGCGCTATCAAAACTGTAACTTTGCCCGAAACCGTTTTAGGAACTACCGGCAACGATAATATTGTGAATACCGTCAGCGAATTTCCAATTTTGGCTTACGAGGGCGCTGATTATATTGAAAACTACGGCGACAGTCTTTCGATTGACGCGGGCGCGGGCAACGATACTATTCTGAATTACGGCGATTATGTCACGGTAAACGGCGGCGCAGATAAAGATTCAATTACCAACGGCACGGAAGACGCCGCTGATGTCGGCATTTTCTCCCAGATTTATGCAGGCGCAGGCAATGACACTATCACAAATTACGCAAATCTCGTTACAATCGAAGCGGGCGCGGGCGACGACGTTATCAAAAACAGCGGTAGCGCTATCACTTATCGGTTCAACACGGGCGACGGCAACGATACCATTTACGGCTTCCACGACAATGATTGTATCGATATTGTGAATGGCGGCGTCTTAGATTGGGCTGTAACTTCAGATTGCGTAAAAATAACAATAAGCGGCGGCGGAGTCATCACGCTTAAAGATGTAGCCATTGGCACTGTAATTAATTTGATTGAGGACGGTGACGCGGCTGAGCCTATAACTGTTCCAGCGGTAATGAATTTGACTGCAAACGGCTCTTATGAAAATTACGAAGACCTTGTCAACATTATCGGTTCAAATGGCAAAGAAACCATTGCAAATTACGGCGAAATGGTAAATATTTATAGCAACAATGATAATGACGTTATCGAAAATTGGGCGCGCAATGTTGCTATTGACGGCGGCGGTGGCGCTGATACGATTTACAATTCCAGCAACGATTTAGTAACCAGCGAAAACGCTCAAGAATACTATGAATATCTGCAGGAAAATCCGACGTACCTTTGGGGCGGCGACGGCAGAGACGTTATCGAAAATTGGCAGAGATTTGTAATGATTTACGGCGGAAATAACGAAGATTCGATTATGAATTATTCGCGCGACGCTTATATTTACGGCGGAGACGGCGCTGATACGATTACAACTTGGGGCGGATATGTTTATGGCGGCAAAGGTAATGACGTAATTATTTTGCCCGATGATTTTAACGAATCTGACAGCGTCTTTATCAGCTACGATACCGGCGACGGCAACGATACTATTTACGGTTTCAATACCGCCGATGCATTGCAGGTGACTGACCACGAATATTCTATTGACGACGGCGATTTGGAATGGTCTTTCGATACTTCCAGAGTTACCCGCAAAGGCAAAGACGTTTTCATTTCAACAACCGGAAATACCAAAATTACCATCAAAGATTACGGCAGATCTAAACTTACGCTTTACGGCATTTATTACGGCGAAGCTACGACAGACGATAGCGCCGATATTGACGCCACGCCGATAACAATTTACGATCAAGTTGTCGCAACCACTGACGTTACAATTCCTGGTACTGCCAATGCTGATAAGATTCAAAACAACAACATTGAAGGCTTTGACGACGGATATTATATCAACGCACTGGGCGGCAATGACATTATCGAGAACGGCGGCAAAGACGTTACAATCAATGCGGGCACTAACAATGACTATGTACTCAACGCTAATACAAATTACGTTTACGGCTACTATTACAAATCCAACGGAAGCTACATTTATCAAGGCGTGGAGTCGATTGAACATTTCTTGCTGCGGCGTATGGGTCAATCTGCGTCGATTTTGGGTGGCGCAGGCGCTGATACCATTGAAAATTACGGATTCGGTATCCTTGAGGGCGAAAAATATCTTTCTCTCAAAGATGATTATTACAATTATGACGGCGAGGCGATATTCGATACGCTCACTGCGGAAGCTGACAAGTACGTTGTGATAAATGGCGAGGCGGACAACGATTCGATTTATAATGCCGGTTCGTTAGTTTCAATTTTAGGCGGCGCGGGGCAAGACACGATTATCAATGATGCGGTTGACATTAGCAGCGACAAAGGCAGAGTTACGATTGACAGCGGCGCAGGCAACGATTTGATTATTAACAGGATTCACGAAGCCACGAGCGGCTATATGGAAACAGATTCAGAGCTTGTTGCAGAAAATGTTGTTGTCTATCAATTTAGTTCGAATGGCGGCAACGACGTTATTCAAGGTTTTAATGAGCGTGATTTAATCGATATAAAGAATGGCAGTTTACGGAGCGCGGTGGCTGACGGCGATAAGGTTAGACTTACATTCAGCAGCAGCGGTTCAGTTGTGCTTGAAGATGCTATTGGTAAAACGATTAATTATCAGTACATAAGCGGCGGCGAACTCGTCGAGGAGTCCACAGTTGTTAGTGCGGCGGTTACGCTCACGGCATTTAATGATACTTATCACAATAGTAACGGCTACATTCATGTTACAGCGCTGGCAGGCGACGATTATATTAACACGGGCGGCGTATTTACTACGATTGACGGCGGAGCTGGCAGAGATAGCATTAGAGCTAGCTTTGACCCCGACAAGATTCCTGCAGGCAATACGGATATTGCTTTGTCGGTGAATGGCGGCGCTGGCAACGATTGGATTCAAGTTACCGGCAAAAATGTTGTGGCAGAAGGCGGCTTAGGTCACGATTATATTTTCGCTGCAGATATTGAAGGCGGCACGCTTAGCGGCGGTAAGGGCAACGACACGCTTTGGGCTTACAGCGATGATAATTCCAGTAATACTAATCTGGTTATTCAATACGCTGTTGGTGACGGCAGAGATTTGGTAATTGGTTATCAGGAAGACTACAAGATTCAGATAACGACGGGCGATGTTACAAGCATAAGCGTCCGCAACGACGATACGATTATCAAAATTGGTGGCGGTTCGATTTGGCTGAAAGATTACACCGACGCTGTTACATTGGTTGACGCGAACGGCGATGCTATTGAAGTTCCCGATGAACTTGGAGATATTCTTGATGACGATTTATTTATGAAGTTCGAGGCGCGGCTGGCGGATATTGC
>CAJOIB010000025.1 GCA_905234705.1 uncultured Selenomonadaceae bacterium | reverse complement strand
TCAAATTCGCACAAAAAAATTAGTGCCGATACATTTAACGTACCGGCATTTTTTTATTTTTAAAATTTAATTTTCGGATTTTGCTTCAAGCATTCGGCTGTAAGTATCCTGCACCCAATTGAAATAAATATTCACTGCGGCGTTGAAGGAAAAATATTCGCCTCTTTTGTTGGCAAAAATCGAAGGCGTATTCCCGCGAATTTTTTCATCGTTGTACAAGCTCATTGACGCCACTAAAATATCGCAAATTTCCCTGGCTCGGTATTCTGAAATGCCGCATTCCGCGCGCAAAAGATTTGTGATTCCCTCGCGCGTAGTATATTTCCTGCTCCGGACGTTGCGATTAATTATTGTGCGAAAAGCTTGCCACACATTTTTATCGGATGGCGGATTTGGAATTTCTTCCACGGAAATGCACGCGACGGGATACATAACATATTCAAAATTTAAATTGCGGCTGTTGGTGTAAAGCAGATATTTGAATTGCGGAAAAGACATATCGCGAAAATTTTTTTCCCAAATCATTTTCAAATTCACGCGAAAAATATTATAATCTGCATCAATTGCTCAAGGTCGCTCCGGCTCAAAAGAGTTTCCGGCGAAATGTACAGAATATGGCAATCGCCTTTCGCCACTTCGGAAATAATTTCTTCCTTCAAAATCGGCGAAATATCCGAATTAATTGTTTTGACGTGCGGGTAATTGCGAATTTCAAGATTTTTCACTTGGTCATTCATAAGCCCGATAAGCGGCGAAATAACAATAGTCATTAGCCCGTACTTTTCGGCAAGATATATTGCGGGCAATTGGAAAATGAGCGATTTACCAGCGCCAGTCGGAGCGGTGACGAAAATGTCTTGCTGTTATCGCCAATTTCGCAACTTTCAACTTGCTTAACGATATTTGCGATAATTTGTTCTTGAGAAACTTTTTTAGTTGACTTGACGCCGCGGCTCAAAGCTTGTAAATCGTAAACCGTGAAATCTCTAAAATTATTTACGTTCCAATGGCGTTTCAAAAGTTCGTTATATTCCGCCCTATGTTCAAAGGTTTGCTCAAATTTCGCCGGACGCGCGCAATAAATTTTTGTCTGCGGAGAAAAAAATTCCTGCAACATTTTAATTCGTCGCTTCAGATTATCTTTATCGCCGAGGTAATTGCTAATCCTCAAGAAAATATTTTTTGGCGACTGCGCGATAATTTTTTGTACCACCCAAATAAAATCGGATTCGTCTTGTATTTCGATAAAATTTTCAGCGTCAATTTCTGGCAAATCAAGATTCGTCGGCGCGTCAAATAAATTCAGCGTTTCAATTTTGGAGTCATTTGGAATTTCATTTTCATTGTAAGCGCAAATCAAAATATCCTTGTAAGCCTTGACGCCGTTAAAAATAATAGCAAAATCGTTAATATCGACTTCAGCTGGAATTTCGCCGGTATCGCTGACATTTTCGCTAAAATATTCCAGGAGTTTATTTTTCGTCGCGGGACTAAAATTCGGCTCAAGCGGAAATTGCTCCGAATACAAATTATTATTGAGAATGTAAATCGCTGAAAATTCGCCGCGAATGCCCCTGTTTAGCCACAAAAATTCTTCGTAGGTTATGAATTTACGTCTGCCCTCGATTAGCCGCCCGAAATATTTATAGGGACTTTTAATAAGCAAATCCAGATCTGCAGGATTTATTTTTTCGACGGCGCTAATTGGGATGCCCTTCAAAACAAAAATGGAATTAGCGGGCAGATTTTTAATTTTGTCGCGGATTTTATTTGTTAAAAAATTATTCAGAATGGCACTCTCCTCTCAAAGGTACGTACCAATTTTTTTGCATTGGCTATTTACATTGAATATCATTTTAAAAATAATACCACCAATGAAAATATCGGTCAACTTAATTAACCCTTGCAAATACAAAAAGTTTTGTGGTATAATTTACGCCGTTGAAAAAAACACGGGGCGGAGCGTCGACCTGTGCCTTTGGGTTTGACGGCGCGTAAATTCCCCGCGAAATTGTAACAGGAGGATTTTTCAAATGGCAGTTATCTCAATGAAACAGCTCTTGGAAGCCGGCGTACATTTCGGGCATCAAACCCGCCGCTGGAATCCGAAAATGGCGAAATACATTTTCACCGAGCGCAATGGAATTTACATTATCGACCTTCAGAAAACTGTAAAAAAAGTTGACGAGGCTTATATGTTCGTCCGCAGTATCGCTGAAGAGGGCAAAACTGTTTTGTTCGTCGGCACGAAGAAGCAGGCGCAGGAAGCCGTTAAGGAAGAAGCTATTCGCGCAGGACAATTTTTCGTCAATGAGCGCTGGCTGGGCGGTATGCTTACCAATTTCCAGACGATTCAACGCCGTATTCGTCGCTTAAAGGAACTTGAGGCAATGCAGGAAGACGGAACTTTCGACGTGCTTACCAAAAAAGAAGTTATGCAGCTTAAGCACGAAATGAGCCGCCTTGAAAAATATCTCGGCGGTATCAAGGAAATGAATAAACTTCCAGGCGCGCTTTTCGTAGTTGACCCGCGCAAAGAAAGAATCGCCGTTGCTGAAGCTCGCAAGCTCAATATTCCGATTGTCGGTATTGTCGATACAAACTGCGACCCCGACGAAATTGATTATGTAATTCCTGGCAATGACGATGCGATTCGTGCGGTGAAACTTTTGACGGCGAAAGTTGCTGACGCGATTATCGAAGGCAACCAAGGCGAGAGCGGTTCGGTTGATTATTCTTCGTCGAGCGTTGAAACTGAAGAAGAAGTTACTCAAGAAGACTACGCCGATAAAGACGCTGAGGAACAGGAATAATTTGGAGGCTTAAAATAAATGGCTAAAAAAACTAAGGACGCGGCTAAAAAAGTTGCGGCACAAACCACTGAAACTAAAAAAGAAACTGCTAAACCTGTAGAAAAGCCGGTTGAGAAAGTTGCTGAAAAACCTGCAGAAAAACCGGCGGCTGCGATAACTGCAGGTATGGTTAGAGACCTGCGCGAAAAAACCGGCGCGGGCATGATGGACTGCAAAAAAGCTTTGAGTGAAACCGGCGGCGATATGCAAAAGGCGATTGATTATCTGCGCGAAAAAGGAATTGCTAAGGCGGCTAAAAAATCCGGACGCATTGCAGCTGAAGGTGCTTGTGCGGCTTATGTTTCTGCTGACGGTAAAATTGGCGCTGTTGTTGAGATTAACTGCGAAACCGACTTCACGGCTAACAATGAGAATTTCCGCGCGTTGGTAAAGAAAATCACCGAGCACATTGCTAAAACAAATCCGACTGATGTTGACGCGCTGAATGCAAGCGTTATCGAAGGCAAAAAAACCGTTAATGATATTGTAACTGAAGCTACGGCTACGATTGGCGAAAAAATTTCCGTGCGTCGTTTCGTACGTTATGCGACTGACGGTAAAATTACCAGCTACATTCACGCTGGCGGCAAAATTGGCGTTTTAGTGGCTCTTAGCGGCGGCTCTGACGAACTCGGCAAAGATGTTGCTATGCAGATTGCGGCGTCGAATCCTTCAGCGATTGATCGCGACAGCGTTGACGCGGCTGAACTCGAACACGAAAAAGAAATTCTCCGCAAACAGGCTCTTGAAGAAGGCAAACCGGCTAATATCGTTGACAAAATGGTTGAAGGTCGTATCAAGAAATTCTACAAGGAAGTTTGCCTCGTGGAACAGATTTTCGTCAAAGACAACGAAAAAACTGTACAAGATATTCTCGGCAATGTTAAAGTTTTGGCGTTTACACGTTATCAGCTCGGCGAAGGTATCGAGAAAAAACAATCTGATTTCGCGGCGGAAGTTGCGGCTCAACTCAAATAATATCAGCATTTCTTTTCTCGAAAAGAAACGCTGGCAAAGAAAAGGGCGGCGCGGATTGTCACATCACGTGACAAGCGCGCCGCGGGGGCGCTCATCCTTGAGCGCCTTTTTTGTTTGATAAATTAAATTCAATCCCATAAATTAAAAAAATACTCGGCAAATAAATTCACACCATGCTGAATGCGAACGTTGTATTCATCCTCAGCCACCCAAATTTCATCTGGAACTTCCGGCTTATTATCCTTAACGCGAACAAGTCCATTAGCATCTTTTTCAATAAATTCAAACGGCATTATTCCGCGCTTATAAAGTTCGGCTAATTGTTCGCTGTTCCATTTGCTAAGCGGGCTAGCCGGATATTCATTTTCAACTTGCTCAAACGCCCACAACATTTCCTTGAGAATGCCGCGCCATTTTTCTTCAGACATCGCCGTCATATTTGGACTTTTTTTCTGATTGGGCGGATCTAGCGGCGTACCGGAAATATCGTGAGCTAAAAATTGTCTCAGCCCATTAGCAATATACGCCGCGAAAGTATGATGCAAATTCCAGCGTTGCACGTCAGTAAGTTTTGCGCCCTTCAGAAATTTTAATTTTTTACGCTGTCGCCTATTCATTATTTTTTACCAAGAGCAACGCTTTGCGGAACTGTTGTTTCTTTATCGTAGCAGGCAAAAGCGTTATCAACCAAATCTTTGTCGGGCGCGGAAGTAAACAGGCTAACAACCGGCACAATGATTAATCCGGCGAGCATAGCGATTGCGCCGCTGTTAATTGGCGATTGCATTATCGGCGGAAATTCCGGTCGCATTAACATATTCGCCGTCATTAAAATTGTCCCGAACAAAAAGCATGCCCAACACGACGCCGTTGTGACTTTCTTTGAGTACAGCGAATACATAAACGGCGCTAAAAATGCGCCCGCCATTGCGCCCCAAGATACGCCCATCAACTGCGCGATAAAGTTTACCGAACTTTTATATTGTATCAGCGCCAATACCGCCGAAATTGCTATGAAAACTACGATTAATATTCGCATTAAAAACACTTGCGCGGATTGGCTCATATTTTTTACAATGTTACCGCTTATCAAGTCGATTGTCAGCGTCGAACTTGACGCGATAACCAGCGACGATAAGGTTGACATTGACGCCGAAAGAACTAAAATTACTACGAGCGCTATCATTCCCGCCGATAAACCGGATAACATTGTCGGGACGATTGAGTCAAAGCCGTTCGCTGCGATGTCAATTTGGTCGGAAAATAATCTTCCGAATCCGCCTAAAAAGTAACAGCCGCCCGCCACTACGAACGCAAACATTGTTGAAATTATCGTGCCTTTTTGAATTGCCTGTTCGTTTTTAATGGCGTAAAATTTTTGTACCATTTGCGGCAAGCCCCAAGTTCCCAGTGAAGTTAAAATTACTACGAAGAGCAAATTCAGCGGATCTGGTCCGAAAAATGACGCGAAAATTCCTGGCGTTGTTGCAACTTTTTCGTCAGTGATTCGCGCTAATCCGTCGAGCGCGCCCATAAAGCCGCCCTTAGACTCCAGCACCGCATAAATTACCGCCGATATCCCTACCAGCATTACTAAGCCCTGTATGAAGTCGTTAATCGCCGTTGCCATGTAGCCGCCCGCGATTACGTAAATTGCCGTCAATACCGCCATAAGCGCGATACACACCGAATAATCTATGTCGAACGCCATCCCGAATAATCTGGATAAGCCGTTATACAGCGACGCCGTGTAGGGTATCATAAAAATAAAAATGATTATCGACGCGCCGATTTTTAATGAGTTCGAGCCAAATCTTTTACCGAAAAATTGTGGCATAGTGGCGGAATCCAAATGCTGGCTCATTATGCGCGTTCGACGCCCTAAAATAAACCACGCCATTAACGAGCCGATGAAAGCATTGCCGATACCCGCCCAAGTCGCCGCAATTCCGTATTTCCAACCGAATTGTCCGGCGTATCCTACGAAAACTACCGCAGAAAAATAACTCGTGCCATAAGCAAACGCCGTAAGCCACGGACCAACGCTCCGCCCGCCTAAAACAAATCCGTCAACGTCAGTAGCGTGCTTGCGGCAGTACAAACCTATTCCAATCAAAACTGCAAAATATGCTATAAGTAATGCGATTTTCATTTAAAATTTTTACCTCTCAATCACTTAACAGATAATTCAGCGGCGTTTCCCCAAAAAAATATTCGTCAACGCTCTGCATCGGGTTATTGCCAAAACAACGCATTTCAAGAATTTCTCCGCTGTTTTTGTCGAACAAAATTATAAAAGCCAGCTTGCGAACATTCCCAGAATCGTCATAGAAAAAATAACAATGCGCCGCCTTATAATCGCCGGTTTCGCTGTAATCCGGAGCGCCGTACAAATCAACCGAATCAGAAATATTCATTCCAACGGCAAGCCCCGCGGGCGTCGTCCAGCCGTTATTGGCGTTCACCAGTATCGAAATTATTTTTTTAGAAAAGCTGTTGTAGCCAATAGCCACGCTGTCGCCGTATTCGTACAAAGCCAGACCTTCGACGCCTGGATTGTATGAATCATAATTCCCGTAAATTCCAGTCATTTCGTCGAGCGTCGAGCCAACCGTGAGCCCGCCTAAATACATTTCATTTCGCGGCATATTCGCGCCGCACACGCTTAATTGAATTACGACCACGCTAAACATCGCCGCAATAAAAAATTTCTTGAACATAAAATATCTCCTTTGAAAAATTTGAAGTTTGGAGCTGATTAAATGATTATTGATATGCACACGCACATTTTCCCCGACAAAATCGCCGCTGACGTTATCGACAAACTCAGCCGCACAAGTAAATCGCGCGCTTTTACCAACGGGACTTTGCACGGGCTTTTAGATTCTATGAAAAAATTTGGCGTCGACCGCTCAATCGTTTTGCCGGTTGCTACCAATACTCATCAAGTCGAAAAAATCAATGACAGTTCCGCCGCGCTCACAGAAAAATTCAGCGCGCAGGGCGTTATCAGTTTCGGTTGCATTCATCCGGATTTTACAAATTATCGCGCAGAAATCAGCCGCATTAAAAATTTGGGCTTGCGCGGGATTAAAATTCATCCGGTTTATCAAGATACCGATTTGGACGATAAAAAATTTCTGCGAATAATCGAGCGCGCCGCCGAATTAGATTTAATTGTCGTGACGCACGCCGGACTTGACATTGGTTTTCCTGGCGTTGTGCGCTGTACGCCGCAAATGGCGCGAAATGTTATCAGCGAAATTGGCGATTTTAAATTTGTGTTGGCGCATATGGGCGGCTGGAAAAGTTGGGCTGAAGTTGCTGAATTTCTCGCCGGTACGAATGTTTTTATTGATACGGCTTTTTCGACGGGCAAAATTCCTGCGCGAAGTGATTTTCATTGGGCGGCAGACGATTTAAATTTGCTTGACGAGAATGGATTTATGACGCTGTACAAAATTTTCGGCGCGGATAAAATTCTTTTCGGGACTGACAGCCCTTGGAGCGCGCCCGACGAATCCATTGCTTTTATAAAAAATCTGCCAATCAGCGACGCCGATAAAAATAAAATTCTCGGTGAAAATGCCGCTAAACTTTTGTATAGTATCTAAACAAAAACTGCGTTCTTGCCAAAAATTTTAGTAAATGTATAATAGCGGAAAATATTTCTTGGAAGGAAGAACGCACTATGAAGATTGAAATTTATTCGGATTATGCCTGCCCGTTTTGTTATATCGGCGAAAAGCGCCTTGAAAAAGCCATTGCCGCAATTCCGGACGCTGACAAAATCGAAGTTGTTTTTAAAAGTTTTGAACTCGACCCTGCCGCCAGCAAAAATGTTGTTTCATCGACCGTTGACAGATTCGCCGAAAAGTACGGTTTGAGCAAGGCTGAGGCGGCTGACAGAATCGAACAGATTTCTTTGATGGGACGCCGCGAAGGCATTGATTTTAAATACGCCACGACGCGCTATACGAATACTTTTGACGCTCTGCGCCTTACAAAATTCGCGCAGGACAAAGGGCACACTGAAATTATCGCGAAACTTTTTGACGCTTATTTTACAAAAAATCTCGAACTCGCCGATTTTGACGTACTCAAAAAAATTGCCGCCGAATGCGGACTTGATTCTGAAGAAGTCGCCGAAATTTTGAACAGCGATAAGTACGCCGCCGAAGTCAGAGCCGACGAACGCGAAGCTACTATGCTCGGTATTCACGGCGTGCCATTTTTCATAATCGGCGAAAAATATACCTTGAGCGGCGCGCAGCCCGTTAACATTCTCCGGCAGGCGATTGAAGATTATCTCGCCGAAACTTCATTTGACGGTATGACTTGCGGCGTTGACGGTTGCAAATTCGACGGCTAATCTTGGTCGCGTACCCATTGCCGAATTTCCGATAAGGATTCAACTAATTTTATTCCGTTTTCAGTTAATGAGTATTCGACGTGCGGCGGAATTTCATTGAATTGTTCGCGGTGTACGATATTTTCAGCCACAAGATTTTTTAAGATTTTCGATAACATCAAATCGGTAATTCCAGGCAATTCGCGTTTCAGCTGATTAAATCGAATTGTCCCGCATTCATAAATAATCCAAATGAGTTTGATTTTCCATTTGCCGCTCAGAATATCGACGGCGCGCTCGAGCGGGCAATCCTTTTTCGTTTCCATAAAAATCTTCCCCAAGGCGGTGTTAAAATGATTTATCCGGTTGAAGTTCACGGCGTATTTGCCACCAACGCTTATTTTTACATTGACGACGAAACCAGCCACGGCTTTTTGATTGACCCTGGCGCGCAGGCTAAAAAACTTTTGCAGATAATTGACAAACAAAAATTCACCATTGAAAAAATTTTGCTGACGCACGGGCATTTTGACCATATCGGAGCGGTTGCCGAAATTCAACGCACCTTGAATATTCCGGTTTGTATGCAAAAAAATGGGCGCGCCTATGTTGAAAATCCTGTTTGGAATTTGTCGGCTGAATTTGGCTTGGATATAATTTTGGAAAATGTGACGTACCTTGACGATAACAGCGAAATTATTTTAGCCGCGAATCCGAATTTTAAGCTGAAGATGATTCCGGTTGCCGGACATACGACGGACGGCGCGATTTATTACAGCGAAAAAGACAGCGCCGCATTTGTGGGCGATTCGATTTTCAAAGCGGCTTATGGGCGTACGGATTTTTACGGCGGCGATGAGCAAACTTTGTTTAAAAATATCAAGGAAAAAATTTTGACATTGCCCGCGGAAACGATTTTACTTTCCGGACATACGCCGCCAACTACCGTACGCGATGAAAAATTTCGTCCGTGGTTTACAAATTTTTAATTAAGTTTTCCACATCTGAATCTTGAGTCGCCCAACTGGTCGCCAATCTGATAACCGTTTTGTTGGGCGGAAGTTTTTCCCAAAAACTAAATTCAACCGCATTGGACAGCCGAGCCAATTTTTTATCGTCAAGCACAACAAAAATCTGATTGGTCGGCGTGTCAAAGTACAACTCATAGCCGCGATTTTTCAAAGCCGTACGAATTTTATCAGCCGCTTTAATCGCAGGCTCGCCGATTTTCATATACAAATTGTCAGTGAATAGGGTATCGAATTGCAACCCCAAAATCCTGCCCTTAGCCAAAAGAGCGCCGTGCTGTTTCATAATAGTGAAGAAATGCGGGATAAAATTTTTGCGCATAACAACAGCTTCACCGAAATAAGCGCCGCACTTCGTCCCGCCAATATAAAAAATTTCACAAAGCCGCGCAATATCCGCAAGCGTCACGTCATTTTTTGGAGTTGCAAGAGCATAAGCCAGCCGCGCGCCGTCAAGGTAGAGCGGCAAATTTTTTTCGCGGCAAACAGCTGAAATATTTTCTAATTCGCTGAGGCTGTAAAGCGTGCCATATTCGGTCGGCTGAGAAATATAAACCATCGTCGGCTTAACCATATGGGCGCGGTTACCGTCGCCTTCAAAGTTTTCAATCAGCTCACGGATTTTATCAGCAGAAATTTTACCGTGAATGTGCGGCAAGGTAAAAACTTTGTGCCCGCCAAATTCAATTGCGCCCGCCTCATGAATGGAAATATGCCCGCTCTCCGCCGCAATGACGCCTTCGTAACTTTTGAGCGCCGAATTTATCACAACAGCGTTAGTTTGAGTACCGCCAACCATAAAATGAACTTCAGCGTCAGGGGCATTGCACGCCGCGCAAATTTTTTTTCGCGCAGATTGGCAAAATTCGTCAGAGCCGTAGCCAGCGCTTTTAATTAAATTGGTACGAATTAGCGCGTCAATAATTTTTGGGTGAGCGCCTTCTTGATAGTCGGACGCGAAAGAAATTTTATCCGTCAAAATATTGCCTCCAACAACACTACGCAATAGAGAGGCGCTCAAGGATGAGCGCCCCCCGCGGCGCGCTAGTCACGTGATGTGACTATCCGCGCCGCCCTTTTCTTTGCCAGCGTTTCTTTTCGTGAAAAGAAATGCTGATACAAACTTTAAACTTCAGCAATTTCTTCTTGCGTGAGAGATTTTAAACCTTTGCTAGCTAAAACCGACTCAGCATTTTTAGTATCCTTGACGCGGAAAATCATATACGCATTTTTTTTGCCCGAAAATGCATACATATATTCGATATTAACATCAGCATCGGTAAAAGCTTTCAGCAAATTGTTAAGCGTGCCAGTTTCATCGGAAATTTTATAAGCCAAAACCGGTGTAAAAGTCGCTACAAAATTTTCTTCCTTCAAAACATTGGTGGCTTCGTAAACATCATTGACAATCATTCGCACAATCCCAAAATCGTTAGTATCGGCAAGGGACAACGCGCGAATATTAATATTGTGCTGAGCAAGAATCTCAGTCATTTTGTTCAGAGTACCAGGTTTATTTTCAAGAAACACAGAAACTTGATTTACGCTCATGGAAAAAACTCCTTTCAGTCGTTTTTTAGGGGTTAGGAATTAGGTGCTAGGGATTAGTGTAAAAATCCCTATTCCCTATTCCCTTTACACTATCCCCTAAATTTTGCGCTTGTCGATAACGCGGACGGCTTTACCTTCACTGCGCGTAATAGTTTTCGGCGCAACAAGATTAACTTTCGCCTTGATACCGAGCATCGACTTCAGCCCATCTTCCAAAATCTTCTTGCGCGATTGAATTTCACCAACATTATCAGTAAACATATCCGGCGTCATTTCAACATTAATATCGAAAGTATCAGTATTGTTAATTCTGTCAACGATAATCTGATAATTAGCAGCGTAACCGTTATTGAGCAAAACAGTTTCAATTTGGCTGGGGAAAACATTAACGCCGCGAATAATCAGCATATCGTCAGAGCGCCCCTTCGGCTTAGTCATACGAACGTGAGTTCTGCCGCAGGAACACTTTTCGCGCGTAAGTGTGCAAATGTCGCGAGTACGATAGCGCAACAGCGGAAAAGCTTCCTTGTCCAATGAAGTGAAAACTAATTCGCCTTGAGTACCTTCCGGCAAAACTTCACACGTGTCGGGGTCAATAATTTCGGCGATAAAATGATCTTCGTTAATGTGCATGCCGCGCTGTTCCGAACATTCAAAGGAAACGCCAGGACCAGAAATTTCAGTAAGCCCATAAATGTCATACGCTTTAATTCCAAGAGTTTTTTCAATGTCGCGACGCATTTCTTCAGACCAGGCTTCAGCGCCGAAAATGCCAGCCTTCAACGGAATTTGCTCCGGCGTCAATCCCATTTCCTTCATAGATTCGCCCAAATAAGCCGCATAACTCGGCGTGCAACAAAGTATCGTTGCGCTTAAATCCATTATGAACATAATCTGCCGCTCAGTATTGCCGGAACTCGCCGGTATCGTCAAGCAACCAACTTTATGACTGCCGCCATTCAAACCAGGTCCGCCAGTAAATAAACCGTAGCCGTAGGAAACTTGGCAAACATCTTCATTCGTACCGCCAGCCGCAACGATCGCACGCGCGCAACATTCTTCCCAAATGTCAATGTCCTTGAGCGTGTAAAAAGCTACAACGCGCTTGCCGGTCGTCCCAGACGTTGATTGAATACGCACGCAATCTTTCAGCGGGCAAGCTAACAATCCGTACGGATACGCCGCCTTCAAATCAGCCTTCGACAACAACGGCAATTTGTGCAAATCGTCAATGGATTTAATATCTTCCGGCGTCAAATTCTGCTCCTGCATTTTCTGGCGATAATAAGCAACATTATCCCAAACGTGACGCACTTGCTTAACGAGTTTTTCATTTTGAATTTCGCGGATTTTCTCAATCGGCGCGCATTCAATTTCCTCTTGAAAATATTTTCCCATAAATCTGCCTCACTTTCAAAAATAAAACCAAAACTTATACCGCGCGTATTATATTTCCTGCCGCGCTATGTTTCAAGATTTTTTTTCGGGGCAAGATTGATAATTGCCTAATCGCCGTGAAAAGTGTAGAATACATTCACAACAAAATTTGAAAAGAGGTGACGCGCTTGCTTGACAAATTGCAAAAAGTTGAAGACAGATTTCGTGAAATTGAATCGCAACTCGGCGACCCCGCGATTGTTTCTGAAGTCGACCGCTTTACCAAATTGACGCGCGAACTTTCCAGTTTAGAGCCTATCGTTCAAAAAATCCGTGAATATAAAAAAATTCTCGCGCAGATTGACGAAGATAAAAATTTAATCGATACCGCCGAAGACGAAGAATTGAAAAATCTAGCCGCTGAGGAATTTGCCGAATTGAAAAAAACCAAGGCTGACTTTGATAAGGAATTGCCAATTTTACTTTTGCCGAAAGATCCTAACGACGACAAAAACGTAATTGTCGAAATTCGCGGCGGAGTTGGCGGCGAAGAGGCGGCTTTATTTGCTGGCGATTTATTCAGAATGTACACGCGCTACAGTGAGCGACAGGGCTGGAAAGTTGATATTGTCGATTCAAATGCTACGACGATTGGCGGCTTCAAAGAAATTTCGTTTACAGTGGATGGCGTCGGCGCTTACAGTAAATTGAAATACGAGAGCGGAACTCACCGCGTGCAACGTGTGCCCGTCACGGAATCCAGCGGCAGAATCCATACCAGCGCGGTTACAGTGGCAGTTTTGCCGGAAGCTGAAGAAGTTGACGTTGAAATTAATCCGGCAGATTTGCGAATCGATACGTACTGCGCGAGCGGCGCTGGCGGGCAATACGTCAATAAAACTGAGAGCGCCATTCGCATTACGCATTTGCCGAGCGGTATCGTTGTTCAGTGTCAAGATGAAAAATCTCAGCTTAAAAATAAGGAAAAGGCTATGCGCGTATTGCGCGCGCGCGTCAAAGATTTAGCCGTTCGTGAGCAAAATGAAGCTATCGCCGCTGACAGAAAAAATCAAGTCGGCAGTGGTGACCGCAGTGAGCGAATCAGAACTTATAATTTCCCGCAGGGCAGAGTTACCGACCACAGAATTAATTTGACGCTTTATAAATTGGATAGCGTTTTGAATGGCGACCTTGACGAATTAATTTCAGCGCTTATTACCGCCGACCAGTCGAAAAAATTATCGATTAGCGACGATATGATTTAAAGTTTTTCTAAGGAGGGACATATTTTGAAAGAAATGACTATTTCCAAACAATTAAGTGAAGCTACCGCGAAACTTACAGCCGCCGGTATCGAATCCGCGCGCCTCGACGCTGAAGTTTTGCTGGCGTATGTTCTTAATACCCGTCGTTTGGCGCTTTATGTTCACATTGCCAAAAATATTACCGAGGCTCAAATCGCCCGCTACGAAAATTTGATTAAGCGCCGTATCAATCACGTTCCCGTAGCTTATTTGGTTGGCAGTAAGGAATTTATGGGCATGAACTTTGCCGTAACTCCGGACGTTTTAATTCCGCGCCCCGATACCGAAGTGCTCGCGCAGGGCGTCATTGAGCATTTGCACGAATACACCGGCGATTTGAAATTGGCTGACATCGGCACGGGCAGCGGCGCAATTTGTATTTCCATTTTGAAGTACATCGAACACATCACAGCGGCGGCTGTCGATATTTCAAAAAATGCGCTGGACATTGCCCAATTTAACGCGGAAAAATTTAACGTGGCTGACAGAATTAATTTTTATGAAGGAAATTTGCTTGAGCCTTTGAAGGGGCAAAAATTCCACGTGATTGTTTCAAATCCGCCTTATATTCCAACCGGCGAATTTAAAAATCTTCAGCCCGAAATTTCCGAAGAACCGCACATTGCCCTTGACGGCGGCGCTGACGGCTTAGACTTTTACAAAAAAATTATCGATACCGCGCCCGATTATTTGACTGACAACGGCTTTTTGGTCTTTGAAGTTGGGCAGAATCAAGCCGATTCGGTTAGTAAATTGATTGAGGCGAGCGGCAAATTTAGTTCCATTCAAGTTTGGAAAGACTTAGCTAATATTGAGCGAGTTGTAGCCGCGTGGAAGAAATGACGACTGAAATTTTGCAACCGACCGCTGAAAATTTAATTCGCGCAGGTGAACTTATTCGACGCGGTGAACTCGTTGCTTTTCCTACTGAAACGGTTTACGGATTGGGCGCTGACGGCTTGAATGTTGACGCTTGCCGGAAAATTTATGTTGCGAAGGGCAGACCGGAAAATAAACCGTTGACATTGCACGTAGCTGATTTTGCTCAGATAGTGGAATTGGCGGAAATTTCGACGGTAGCTGAAAGGCTGATTAAAAATTTTTGCCCTGGTCCATTGACATTGATTTTGCCTAAAAAAAACGTTGTACCGGATTTTGTGACGTGCGGCTCTGGCGGCGTGGGCATTCGCTTTCCGGATAACAAAATCGCGCAGGACTTGATAAAAATATCCGGCTGTCCGATAGCCGCGCCGAGTGCAAATATTTCCGGTGAAATTGCGCCGGTTACTGCGCAAGAAGTTTTTAACGGCTTGAATGGCAAAGTGCAGATTATATTGGACGGCGGTAAATGTTCGGTGGGAATTTCTTCAACGGTTATTGACATTACTGACGGCTTAAAAATTTTGCGTCGAGGTACAATCACAATTACTGAAATAGAACATTGTTTACGCAATAGGTGAGGGCGCTCACGGATGAGCGCCCCCGCGCCTAGTCGCGTGATGCGACTAATGCGCGGCTGCCCGCCAGTTGCTCTAGCACTTGTCAAGGATTTCCACGACCAATTTTCATCTGTTTTTCTTTCTTTGCTAGGCGTTTCTTGCTTTTTACAAAAAGAAAGAAATGCCGATTAATACTTTTGGAAAGGAGCTTAATATGAAAAAAGGCGCGATTTTTGATATGGACGGGTTGCTCTTTGATACCGAAAAAGTTTATAGACAAGCGTGGATTGAAACGGCAAAACATTTCGGGAAGGATAACGGCGCAGAATTGGCTTCAAAGGTTAGCGGCGGCAGCGATAAATATTGCAGAGATACAATTCACGAATTTTACCCCGAACTTGACGTTGAAGAATTTTTTTCGTACATAGTGAAATTGGCGCGCGCTCAATTCGATAAAGGCGTTGAATTAATGCGCGGCGTCGAAGAAATTTTGCAGTTATTTAAAGATAATGGCGTAAAAATCGCCGTGGCAAGTTCATCGCCAGCGTGGCTCGTTGAACAAAATCTTACCAGAACAAATATTAAACATTATTTCGACGCAATAATCGGCGGCGACAATATTAAAAACGGCAAACCCGCACCCGATATTTTCTTGAAAGCGGCTAATGCAATAAATCTGCCGCCGGAAGATTGCTACGTCTTTGAAGATTCATTTAACGGGATTCGCGGCGCTAATAAAGCAGGCTGTTCGCCGATAATGATTCCCGATACCAACCAGCCGAATGAGGAAATTAAGAAACTTTGTACAGGAATTTACGCCAGTTTAAGCGACGCAGCAAAGGCTATTCGTTAAAATTTTGTTTAATTAATGAAGGAACTTTTTTAAGACAGGCGAATAGTATATAATAATTGTTTGAAATATTGTCGCGGGCGTTAGGAAAAGGAGTGACGCTGATGATTCGTGTATTGATTGCTGACGATTCGGCATTTATGCGAAAAGTCTTGTCCGATTTATTCAACGGGCAAAGCGACTTCCAAGTTGTTGGCACAGCAGTCAACGGGAAGGACACAATCGATAAAGTAAAAAAATTAAAGCCGGACGTATTGACGCTCGACGTTAATATGCCGGTAATGGACGGGCTTGAAGCGTTAGCCGTGATAATGGAAGACTGCCCCCTGCCGGTAATTATGGTAAGCAGTATGACACAACGCGGCACTGACGCAACAATTAGAGCGCTGGCATTGGGAGCAGTCGATTTCGTAAGCAAAGCTGGCGGTCCAATTTCTAAAATCGATACCATTGAACAAGAAATTCTCGAAAAATGCCGTGAAGCCGCTTTGGCTCACGTTGAAAGTGATAGACATAATGCCGCTGATTCTAAACCTTTGATTTATAAACCGAAACCAAATGAGCCGGATTCGCCATTTGTAAAACGTACCGAAATTAAACCAAGAACCGGCTTTATATTTGGGCAAAAACCTACGACTAGTAAAATTCCTACATTTACGCCGACAACAACTTCAATAAAACCTACCGCGCCATTAGCCCCAACAGGAAAAAAACTTGTGGTAATTGGCACTTCAACCGGCGGACCTCAAGCTTTGCAAACGGTGATAACGCGCCTGCCAGGAAATTTACCCTGCGGCGTGGTCGTCGTTCAACATATGCCAGCCGGTTTCACAAAATCTTTAGCTGACAGGCTCAACTCCATTAGCGAAATTGCCGTTAAAGAAGCCGAAAATGACGAAATTATCAAAAACGGGCAAGTATACATTGCGCCTGGTAATTTTCATTTGCGCGTTGCTCCAACGACCGGCGGCAGAAAAATTCTTTTGAGCCAAGAGCCGCCCGTTGGTAACCACCGCCCCGCCGTTAACGTTATGTACGATTCCGCCGCTCAATTCGGCAAAGATTTAGTTGCTGTAATTATGACTGGTATGGGCTCGGACGGTTGCGAAGGTATGAAAAAAATTAAAGCTTGCGGCGGCTATTCCATCGCGCAGGACGAACCAAGTTGCGTGGTTTATGGTATGCCAAAATCGGTAGTAGACGCCGGACTCGCTGATGAAATTCAACCACTTACTAAAATCGCGGAGGCTATCGTTGAAGCTGTTCGACGTTAAAAATAGTTTTAGGTCTTAGGTTTTCCTAACCTATAGCCTGTAGCCTATAACCTAAACAGGAGGAATATGAATGGAAACTAATCAATACATGGAGATGTTTCTGGACGAATCGCACGAACATTTACAATCCCTTAACGACGGTCTGCTCGGTTTGGAAGATAACTCCAGTGACTTGTCTGTGCTTAATGAAATATTCCGTAACGCTCATACTCTTAAAGGTATGTCTGCAACTATGGGATATAACAAAATTGCCGAACTTACGCACGAAATGGAAGACGTCCTTGACGCCCTGCGTAAGGAACAACTTAAAATTACCGAAGATATTGTTGACACTCTTTTTAAATGCGTTGACTCGCTCGAACAAATGATTGACAACGTCGGCAACGGCGACCCCGAAGATCTTGTTGACGTTTCAGAGTTGGTTGCAAAGTTGTCATCGATTTTAAAAGGCGGCGGCGCTCCCAGTTCACCTGCTCCTGCAACAGTTGCACAACCGGCAGCAGCGGCTCAACCTGCAGCACCAGCAGCGACTGCTCCCGCGGCGGCAGACGACCCTAACGCTATTCTTGATTTGTCTGAAACTGAAAAATCCGTTATTCGCGAGGCAAAAGCCAGCGGGCTTCGCGGTATTCACCTAGTTGTTACGCTGTCTGAAACTTGCTTGCTGAAATCTGCGCGTTCGTACATGGTTATGAATGCTCTTGACGAAGTCGGCGAAGTTATAAAATCCGTTCCTGCCGCTGAAGAACTTGAACAAGAAAAATTCGACCGCTCATTTGACGTGGTATTAATTACTGACGGTGAAGAATCCGCCGTTAAAGACGCCGCAATGAATGTTTCTGAAGTCGAAAATGCTGTAACTTACATAATCGACCCAGACGCAAAACCAGCGCCCGCTCCAGCCGCAGCAGCAGCTCCAGCCGCCGCGCCTGCCGCAACTGCTCCAGCCGCACCTGCCGCTTCGGCTCCTGCCGCGCCTGCTAATGCTCCTGCGCCCGCTGCTAAACCGCCCGCTGCTGCTAAACCTGCCGCGACCGCTTCTGGTGGTGCTGGTGCTCAGAAAAAGAGCCACGCCAGCCAATCAGTTCGCGTCGATATTGATAAACTCGATATTTTGATGAATTTAATGGGCGAGCTGGTTATTAATAAAGTACGTATCGAACAAATTGGGCAAACTCATAGAATCGCTGAATTGACTGAAACGCTCGAACAAATGGATCGCGTTACTACCGATTTGCAGAATATCGTTATGAAGGTCCGCATGGTTCCGGTTTCGCAAGTATTTAACCGCTTCCCGCGTATGGTTCGCGACGTCACTAAGGAACTTAACAAGGAAATTAACCTTACTATCGAAGGTGAAGAAACCGAACTCGACCGTACCGTTATTGACGAAATCGGCGACCCAATTATGCACTTACTCAGAAATTCGCTCGACCACGGCGTTGAAATGCCCGACGACCGCGTTGCTAAGGGGAAGCCAAGAGTCGGTGAAGTTAAATTAATCGCTCGCCACGAAGGTAACAACGTCGTTATCATGGTTACTGACGACGGTAAGGGCATTGACGCTAATGTCATTCGTAAAAAAGCCGTTGAAAAGGGGCTTTACACTCAAGATGAAGTCGATAGAATGGACGACCAGGACGCCGTCAGAATTATCTTCCTGCCTGGTTTCTCTACCGCTGAAAAAATTTCCGATATTTCCGGCCGTGGCGTCGGTATGGACGTTGTCCGCTCCAAAATCGAGGCTCTTTCCGGTCACGTCGACGTCGAAACCCACGTTAACGAAGGTTCTATTTTCAAAATAAAACTTCCATTAACTTTGGCTATTATCCAGGCTATGATGGTTCGCGTTCAAGATGAAATGTACGCTATCCCGCTCGGCTCGATTGACTCTACCATTTCCATTCAGCCCGAAGATATTAAAACCGTCCAAAATCGCGAAGTTATCGTCCTGCGCGGCGAAATTATTCCTATTATCCGCATGGAAGAAACTCTCGCCGTCCCCCACGTTAAAGATTGGGACGAAATTTTCGTCGTCGTCGTTCATTCCGGCGAATCGAAGGCGGGTCTCGTCGTCGATAAATTAATCGGGCAACAGGAAATCGTTATCAAAACTCTCGGCAATTTGTTCATGGGATTAAAAATGTTCTCCGGCGCAACTGTCCTCGGCGATGGCAGAATCGCTCTTATTCTCGACGTTGCCACTATGTTGCAATAAGGATGTGTTACTATGGCTAAAGAAGTTCTTACTAACGACCTCGGCGAAGATATTTCTATGGGCGAGGGTATGCAAATCGTCGCTTTCAAACTCCGTGATGAAGAATACGGCGTTAATATCTTTCACGTCCAGGAAATTCGTAACCTCGTCGATATTACTCGCGTGCCTTTTTCCGCCAGCTACATTAAGGGCGTTATCAATCTCCGCGGCTCTGTTCTCCCAGTTATCGATTTAAAAAAACGCCTCGGACTTGAGCCTACTCCTTACACCGATAAAACGCGTATCGTTACCGTTACCGTCGGCGATTTGCCCGTCGGTATGCTCGTCGATTCCGTTACTGAAGTTTTAACCATTCGCTCCAAGCTCGTCGATACTAAAAAGGCGATTAACGATAAGGATATCGGCAAATTTTTAAGCGGTATCGGTAATATCGACGGTCGCCTTGTTATCATGTTAAATCTTGAAGAAATCGTCGGGCTTCCTGCCTGATTGGAGGCTATTTTTATGACTGATGAATTTAATTTGTCTCCCATACAGCTTGACGCTCTGCGCGAAATTGGCAATATCGGCGCGGGTAATTCCGCTACTGCGCTCTCTCAAATTATCAATAAACGCATCGATATGAATGTGCCTAAAGTTGCCTTCATTCCCATTGAGGACGTCCCCGATTTGGTCGGCGGTCCAGATACTATCGTCGTTGGTATTTTCCTTCGCGTTTACGGTAAAGCCCCTTCCAACATTTTATTTTTAATGCCACAACACAGCGCTTTTTACCTCGTTGACGCTTTAATGGGACGCCCCCACGGCACTACCAAAGCCCTCGACGAAATGGATCAATCCGCTCTAATGGAAATCGGAAATATCTTATCCGGCGCGTACCTCAACGCTTTTTTCAATTTCACTCACATCTCAATGTTGCCGTCTATCCCCGCTCTCGCAATGGATATGGCGGGCGCTATCTTGAATGTAGTTTTGGTTCAGCTGGGGCAAATGGGCGACCAAGCTATGGTTATCGAAACTGAATTTCTCGCCGAGGACGAAGGCATTAATGGTCATTTTTTCTTAGTGCCAGATCCTGGTTCACTGGGGACGTTAATAAAAGCAGTAGGAGTTGAATGAAAATGGCAGACCTTATAAAAGTCGGCATGGCTGACTACAAGGTCGGTCGCAGTCCGTCCACTCTTATCAGCTATGGCTTAGGTTCGTGCATAGGCGTCTCATTGTACGATCCTCAAACGAAAATCGGCGGGCTGTTGCATATAATGCTCCCTGACAGTACGCAGGCGCGGGCAAGTGACAATCCCGCAAAATTCGCCGATACTGGTATACCATTAATGCTGAATGATGTAATTGCATTGGGGGCGTCGAAAAGTCGATTGGTGGCGAAATTGGCGGGCGGAGCTCAGATGTTCGCGTTTGCCAATGCGACTGATATAATGCGCGTAGGAAACCGCAATGCAGAGGCAGTTAAACAAATCTTGCGGCGGAATGGCATCAAAGTAATAGCGGAAGATACCGGCGGCAATTACGGGCGCACAGTCCAAATCGATTTGAATAATGGTGCGTACAAAGTTAAGACGATAGACCGCGGCGAAAAGGAAATCTAGGTGAATAGCCGTGAAGACGATAATAATAGCATTGGTAATAGGGCTAGTGTGTATGCTAATCGTGCTGGTATCTGGGATAACATCTGGGGTCGTGCGCGCTGGGACGATAATTTATCGAACGGTATTTTCGTTTGCGTTTGCGGGCGTGGCGAGTTACTTTTTTATGATGCTGTATGATTTGTACTGTGAATTGCACGAAAAGAAGTTACAGCGATTAAAAGCGGAAATGGAAGCCGCCGCAAATCCCGCCGTCAGCGATACCGGAGTTGAAGCCGCTACCACTGAAGAAAATCCGCCCGCCGAGGGCTTTCAACCAATGAATGTAAACGATTTGCCGAACGTCGAAAAATAACGCAAAATGCGCAGGAAGCAGGTGGTGAACTATGGAAAAAATTGATGTAACGGCAGTGTGGCGCGAATATAAGGCGACGAAAAGCGTAGAATTGCGAAATAAATTAGCGGAGCATTATTTACCATTGATAAAAATCGTGGGAGGGCGCTTGGCAATAAGTTTACCACCGCACCTAGACCGCGACGATTTAATGAGCAGTGGATTTTTCGGGTTGCTGGACGCGATAGACCGATTTGATTTATCCAGGAATATTAAATTTGAAACATATGCAGGCGTGCGAATCCGCGGGGCGATGATAGATTATTTGCGCTCCAAAGATTGGATACCGGTAACGATGCGGCAAAAAATTCGCAAGTACGAGCAAGCGGTATATAAATTGGAAAACGAATTAGGGCGCAGTGCAACGGACGCGGAAGTAGCGGAGGCGCTTGGGATAACGCTAGAAGAATTGCAAACATTAATCGGGCAATGCAACGCGGCGACGATAATACCGCTGGAGGAATATTTACAAAGCGACACGCAAGAAGCGGTTGACGCGAATCCGGCAGACTCAATCGAATTTTTGGAAATGAAAGACATGCTCGCCAAAGCCATTGACCGCTTACCGGAAAAGGAACGCACGGTAGTATCATTGTATTATTATGAAGAATTAACGTTGAAAGAAATCAGCTTGATATTGCACTTGAGCGAAGCGCGAATTTCGCAGTTGCATACCAAAGCGATATTTAGAATGCGCAATTATTTGGCGCGGAATAAAGAACACTTTGTTGACAGATGAGGGGGTAAAGTAGTGGCAGATACAAATTATCCGTCGATAGGCAATCCCGAATCGGGCTATAAATACGAGTTCCGAAATGACGGCGTATACCTCACGGTTTATCCTGTCGAAGATGAACTGCTATTTGAACTTTCAGATATGCGCCAAATATTGAAAGACTACGGCGTATTGGATTATGATGTGGCATTGCTGGCGCGGACAGTTCGTGAAGCTACCGGCGAGCCGCAAAGAATCGCTGAACCTATTGAAATTAGCGAAGAAGACTTAAAAAAATTTAACCAGGTCGAAGAAGAAATTATCGGCGACGAAGATGACGAATACGCGCGAATAGTCGTTGAAATTACGCGCGACAAAATGAAGGCTACCGTCAAATTCGATACCAAAAAAGGCTCGAAATTGCCGACAGCTGAAATGGTTATGGCGGAACTGAAAAGTAAAGGCGTCGTTTACGGTATCGACGAAGATGCTATTGAAGAAGGCGTTAAGCATTTTTCAATGTTCGTGGCGGCTGAAGGCGACCCGCCTATACCTGGCGAAAATGCTTACATTGACAGAAAATTTAATTTGGGCGTCAAAGGGCGTCCGGTTATGGACGAATACGACCGCGTTGATTATAAAAATCTGAATCTGTTTGTTTTGGTTAAAGCAAATGATACGCTTGCAATTAGAATCCCTTGGACGAAAGGCACGCCAGGCAAAAATATTTTCGGCGATAATGTCCCCGCGCAAAATGGGCGTCCTATTCCTATGCCAAATGGTAAAAATACAATCGTGCTCGGCGAAAATCAATTAATCGCGGCGATTAATGGGCAGATTGTTGACACCGGTACAAAGATTAGCGTTGAGCCGCAACTCACGATAAAAGGCTCAGTGGGCGTGGCGACGGGCGATATTGAATTTGACGGCGCAGTGGTAATTGGCGGCGATGTCAAGCAAGGTTTCAAAGTCAAAGCTACGGGCGACGTCGAGATTAAAGGCAGTGTCAATGGTGGCGAAGTCGAAGGCAGAAACGTTGCGATAGGCGGCGGCGTCACGGGCGCTAATCGTTGTAAAGTTGTCGCGCAGGGCGACGTTCGGATTGCGTTTGCTGAAAATGCGGTTATCGAAGCTGGCAAAGATATTTACGTGGTTGACGTGGCTTTACATTCGACTCTTCGCGCAGGCAAGAGAATTATCGTCGAAGGCAAGCACGGGCAGATTATGGGCGGCTTGGCAGTTTCCGGCGAAGAAGTTCAAGCAAAAGTTATCGGCAATGACGCTTACGTTATCACGCGCGTATCGGTCGGCGTAGATCCTAATTTGCAGAAAGAATATCATGCTGTTTGCAAAAGTTACAAGGAAGGCAAGAAAAAACTGCTGCACATTACGCAGACGCTTAACACACTTTCAAAAATCGATATGAGCAAAATCCCGCAAGAGCGCCTTAATCAGCTGAATGCTCTGACGCGTTCGCAATTTCCTATAGCCGGACAGTTGAAACGCGACGAAAAGCGCATATTGGAATTGGAAGCGAAATTGGCGGAAATGAAACACGGCAGGATTCGCGCAGAAGATGTAATTTATCCAGGCGTGCGGTTGTCGGTTAATTCGATAGTTAAAAATGTGCAGGAAGAATATCACCATTGCACAATGCATTTGGAGGACGGCGAAATTGTTTTAGGTGCTTATTAAGAGGTGATTGAAATGGAAATTGCGCCAGTAGGAGTGCAAATGACTTACGCAAACGCGGCAAATGCAAGTCAAGTACAGCACAATTTAAATCACGAAGCGGCAGTACAGCAAGGCTTTGAAACCACGCGCCAGGAAAAAGACGCCGAATTGAAACAGACGCAAGTTCGGAATAAATCTGACGCGGAAGGCGGCACAATTAAAGACGATCCGGATAGACGCGGGCGCGGCGGCGGATATTATTACAAAGCAACCAAGCGGCGTCAAAATGACGAAGAGCCCGAAGCAAAATTAGCAGTAGACCCAAGGCGCGGGCGGTTATTGGATATTTCGCTGTGATAACTGAATTAATGTTGATAACGACGGCGGTCGGCGCGGCGATAGTTTTGTTGGTGTGGATAAGTAATAAGCGGCGAAAATCTAAGGAACTGGAGCGAAAGGAAGTTGCGGATTCAACCGAGCGCTTTAAAAAAGATTTGGAAAGCACGGCAAACGAAATAATCAATCGCATGGAAGGGCAAGCTTCGCAAATCGAAAATTTATTAGACGATACCACGCGAGACCGAACGCAGTTGGAAGGGCGCATTGCCGAATTGAAGAAACTGCTAAAAAAATCTGAAGGACAATCGACTGAAATTAAAGATTTGCTCGCCAGGCTCGACGAGGCGGTTGAAGACGTTTCGCTAATGCAAAAACAAATTGAATTAATCGAACGGAAATTACAGGCAGTTCAAAAATTACCTCCGCCAAGTGTACAGCCGCAAATCGAGCCGCCCACAGTAACCATAAAGCCCGCTGAGCCGCCGGATTCAAAAACAATCGAAGTCCGAGCCACGCAGGCTGAAGATTTCGCGAAAGTTTTAGAGCAGTCAATGAAGGCAGCCGACGCCCCTTCAAAACCTGCAGAAAAAAAAGTTGTGCCATTCCAGCCAAAAAAAATTACCAAATTGGAAAAAGTCGCAGATTCGGCGAAAATACGCGATATGCTTTTATCCGGCAAAACAATCGAGGAAATTTCGCGCGAAACGAAATTAGGGCGCAGCGCAATAGAATTAGTACAACAAATGATGCGCCGCCAGTTGGAACGGCGATAAATATTAAAGTTAGTGGTGAAAACTGCTAGCTATTTTTTTGTGCAAGAGGTGTAGCTATGAATCTTGACGGATTTTCAATGCGCGCGTTGACAGCCGAATTGGCGAAAATTTTAATCGGCGGGCGCGTAGAAAAAATTACTCAGCAGAATAAGGCGAATTTTACAATCACGGTTCGCAACCAATATCAAAGCCACGCGATAAGAATTTCAGTCGCGCCGCAAAATCCCGCGATTTACGCCGTGAAAAATTCGCAGGAAAATTTGCCCGAACCTTCGACTTTTTGTATGGTATTGCGGAAAAATCTTGAGAGCGGCAGAATCGCTGACATTCGCCAATTTGAGCGCGACCGGATTATTTTTATCGACATTGACACAATCGGCGCGGGCGGCAAAATTCAAACCGTGACGCTGGCGGTTGAACTTATCGGCAAATACAGCAACATTATTTTAATTGCGGACGGAAAAATTATCGACGCGCTGAAAAAAATTGGCACAAATTCAAGCCGCGTCCGAACCGTTTTGCCCAATCAGATTTATCAAATGCCGCCCACTCAAAATAAATTGGATATTTTTTCGGCGAATATTTCTGAGATTGTCGAAAGGATTAATGCCGCTCCTGCGCGAATTGACAAGGCGATAATGAATGTTTGTCAAGGCTTCGGACCGCAAACCGTCAATGAGGTTGTTTATCAAGCCGGTTTGACTGATTTAACTGACGCGCTGATAAAAATTCGCGACGCTGAACCTGCGCCGTGCCTCGTCGAAGATGGCGGCAAAGTTTTGGCAATTTCGGCGATTAAGCTGAATTATTTTGATAAACCGGTAAAAATTTTCGACACGCTTTCCGAAATGCTTGAAGCGGCTGACGAAATGATTGGAAGTTACACGCCGCCCGATAAGGAAAAATTTTCTAAGCTGGTACACAATGAACTCCGGCGCGCCACGAATAAAATTACAGTGCTGGAAAGTGAACTTGCCGCCGCCGAAAATGCCGACGATTGGCGGATTCGCGCAGATAACCTTTCCACTTATCGGTATCAATTCAAAGACCACGCCGACGAAATTGTGACTGTGAAAAATATTTACAGCGAAACCGGCGACGAAATTTCAATTCCGCTGGATAAAAAATTTACAATCGCCACGAACATTCAAAACTTTTATAAAAAATACGATAAACTGAAACGTTCGACGAGCCACATTTTGGAGCAAATCGACAAGTGCCGCGCCGAAATTATTTACCTTGAGAGCATTGAACATTCGCTAACGGCGAGCGCGACTTTGGCTGACATTGAAGAAATTCGCGCAGAATTGACGGCGGGCGGCTATTTGAAAGAGAATCGCAAACGCACTGCGCTTAGCAAAAAATCTGAGCCATTCAAATTCACCGCGCCTGACGGTACGGAAATTCTTATCGGTAAAAATAACGCGCAGAATGACCGCTTGACTTGCAAAATTGCTGACGACAATGACATTTGGCTGCATACCAAGGACATTACCGGCTCGCACGTCATAATTCGTTGCGGCGGCGTTGAACCGGCGGCTGAAACTTTGTTGTACGCGGCGAAATTGGCTGTGAATTTTTCTAAGGCGAGCGGCTCATCAAACGTTCCTGTTGACTATACACTTTGTAAATTTGTGAAAAAACCTTCGGGCGCAAAACCTGGCTTTGTAATTTTCACGAATCAACGGACGCTTTATATTGACGGCTGAAAACTTGCAAATAGGAGCGCGCACGGATGCGCGCCGAACCCGTTTGCCGCAAGGCATGCTCTTTAGTTGAGCGTGACGCGAATTATCCGGCAAACAAGCACTTTCTTTGCAACTTTCTTTCGGCGACTGAGAAAGAAAGTTGATACTGATTATATTGACTGCTAAAATTTTATTGCTTATACTACGTTTGAGGTGATTAATTTGGAGGTGAGGATAGCGGGCGTAGTTCCAGAATCTTATGTTGACGGTGAGGGCATTCGATACGCGATTTTTATGCAAGGCTGTTTGAGAAATTGCAAAGGCTGCCACAATCCGGCGACGCACGCATTGGACGGCGGCAAAATTGTTGACACTGCTGAACTTATTTCTGATATTAAAAAAAATCCATTGCTAATGGGAATAACCTTGACGGGTGGCGAACCTTTTTTGCAGATACCGGCGGCTATCGAACTTGCTAAGGCGACTAAAAATCTCGGCTTAAATGTTTGGTGCTATACCGGTTACAAGATTGAAGAAATTCCTGCGGCGGCAATGGAACTTTTAAATTTTGTCGACATTTTGGTTGACGGCGAGTATATTGAGGAACTGCGCGATTTGGATTTGGATTTTCGGGGCTCAAAAAATCAGCGAATAATTGAGGTTAGGAGTTGGTTAAATGGATTTGGACGTCATAATGTCATACCTGCCGCACGTTGACGTGTTGATGGGCTTTTTGTGCATATTGCTGATAGGCGTGGTAATCGGCGCGGTATGTTATCTGCCGGTGGCTCATTACGAATCGAAAATACCGCTTGAAAAATTGACAAACGACATAGTTTGGAAATACCTGCCGGACTGGATTCTTTTATTAGCCGGTTGCATAGCGCTCGTTGTGCTTTGTTTCTTACTGTTGGGCGGAATTTGGCGCATTTAAAAATTATCTTGCAAAGAAAAACTTAGTTTGCTATAATGAATAAAGTTTGAAAATCGAAGGAGACTTGATAGAATGCTCAAATTGGAAAAAAGACACGTGAAAATTATCAGCATTGCGATTGCGCTTGTATTTATAGGCAGTGTGGTAGCGATAGCGTTGACGCAAACCGGTAGCGGTATCGCCTCTGCGGCAAGTTCCGCAAATGTCGGCGTCGTCAATTATCGACAAATTGTTTTTCAACATCCCGATTATCAAAATGCAGTAAAAGCACGTGAGGCTTTTGCCGACGAAGTTCAAAAAGACTTTAATGAAAAATCCGCCGGTATGTCCGAGCAAGAAAAAGTTGATTATTATCAGCAATGCATAAATCGCGTTAATCAGAAAGAAACCGAGCTCATGGAACCGATATTAAAGTCGGTTGAGGCTGCAGTCAAAAAAGTTGCGGATTCCAAAGGTTTAAGCGTTGTTATCGACAATTCGGTCGTAATTTACGGCGGCACTGATATTACCCAGAACGTTATTTCACAGCTCAATAAAAAATAAAATCGATTTCGCGAAAATATTTCACAGGGAAAGGCTGTTTGCTTGAAGTCTTTCCCTTTTTTATGTAAAAGGATTGGTATAATTGTCGCATTACAGGCTGACAGCGGCGGCGTTAATGGCATTGGTGATAGGCGGCGGATTGTACTTTTACGAGCCTCCGCCAAAAATTAAAGTCGAGCGTCCCAAACAAATTGAGGAAGAAAATCCTGTTCGCGGTTTCGGAATAATCGACCTTGAGCAAATTCAGAAAAATAATCCAGCGGGTGACGAATTGAAAAATCTGCACGCTAAAGAAATTCGACTGCGCCTGGAACTCGATGAAGTTATGCGCCCCGTCCTACCGCCGAAATTGCCGGAAATTGACATTACGCCTTTTGAAGAATCCGCCCGCGAAAAAAATATGCAGAATTTAATCAGCCAACTTGCCGAAATTCGCGCCAAAAAACAACGCGCCGCTGACGAATACCAGAAAAAAACTGAGCCGGATTATATCAAGCGGCGAGATGCCATACGCGACGATTATTTGAATGAATCTTTCAACGTCACTATGAAACTTAGAAACGCCGATATTTTGCGCTTGACGCTGGAACAAATTCAAGAATTGGAAAAACAGCTTGACGATATTGTTATTAGGCGCAATGAGGCGCAAAAGGTACTCCTTGAGGAATGGACGGCGGAAATTAATGATTATGTTGACGCGCAATTTGCAGACGAAGAGGCGCGGATTAAACGCGAGGCGGAAGAAACTTACAACAAGTACAACGACGAGGCAATGAATAAAATTCGGGAATTGCAGGAACGAAACCGCGCATTGATGGAAGCGGCGACGAATGAAATTGCTTTTCGGCAACGGCGGCGCAAAGAAATTCTTGACGAATTAACCGAAACTTCCAATGCTCGCGCAGAACTTGAAGATAAAATTTTAAATTCGATTGTCGATGAGGCGGGGAAATTGGGCGCGTTGTATCGGCTGGAAATGGTTTTTATCAAGCGGGAAAATTCCTACGCTGAAGAAAAATTTTTCAATAATGCTACGAATTTTAAATTGGAACAAAATAAATCATACGGCGCAATTATTATCGCGGGCAAGGATACCAAAGATTTGACTAAGGATTTGCTAAGGGCGTTGCGGCGTTGATTTTTCTTCACGGAAACGCGCCGCGAAAGCTCATTGCAAATGACGCAAAAATCCTTGAATATAGTAAAATTCTTGTGTATAATCCATAAGGTTGTGGCATCGACCTTTGCAGGAGACAGTTCATAGCAAAATCCCCAAACGCGGGGAGTATGTCAAAAATTCTTTTCATACTGTTAGAATAGCGAATAAAAATTCAAAGGGTGAAGTTATTAATGAAATGCAAAATAGCCGCGTTGATAGTGGCGACGTTTTTAATGACGGGGTGCGGCAGTGAGGCGAATGTTGGCGTTATCGACGTTGAAAAAGTTATGACTGACGCGCCGCAGATTAAAGCCATTATGGACGAGGGCGCGAAAAAAATGGCTGATGTTCAAACCGAAGCGGCGGCTGAATTTGAAAATAATCCCGATTGGACCGAAGAAGAAATTGCTAAGGCTCAAGCCGATATGCAGCGCAAAATTATGGGGATTGATCAAGCTTACGCCACGCAATTTAAATACAAGCTGAATGAAGTGCTTGCAGGCATCGCGCAGGAAAAAAATCTTGACGTGGTTATTGACAGTTCCGAGGAACGGCCACTTATTTTGAAAGGCGGTATCGATGTTACCGATGAAGTCATCAAGAAATTGCAATGAGCGGCGTTAATAAAACTCTGCGCGAGATAGCTGAGATAATCGGCGGCGAATTGATTGGGAACGGCGAAATAAAAATAACCGGCTTAGGTAGCATTGACACTGCCCAAACCGGCGATATAACTTTTGCGGACGAAAATCACGTAGCGCTGGCGAAAAATTGTAACGCGTCGGCGGTTATCATTCCCGCGAATTTTGACGGCGATATTCCCGCAAACAGCATTAAATCCGCTGAGCCGAAAATTGCCTTCGCGAAATTAATGGAAATTTTTATGCCGAAAATCGAAATTCCCGCCGGTATCAGCAACAAAGCTTTTATCGGCGCTGGCTCGAAAATCGGTTTCAACGTCAAGATTATGGCGTTCGCTTACATTGATAGAAATGTGCAGATTGGCGACGGCGCGGTGATTTATCCGCACACGTACATTGGGCAGCACGCGAAAATCGGCGCTGATACGATTATTTATTCCAACGTGACGATTCGGGAGTACTGCGCGATAGGCGCGCGTTGCGTCATTCACAGTTCGGCGGTTATCGGCGCTGACGGATTTGGTTTTACCACAACAGATGGCGTTCATACGAAAGTCCCGCAAATCGGCAATGTGGTTGTGGAAGATGACGTTGAAATTGGCGCGTGCGTAGGGATTGACCGCGCGGCTATGGGTTCGACTGTCATTGGACACGGCACGAAAATTGATAATCTCGTTCACATTGGGCACAACTGCAAAATCGGCGCGAATTGTTTAATCGTGGCGCAAACTGGAATTTCCGGCTCAACGATTGTCGGCGATAACGTAACTTTCGGCGGGCAAACCGGCACTGTCGGACATATAAAAATCGGCGGCAATTCGGTTTACGCGGCGCGCTCCGGTATAACTAAAAATATGCCCGAAGGATTTTTCGGCTCTGGTTTTCCGGTTCAACCGCACGGCGATTGGCTCAGAATGCAGACTTCTATGCAAAAAATTCCCGAACTCATTAAGAGAATCCGCCAGCTTGAAAAACAAATTGATAATAACAAATAAAAAATTCACGGGGGTATTATTGTGTGCAGGTTGAAAAAGTATCGTTTTGATTGACGTAGATTCAGATTTCCCCGAAAGTAATATCCTTGCGCATAAAATACATAGCGTTTATCTTGACAATGCCCGCAAAATGAAATGCGAAATTATGACTGAAGAGCAGGCAAGCAGAATGGCGCGCTTCGACGATTTTTCTGAGAGCGGCGCGTCGATGTTTCCAGAATTGCGGTTTCTTTTGAAGTTTATGATACGCAAACCGGCGATATGGTTTTTGGGCGTGAAGACGTCCGCGACCGTACAGACAAAGACGCTCACCATGGAATGTACGAGCGCATTTGCAAATCCTTTTTCCAAGATTTTGGTAAACTGTTGAAAAAATAATCTGCGCGAAAATTTCAAGACTGTAGCTGAAAAGTTACGGTCTTTTTTGTTGCAAAGCGGCGCTGTACACTTCGAGATATTTATCAGTCACGCAATCGATAGAGAATTTTTGAGCGGCACTGGGAACGCGCGCGGCAAGCTTTTTATATTCGCCCGCGTCATTCGCCAATTTTTTTAAAATCCGACTAAGCTTTTCAACAGGAACTTTGCCGTCAACCAAATCAAAAACTACGCCCGCGAAATTTCCCTGCGCATCTTTCATCATATTCGTAACTTCGCCCAAATTTGAACTGACAACCGGCTTGCCGCTAAAAAAGCTGTCGATAATCATCAGCGGAAAACTTTCACCAGCAAATTCGCTCGGCAACAGCCCAATATCCGCCGTGGATAAATAATCGCGGACGTTGCTTTTAAATCCGGTTAAGTGCACAAATTTTGAAACTTTGCCGTTCAATCTGTCGTACATTTCGCCCGCACCGACCAAAAGTAAATCAATCCTGCGCGAAGATTTTTTATTGGCAAGTTCAACGGCATCAATGGCGGCTTGCCAGCCCTTTTCTGGAATGGCGCGGCTCACTACACAGCACACAAAAGATTTCGCCGGAATGTCAAGGCTTTTGCGCGACACCGGCTTAATCGGAAAATTCTCGAGCCCATTGCCAATTTTGTAAAAATGTTCGTCCGGCTGCCAATTAAAATCAATGAACGGCTGCAAATTTTTATCGGCGATATAAACAAAGGCGCTGACACTTTTTTTGGTGCGCGTCAAAAGATTATTCAAATGCGGCTGAATCGTCGCCTCGTACATTCCGTGAAGTGTAACAATGTGGCGGATATTCGGCGAAGTGATATGCGTCAAAGCCTCGTCGACAGAGCCGTGGTGGCTGTGAACAATATCGACTTTCATTTGGTCGATAACTTCAGAGAGCGGCTGAATTTTCTTCAAGCGCAGAAACGGAATATCGCGCAGAACTTTTTTGCGAATTTCGGGCAAATCGTCTGACATTTGAAAATCCAAAACTGCCACGGGATAACCTTTGCGGTGCATTTCGTTCGCAAGAATAATCGGGAAAGTTTCGCCGCCGCCAATGCACATTGAAAAAACGCACATCAAAATATTCGGCTTGCGTTCGACACTCTGAATTTTTTCCAGGCTGAAATATTTGGAAACGTCAGCCTTATCAGTGCCGCCAAAATAACTTAGATAATGTTCTTCGAGTTGGCGCAAATGGCGCGTGTGAGATTCAGCGGGGACGTTGTAATTCTGCGCGATAAATTCAGCAATGCGCTCGTGTTCCTCGTAATAACGGTATTCTTTCTGGATTTTGAGAGATGTACTTTGTTGATGGACGCGATAAAAATTCGTGGCGGCGGGATTATAATGCACGCAGCCGCCCTTCATAATTTCAAGGTAAAAAAGCCAATCGCCGCAAAGTTTCATATTCTGCCAAATTTCGATAATCTCTGCGCGAATTTGCGACGGCTTGCGAAAAACTACGCCGCTGACATTCGGAATAATATTTTTAATCGCCATACCGCGCGCAACGAAATTAGCGGCGGTTACGGTGAATTTCGCGCGCCAATCGAAGTCCGGAATATCCGCTAAATAATTTTCCGTGTCGTAAGTTTTAACGCCGTCTTGAATAAAATCGGTACGTACAAACGCCACTTGCAAAGATTCATCGATAAATGCGCCAACGAGCGTCTCAAGAAAATTTTCAGCGCTGTAATCGTCGGATTCGGCTATCCAAATCAAATCGCCGCGCGCCGCGTCAATGCCTTTTTGCCATTGTTTAAAAACGTTGCCGGAATTTGTTTTATTTGGAAAGAGCCGCGTATTATCTTTGTGCAGAGCGTGAAATTCGCGCAGAATGTCAAGGCTGTTATCGGTGGAAGCGTCGTCCAGCAAAATTACCTCGAAATTTTTGTAAGTTTGACTGTAAACGGTTTCCAATCTTTGCCGCAAATATTCAGCGTGATTGAAATTCGGCACAACTACGCTGACCAACGGCTGAAATTTATCATTAGCCTGCTCCGAATATTGCCAAAGTGCCGCGCGCGCCGGTGCTTGAATCTGTTCAGTTTGTCCGGATTGTTCGGGTTGAGCGGGCGGCGGCGGCAATTCTTCCGGCTCGGACGGCGTCATTACCAATTTTAGCAGTGCAGATTTTGCCATTAATTTCACCGGCAAGAATACTTTTTCGTGAAATTTGGGCAATTTCCGAGCACAAAAACCATCGACCCGCCTAACTAGATTTCTGACGTTTTCGCTGGTCAAGGTATTGTATATTGTCATTTTAAAATCCATCAAGTCCACCTCAAAAATCATTATACTACATTTGCCGCTTTGAGTAAAATTACTTGCTTAGATTAAAAATTTCGTTTAAAATATTATCAAGTATTTTTTAGGAGGGAGAAAATTTGAACATTCACGAATATCAAAGCAAGGGCATACTCAAACGTTATGGCGTCCCCGTACCGAATGGCAAACCTGCGTTTAGCGTTGACGAGGCGGTTGCAGTCGCGCAGGAATTGAACAAGCCGGTTGTGGTTGTCAAGGCGCAAATTCACGCTGGCGGACGCGGTAAAGCTGGCGGCGTCAAATTGGCGAAAAATCTTGATGAAGTTAAAAATTACGCGGCGGAATTGCTCGGAAAAATTCTTGTCACGCATCAAACCGGTCCGGACGGCAAAAAAGTTAATCGCCTGCTCATTGAGGAAGGCTCTAACATTAAAAAAGAATATTATCTTAGCTTCGTCATTGACAGGACAACGGCGCGCGTGGTTATGATGGGCTCTGAAGAGGGCGGTATGGAAATTGAGAAAGTCGCCGCTGAAATGCCCGATAAAATTTTCCGCGAATATATTGACCCCGCGGTTGGTTTAATGCCCTTCCAGGCGTCGAGGATGGCTTATAGAATGAATTTTCCGGCGGCTGTCATTCGCAAGGCGTCTGCGTTTATGATGAAGTTGTACAATGTTTTTGTCGGTGAAGATTGCTCATTGGCTGAAATTAATCCGTTGGTTGTTACGGCGGAAGATGAAGTTATCGCCCTTGACGCTAAATTGAATTTCGACGACAGCGCGCTTTTCCGCCACGCCGATATTGAGGCTCTGCGCGACGAATCTGAGGAAGATGTTAAGGAACGCACGGCGGCTAAGGAAGGCTTAAGCTACGTAAATTTGGGCGGCAATGTTGCTTGTATGGTTAATGGCGCGGGCTTGGCTATGGCGACGGTTGATATTTTGAAACATTATGGCGGCGAACCTGCGAATTTCCTTGACGTGGGCGGCGATTCTACGCCCGAAAAAATTGCTACTGCTTTCAAGATTATGTTGGACGGCGGGCAGGCTAAGGGTATTTTTGTAAATATTTTTGGCGGGATAAATCGCTGTGACGCTGTAGCGGCGGGTATCGTTGAAGCGGCTAAGATTATTTCTGAAGACGGTAAATCAATTCCTGTGCCGGTTGTTGTTCGTTTGGAAGGCACGAACGTTGAACTTGGGCGGCAGATTTTGAAAGATTCGCCGATTGCGAACGTGATTATGGCTGAAACTATGGAAGGCGGCGCGAAAGAAATTGTGCGGCTCGTCAATGAGGCTAAATAATATTTTTTTGCAAAATTGTTTGCGTCGAATTTAATATGCCGGAAAATTAAATTGATATTTATAGGAGAATAGTTATGGGTATTCTTGTTAATAAAGATACGAAAGTCCTTGTGCAGGGGATAACCGGCAAACAGGCGACTTTTCATACAAAACAAATGATAGCTTACGGTACGAAAATTGTGGGCGGCGTGACGCCAGGCAAAGCTGGGCAGACCGTTGAAGGCGTACCGGTTTTTAATACTGTGGTTGACGCTGTGAAGGCGACGGGCGCGACTGCTTCAGTTATTTATGTACCTGCGCGATTTGCGGCTGATTCGATTATGGAAGGCGTTGACGCGGGCTTAGATTTGGTTGTCTGCATTACTGAGCATATTCCGGTACAGGATATGATAAAAGTTCGCCGCTATATGGAAGGCAAAAAGACGCGGCTGATTGGTCCGAATTGTCCTGGCATTATGACGACGGGCGAATGCAAACTTGGTATTATTCCTGGCAATGTGCAGAAACGCGGGCGTGTTGGTTTAGTCTCGCGCAGTGGAACTTTGACGTACGAAGCGGCTTTCCAACTGATGAATGCGGGTATTGGCATTACAACTTCGCTGGGAATTGGCGGAGATCCCGTTAAAGGCACTGATTTTATTGACGCGCTCGAACTTTTCAAAAATGACGATGAAACTCTTGCAGTTTTGATGATTGGCGAAATTGGTGGAACAGCCGAAGAAGACGCCGCTAAATGGATTGCTGAGAATATGCCTAATAAACCTGTTACAGCGTTCATAGCAGGGCGTCAAGCGCCACCTGGTAAACGTATGGGGCACGCTGGAGCAATTATCTCTGGCGGCAAAGGTACAGCTGCTGACAAAATCAAGGCGTTAAATTCTGTTGGTATCGAAGTGGCTGACACCGTTGCACATATCGGCGAAACTGTTGTTGAAACACTCAAACGCGCCGGTATCTATGACGC
>CAJOIB010000024.1 GCA_905234705.1 uncultured Selenomonadaceae bacterium | reverse complement strand
AACGCGCATTACATACCGAACCCGATTTTTATAGAAGACGCGGAGAATTTCAATGGGCGCGATCCTAAAAAAGTTTCAAATACTATCCTGTGGGTTGGCAGAATTGACTTTGATAAAAATCCGTTAGCCGTTGTTCCAATAATGAAGGAAGTCGTTGAACAAATTCCGGACGCCAAATTGAAAATTCTCGGTTCTGGAGACAGTCCACAATTTTGTGAGTACTTGAAAAAATTAGTTCAGCTTAATAATCTGGAAGGCAATATTGAATTTTGCGGCTATCATAAAAATGTTCGAGCGTTTTATGAAACTGCCGACGTTATGCTTAATACTTCACCACACGAAGGTTGGTCTTTGGTTATCGCGGAAAGTAAATTTTACGAATTGCCGAGCGTGATTTACGAATTGCCCGATAACGAATTGACGCGCGACGGCAGAGGATTTATCGGCGTACCGCAAGGAGATTCGCATGCAGCGGCTCAAGCTATTATAAAAATTTTAACCGATACCAAATTGAGATGCGATTTGTCTGCTCAAGCGCGCGCCAGTCTTCAACCGTTTTTGAATTATGATATTGGCGGCGCGTGGCAAAGAATTTTTAACGATTTGGAAAATAACGCGCCTGCTCCGTCTCACAAAAAAGAAAATGAACAGATTCAAATGTTTCTGCTCGAAGAAATTTTTACATTGACGCAAAAGGTTATTAATTTGACTGCTAAAATTGAAAATACTAAAACGAGGTAACCAATTATGATAAAAACTGCTTCAAAAATAATTTCGGCGTTTTTAACGGGCTTGATATTTTTTACGCCGATTCGCGCAGAAGCAGTTGACGCGTGGATGGCGGCGGCTCAATCGTTGGGAGTTTTGGCGATTTACAACAGCACGCTGAAATCTATGTTAGCGCTGGGTAATGATGTCAACGCGCAAATGGCGGCTCGTCAGCAAGATATTAAAAAAAATGGCGCTGATAAAAATCCTTCCGATATTCAGCTTGTCGACGAAATTATGACGCGCCTTGTAAATTCCGCTAATTATGAGTTGAAGGTTAATTCGTTGCCGTTCGTGTGGAACGTCAATGACAGCGAAAAGTTCAACGCCGCCTGTTATCCGATGAATTATATCAGCGTCAATCGCGGCTTACTTTCCGGTTTGAATATGGAAGAAGAGCAAATTGCATTTGTTTTGGCGCACGAAATGATTCACGGGCTTAATCAACATTCGGCGAAAAGTTATGCTCAAGCGGCGGCTCAATCATTGGGCGCGATGTTTATCGGTATGAATGTTGACAGCAGCAATATCGATTGGAGTAAATTTTCCGGCATTGTGAATTATTCGGTTGCTAAGAGTATAATTTTGCCAGCGGAAGTTGAGGCGGACGAGAGCGGCTTTTACATTGCGACGAGTGCGGGCTTTAATCCTGGCGCGGGCGCGGCGGCTATGGCGCGGATGGATTATTATTTTCGCTATGAAACGCAAGATATTTTTGAAGTCGACTTGCACGATAAACCGAATGAGCAAACTTTCAGCGACCATCCCGACACCGAAGTCCGCGAAGAAAAACTTTCCCAACTCATGACTGATTACAGTATGGGGCACGTCACGGTTAAAAAGGTTGAGCGCCAATACAAAGTTTACATTGACGGCAAAGAAATTTACAGCGCCGCTTATGCGAGAGCCGCCGATAAAGCATATTATTTCGCGGGCGGCTTGGCTAAGGCTTTTCACGATTATGATAATGTTGACGCGTGGAATTTTCGCAAGGGCGCGGGTAATCACACCGATTTTTTAACTGACGATAAAGTTTTCCAGCAAGTTCGCGACATTGCTTTTTTAGAAAATATTGGTGATAAAATTCGTTCCGCGGTTGCCGCCGCTTATAAAAATGAAAAGCCCGCCATTCGCAAAAAATATTTCGACGCTGAAAATAAACGCCTTGACGCGCTGAAAAAAATTAAAGCTGAAAATCTCAACGCCGATACAAAAGCCGCTGAAAAGCTTAGAATCAACGCTGACGCCTACAACGACCACAAGGAAGGTAAACTTGCTTTGATTGAAATTGAGCGCGCTATGCAGGCGAAAAATCAAGATAATCTTGCTGAATGTCTTGCAATTCGCGGGCGCGCTAAGGCGATTTGCGGCGATTTTGACGGCGCTCTGGCTGATGTTAATCAAGCTGTCGCGCAGGACGATAAAAATTTGTATAACTTTTTGAATAGGGCTGACGTTCGGCGAATGCACGGCGAATATGATTTAGCGTTTGCCGATATTGACAGAGCGCTGAAAATTGACAGCAAAGTTGCGGTGATTTACCAACTGCGCGGCGGCATTTATGATGAGCTCGGCGACGAAACTAAGGCTGAAGAAAATTTCCGCACGTGTTACGAATTGGCAAAAAAAAATCCGCGTTCAATTCCTCTGAAGTATCTCAAAAGAATTGACGCGAAAGCCGCTGAAAAGTTAGGGGATAGTGATTTTTCCACTAATCCCTAGCCCCTCTCCACTCTTCCCTAATAATGCGGGTGTAGTTTCACATATTCGACGGGGCGACTCCAATCCACGTGAACGCCCGTTGCTTCCCACAGGCGCGTTAAAGCCAATTTTAAATCTTCAACGCCAGCTTGTGGGTTTATTTTTTCTACGGTGAAGTCTAACAGCGTTTCGTGCGGAATTTCAATTTCATGCACCTGCGCGAGAAATTCTTCAGCTTTACGTTTACCAATTTCATCGCCGAGCACAACGTTAATTTTCTGATTCGCCGCGTCATATTCAACGTAACCGAGATTTTCACCATAACTAATCGCAACGCTAAAATTTTCCGCCAAGATTTCACCCCCTCAAAACGTAAGCGCCCTTGGTATCCAAATCCAAAATCAGCGCGCCCGCTTGAACATTATTTTTCTTGAACGCCTGCATCATTTCAACCGCGATATTATTTTCAATGTGCTTGTCCACCGCCGAAAATGCGATTAAACAAGGTCCAGCGCCGCTCAAACAAACGCCCAATGCTCCAGCTTTTTTCGCCGCACTGAAAACTTCCTGCATACCTGGAACTAATTTTGTTCGGTACGGCTGATGAAGTGCGTCGTCGAATGCATTTGCTAAAAATCTTTCCTTGCCGTTAATCAGCGCCGCCACTAACATTGACGCCCGCCCGATATTAAAAACCGCGTCTTTCATTGGCACAGATTTTGGTAAAACTTGCCGCGCCATTCGCGTTGACAGCGGAAAATCCGGCACTGCCACAATTAATTTTAATCGGATTTTTGGCAAAAATGCAAAGGTTTGAACTTGCCCCTTATCAACGACGCTGACAGTAAAGCCGCCGAAAATTGCCGGCGCGACGTTATCGGGATGTCCTTCAATCTCAGTTGCGAATTTTAAAAGTTCCTGCCGATTAAAAGGTTTGTCAACAAGCTCATTCGCCGCCACCAATCCCGCAACAATCGCCGCCGCACTCGAACCTAAGCCGCGCGACATCGGAATATGATTTTCCATGCGCAGAATACCGCCCTTGAATCTATCGCCATTACCGGAGCGCTCCAAAATCATTCGCGCAGATTTCCAAACAATATTTTTATCGTCCGTGGGAATAGTATCAGCGCCGTCGCCCTTCGCTTCGATAATCAGCTGTTCCTCTTCAAGCAAAGTCATTTCCAAATCGTTATAAATCGTGGCGGCAAGCCCAAGACAATCAAAGCCAGGTCCGCAATTCGCCGAAGTGCCTGGAACTCGAACAGTAATTTTATTTGAATCCATAAAAAATCAACTCTCAACGCGCATAACACTTGAAATTTCGTCTACAACCGCCAATTTCTTTAAAGCTTCCTGCGCGGCTAAAATATTCTTGTGCTTAACTTTGTGCGTGACAACAACCAATTCGGCGTGTTCCTCAAGCGTGCTGTTGGTCTGCGCGACTGAAGTCAAACTAACTCCGGCGTCGCCAAAAGTCGTAGCAACCGCGCCTAATACTCCAGGCTTATCGTCAACAAGCAGGCGAATATAATATGAAGAAACAGTTTCCTCAATCGGGCAAATCGGCTTTTCATTGTAACAAGTGCAACCAAATCTGCCGACGCTGTTAGTCTGTAAACCGCGCGCAATTTCAATAATATCGGCGATAACGGCAGAGGCGGTCGGGAAACCTGCGCCTGGTCCGAAAAACATAGCCTCATTAATCGGATAGCCGCGCACGAAAATAGCATTGAAAACGCCATTGACACTGGCGAGCGGATGAATTTTCGGCAAAAGTACAGGGTGAACGCGCACGTCAACGCCCGCGTCAGATTCTTTACCAATCGCCAAAAGTTTAACGACGTAACCGAGATTAGCGGCGTGCTGAATGTCTTTAGGCGTGATTTTGGTAATGCCTTCAATCGAAACGTCTTCAAATTTAATGCGGGAATTAAAGGCGATTGACGCAAGGATAGCGATTTTGCGGGCGGCGTCTTTGCCTTCGACGTCAGCGGCAGGATTCGCCTCAGCATAACCTTTAGCCTGCGCCTCTTTCAAAACAGTGTCATAATCCGCGCCGTCTTCAGTCATTTTCGTAAGCATATAATTCGTCGTGCCGTTGACAATGCCCAAAATCTCGGTAATTTTATTCGCAGTCAATGAACGCTTGAGCGGCATAATAATTGGAATAGCGCCGCCGACTGACGCCTCGAACAGAAAATCGACGTGATTTTTTTCCGCCGCTTCAAAAAGTTCGTGTCCAAATTGAGCAACAACATCTTTATTCGCGGTGACAACGTTTTTGCCGTGTTCGATGGCGCGGAGCATAAAATCTTTAGCGGGCTTAATGCCGCCGATTAATTCAACAACTATGGAAATTTCGCTGTCATTTAAAATATCGTCATAATTGCTGGTGGCTGGCAAACCTTGTTCCTGAAGTTTCGGTATTTCGTGCGGCAGGACGAGGATATTTTTAATTTGAATATCGGTCTCGGCGCGCTGATTAATAATTTCGCGATTATCTTTAAGCGATTTGATAACACTTCCGCCGATTGTGCCGGCTCCCAGAAGTGCAATTTTCGTTACTTGCATAAAAATTTTCCTCCTTATATTGTAAACATTTAAATATTCGGCGGCGCGCTTAACAATTCCTGCAATTCAGATAGCCTTTACATTCCCACCGATAATTTATAAATGGAAAATATCAAAATGTCTCTGCACATATAAAATGAATCGTCTAATTCAATGACGCCAGGCTTGCCCAATGCCCATTCTAAAGTTTGCGGGAAGTTTCTTTGAGACGTAGCGGGATTATACCAATCGCGAATGCCACTTTTGAGGTAAAACAAATTTGAAAAATCTGAAGTGAAATAATCTTTATCCACAGATACACGCACATTTTCAAGCAAATTTTGAGAATCGCCGTTATCTCTTGCCGCAACAGCGATTTAACGTCAAAACATTAGCATAAATAGCGCCGTCAACATAAGCTATAGAATTGACGTCCAGCACAAAGATTGTATTAGACCTTGTATTTAAGTTACTGTCGAAGTGATAATCTCTGTCAGAATTTACGCTTACCACAGGGTAATCAGTGTTGCCGTCCCAGAATCCATTTGTCACGGGTTACGCCGCCGCGCGGTAATACATTGCCGGACATTGAAAAATTGCCGTATCTGCCATTGGAATACAAATTATAAGTATTCTGCGGTATCGATTGTTTCCGCCGAGTCTGGCGAATTGTTTAATGCGGTAAGTACAAAAAATCCCGCAACGGTCACAATTAATATTTGCTTTATTCTCATAAAATTTGACGCCCTGAAATTATTTTGACGAAATACTATATCAAAATTCTGGAAAAGTAAAGCGCGGTGATATTCGAATTTGACAGGTCAAAAATTTTCTATTCCATAGCGGCGGCAAACGTGATACAATCGAAAAAAATTTTAGGAGGTTGTTTTGTGAATTATATCAGCACACGCTCAAAGATAAAACCAATCAGCTCGGCAGAGGCGATACTGCAAGGATTAGCGGCGGACGGAGGATTATTTGTGCCGGAGTCTATTCCGAAAATGAAACTCGACGATATAAACGCGCTGGTAAATATGACGTACGCACAGCGCGCCGTGGCGATATTGAAACAATATTTAACCGATTACACAGACAACGAACTCGCAGAATGCGCGGAACTCGCCTATGACTGGTTCGACGTGCCTTCAAAAGTTCCGCTGTCAATTTTAATACGCGATCCGAAAGATACCAAATCGCCCGTTGGAGTAATGGAATTATTTCACGGTCCAACATACGCGTTTAAAGATTTAGCGTTACAAATGTTGCCGCAACTGATGAGCAAAGCTTTGAAAAAAGTTGGCGAAACCAAGGAAATTTTAATACTGGTGGCGACTTCGGGCGATACCGGCAAAGCGGCGTTGGCAGGATTCGCCGATGTGCCGCAGACGAAAATTATGGTGTTTTATCCGGACGGCGGCGTCAGCAAAATTCAGCGCCTGCAAATGGTTACTCAAACCGGCAAAAATGTTAACGTCGTGGCTGTTCGCGGCAATTTCGACGACGCTCAAAATGGCGTTAAAAAAATTTTCAGCGATAAAAATATTCGCGCAGAACTCGAAAAGTCCAATGTTAAACTGAGTTCGGCTAATTCAATTAACTGGGGGCGCTTAGTGCCGCAGATTGTTTATTATTTTTCGTCCTACGCTGAATTTGTCAAAGCCGGTTCGATTAAACTCGGCGATTTGGTGAATGTCGTTGTGCCTACCGGAAATTTCGGCAATATTTTAGCTGCTTATTACGCCCGCAGAATGGGTTTGCCCGTCAAGAAATTAATTTGCGCGTCGAATATCAATAACGTGCTCACCGATTTTTTCAACACCGGCGTTTACAATCGCAACCGCGAATTTCATAAAACTATCTCGCCGTCAATGGACATTTTGATTTCCAGCAACCTTGAGCGCCTGCTTTATCACGAAACCGGCGGCGATATTAAAGCCGTTCAGCGCTATATGGCTGAATTGCAAACCACCGGCAAATATAAAATCGATACGCCGCTCAAAAAGAAACTCGATAAAATTTTCTACGCCGATTTTGCCACCGAAGAAGAAACCGCCAGCATTATCAAGGAAGTTTTTGGAAATTTTAAATATCTGGTTGATACGCACACCGCCGTCGCAATGCAGGTTCTTGGGAAATATCGCCACGCGACGCACGATATGTTACCGGTGATTTTGGCGTCGACTGCCAGCCCATTTAAATTTACCAGTTCGGTTTTAAGTGCTATTGGTGAAAAATTCGACGGGCTTGACGATTTCGCGCAGTTCGACAAATTAAGTTTGCTTGCCAATAAAAAAGTTCCCAAAAACCTTGCGGCTCTGGAAACTGCGAAAATCCTTCACGAAAATATTTGCGATAAAGATGAAATGCCTCAGCGTGTATTGGAATTTGCCGCTAGATAAGGATTCGGAGTATTTTTATCCATCGCGCGCAATAATCTTTCAACCGGCAAAAATTTTAAAATCACGCAGCAAATTACCATTTCCGGCAGCATATAAGTCGCGTTTGCCATCAGCGAATAAATTATTGGCGACATTCCTTCCGGCGCGTACGACGCGAAAAATACCACGCCCGATATAAAATGACAGGCGAATCTTCCCGCGAACGCCATTATCGCCGCTAAAATAAAATTCCGCGAAAGCCCCGCTAAGCCCATTGCCATATACGGCAGCGGATAATCGAACAGCACTTGTATCGGGTGCAGTATGAACGGATCTTGAATCATATTTATCAGCCCGAATACAAAGCCCGCTAACGCGCCAATGCCCGCGCCGTACCTAAACGAAATTATCAGCAATGGTATCATTCCGCCTGGCGTGACAGAGCCGCCTTGTGGGAAATGATAAAGCCGCAGTTGGTGAAGCAAAACCGCCAGCGCCAGCATCAGCGATATATTTATAAGTATGCTCGTTGTCAATTTGATTCGCCGCAGGTACAAGCAGAATCCTGTCAGCAATAAAATTCCCAGCAATGCAAATGAACTGCCTGGGTTTTGCAAAATCGTTAAAACGTTTTCTAACATCAGTATCACCTCAAAAAAATTTGGAGAAGACTCCCGCGCGGAAATCTTCTCCATTTTTAATGTTAAAAATTCCTACGTCGGCATTATCCGAATCAGGTTTATGGGTCGAAGTGCCAAACTTCCTCTCAGCCTGTTTGCAAGCTCCCCGTGTTTAGGGTTTAGTGAAAAGGGGCTAGGGATTAGTACACTATCCCCTATTTACAAATATTGTCAATCCAATCAAAAAGTTCGTCCAAATCGTAATCACCGCTGTGCCCAACGCCCCACGGACTGAAAAAGTCTACGTCGACGCCGTTATTCTGAAGTTTCAACGCCAAAATCGCCGGAATCGCTAAGCTGGTGTCTCTATCTGCCGCGCCGTGGCGGATTCTGAAATGTTTAGCCATTTTAACGTCTTTCCTGCCAATAAAATTCATTGGATTCATCAAACTAATCTGTTCAGCCTTAGCCATAACGCCGCCGGAATTTTTTTGCACAATTTCTGTAAAATGACGCGGGCGATTGTCAGTCGTTCCAAATTCATCATTTTCAGCGGAACTCAAATCCATTTTGTCGAAGGCGGGCGCAGCTTTTTGGCGGGTTACTGCGGCAGGATATTTCGATAAATCCACGTCAACCACTTTGCCCTTTTTAATAATGACCCAATTTTCTTTGGATAAATCTTCTTCGGCGTCAAGCGCTTTTTGCGCAGATTCAATGTATTTGCGTTTGATATAGTCTTTGAAAGAGCCTTCACCCTTTTTGTTGAGCGTCAAATTTTTGCCGCGTTCGTCGCGCAGATTTAAGCTGTTGACGTATTCGGGAAAAGCGTCGCGCAGTTGTCCGGAAATTTGAATTTCAGCCTTAGTCATAGTGCTTGCGTCTTTAACGGTTTTCGGGTTATTGGCGTTATCGGCGTTAATTTTAAATTTTTTATTGTTTAAGCGCGCCTGCAAATCTTGAATCTGCCACATAGCTTGATAATATTTATTTTCGCCGTAAAAAATCCATTCGTAAGCTTTATCGGCATTTTCAAGATTGGTAATGGGGCAATAATCGCTGGAGGCAAAAATATCGTCGCGCTCTTCAGCCGCTCCAATTTCTTCAAGGTAAGACTCAAATTCGGGCGCGTTGCCCATAGTGCCGAGAGCCGCGCTCAATGCGCCGCCCGCCGAAGTTCCATTTGAAATAATTTTATCGGTATCGCCCGCAGGCAAATTATCTTTATTGAAACGCAGATAACGCACAGCCGCCTTGTAATCGACAATCAGCGCGGGAGCTTTGCCAACGTAAACACCATCGGTGACGGTGGTTCTGCCGCGAATAGCCGGACAAACTACAACTAAGCCGCGCGACAATGCAACCAGCGCCGCATTTGGACCTTTGCTCATTGGGTCGTTATCAGTGGGTGGTTTAATTTCACCAGGCATATAGCCGCCGACGCCATTTGGCATAAAAATAGGCGCGGTTTCAGCTGTATAATCATTAATAGTACCGCCTTCAAGGTATTCAGCGGGAATGTAAATGCTCAAACTTTGCGCTTCGACATTGACGGGTTTTTTTACGTACACAATATTTTCGTAGGCGATAAATTTAATTTCTTTGTCGCCATAGGTTAAAGTTTTTTCGACGCCGCGCGAGGCATCAAAGGTTAGGTCGTAAGTTTGCCCGATATTTTTAAAAGTAAAAGCCGCCTCGCAAGTATTGACAGCGCCAACATTCGGAACAGCGGCAGTAAATACACCAATGCCCAATAGAGCGGCTAAAGTTTTTGCTATAAATTTTTTTCGCATGAACAGTACCTCCACAATCGCAATTTAAGAGGCGCGCACGGACGCGCGCCATCCCCGCGCCTAGTCGCGTGATGCGACTACTGCGCGGAGTTTTCTTTCTTTGCTAAGCGTTTCTTTCTTTCCGAAAAGAAAGAAATGCTGTTAACAATTATTTAATGGCATTCAATCTTTCAGCAAGCGTGTAAACATCTTCGTCACCGGAAGCAGGCGACATAATCAGCTGGTCGTCAAGATAAATAGACCCATTGTGAACAACTGCCTTTGCGGCATTTTTGCCATTGTGATACGCCTTAGCCAAATTTCCTAGGACAAAAAACGAACGTTCTGCAGATGACATATTCGTAGTTTTGGCAACGGTAGTAAATTTTTTGCCGTTAATGGTAATGACGCCATCTTTAGCTGAAACGTGTTTGCCGCTGTACTCATAAAGTTTTTTAGCGTAATTATCACGGCGTTTATCAGTGTTCGGGTGGTCTGACGGATCTAATATAGCGGCAATTTTATTTTGAGCCTTGCCGCCGTACAACTCCGAAAGTCTTTGCATAACCGCGGCGCACGCCCCAATATTATAATCCGTGTGCAAAATATATTCCCAAGCCATATTATCAGCTTCAGTTTCATATTTCTTGCTACCATGAGCCACAGAATTATTAAGCACAAGCGCTCCGACAACATTTGCCAAAGTACCGCCGCCAGCCGCTATAACGCCTAACTGCGCGACCGCCGCTTTCATAATATTTTTTTCATTGCCCTTAGCAACGTGATCCTTTTGCCCGTGCCCCATTTCGTGACCAACTATCGCCGCAATTTCATCGTCCGTTGCAAGATAATCAAACGCGCCGGTATTAACCATCATAACGTGTCCCAACGAACAAGCCGCATTTAGCGATTTATCGGCAGAAACAAAATATTTGTACGGTTTCTCATAAATCGAAGGGTCGACTTTGCCAACAGCTACAGTCAAATTGCTCATAATTCTATCAAGGCGCGCGTTAAGATTTGGATCTTCATTAACGCCGTACTTTGTCTGGAATTGCGCCATCAAATCATTTCTGCCGGATTCGGTATTGTTGAAATTGGCGATTTGCTTTTTAACTTGTTGACGCGCCGCCGCCGCGGATATTCCAACGCCGATAACATCGCCCCAACCGATTGCCTCGGCAGTGGCTGGCGCTGTGAAAATTATCGAAAATCCTAACGCCGCCGCCGTTATTCCCGCGGTTACTTTTTTTGTTAACGATTTAAACATTTTAATCACCTCTTAGTTAGAAAATGTTCAATGCGATTCAGCGCCTCTGAAATTTTTTCAATACTAGTGGCATACGAACAACGAACATGCCCCGCGCCCGATTTGCCAAAAGCCGTACCTGGCACAAGCGCGACGTGTTCCGCCATAATCAACTTTTCAGCAAATTCTTCAGCCGTCAAACCGCTCGATTCGATATTCGGGAAAATGTAAAAAGCGCCGCGCGGTTCAAAACTGTCCATGCCCATTTGTTTGAAACCGTCATAAATTAGTTTTCTGCGTCGGTCGTATTCGGCAACCATTTTCTTCATATACTTTTCGCCGCGTTTCAAAGCCTCAATCGCCGCAACCTGCGCAGTTATCGGCGCGCAAAGCATCGTGTACTGATGAATTTTCGTCATAGCACCAATAAAATCAGCGTTGCTCAAAGCATAACCAATTCGCCAGCCCGTCATCGCATAAGCTTTGCTGAACCCGTTCAAAAGTATCGTGCGGTCGCGCATATTCGGCAAGGCAGCAAAACATTCGTGGACGCCGTTATATGTCAAATCGCCGTAAATTTCGTCGCTGATAACAATCAAATCGTGCTTTTCGGCAAAATCGGCAATCTTCAATAAATCGCCGCGCTCCATAATTGCGCCAGTCGGATTATTCGGATAGCCAATCAGCAAAACTTTCGTTTTGGGCGTAACGTATGGCTCAAGTTCCTCTGGCGTTATGCGAAATTCATTTTCAATTTTAGCAGGAACAGAAACCGGCACGCCGCCCGCTAAAACTGTACAAGCCTGGTAAGAAACGTAGCAAGGCTCCGGAATTAAAACTTCGTCGCCCGCGTTGATAACTGCGCGAATGGCTAAATCCATCGCTTCACTGACGCCGACCGTAACTAAAATTTCTTTGTTGCTGTCGTAGGTTAAATTGTGGCGGCGCTTAAAATGATTGGCGATTTCTGCGCGAAGTTCCGGCATACCGCGATTGGCAGTGTAGCTGGTGTAGCCGCGCTCTAAACCGTAAACGCAACTTTCGCGAATCGTCCACGGCGTTACAAAATCCGGCTCGCCTACGCCCAATGAAATGACGTCCTGCATTTGCGCCGCTATGTCAAAAAATTTGCGAATGCCACTGGGCGCGATGGATTGTACCGAATTTGAAAGTTTTTCGCTCCAATTCACGGCGAAACCACCAGCCTTCTATCCTGCTCTTCGTCGTCAACAATTACGCCGTCTTTCTTGTAAGCTTTGAGCATAAAATGACTGCGCGTCTGCGTCACGCCTTCAATCGTCGATAACCGCGTCGCTACGAAATTTGCCACGTCTTTTAGCGATTTGCCTTCAATGATAACGAGCAAATCAAAATTGCCGCTCATAAGGTAAACCGTGCGCACTTCGTCAAAGCGGTAAATTCTTTCAGCAATGGCGTCGAATCCAACTTCGCGCTGTGGCGTCAAATTTATCTCAATCACGGCGGTAACCGTATCGTCGCCGAAACGTTCCCAATTTATAAGCGCGCCATATGACAAAATAATTTTTTCGCGTTCGAGGCGGGAAATTTCCTTTTCGATTTCGTATTCAGATTTTTGCAACATGGACGCCAATTCGCTAACCGATACCCGCGAATTGTGCTCAAGGATTTCAAGCAACTCTCTCATAATGTCCTCCAGTTATAAAAATTTTTTCAGCAAAGTATAACACAGGCTTAATCAAAAGTCGAATTACAGAATTGTTAAAATTTCGGCGGCGTGTTAGAATATCGGCGGGAGGGAAATTTTTATGCGAATTATTCACACGGCTGATTGGCATTTGGGCAAGAGTTTGAAAAGTCAATCGCTCATTGAAGATCAAATCTACATTTTGGACGAATTTTTGAAACTGATTAACGAAGAAAAAATTGACGCGGTAATAATTGCGGGTGATATTTACGACAGGGCAATTCCTCCGATTGACGCGGTTAATCTTTTTGACGAAACTATTTCTAAAATGACTGAGCGCAAAATTCCGGTGTTATGCATTTCCGGCAATCACGATAGCGCTGAACGTTTGAATTTCGGCAGCAAACTTTTCGCGCAGTCGAATTTTTTCATTAACACAAAGCCGATTGAAAATCCCGCGCCGATTATTCTGAACGATAAATTTGGTGAAGTTTATTTTTCGCTGATACCATTTTTTGAGCCGATTGAAATTGCTCACATTTTCGCGCAGAATGAACTTGACGCGAATACTGCGAATAAAATTTACGTTACCGAGGCGCGCAAAAAAATTCCCGCCGGTTTAAGGAGCATTGCAGTTGCTCATCTTTTCGCGACGGGCGGCTTGACTTCCGAATCCGAAAGAAAATTCGTGGGCGCTGTTGAAAATGTCGACGCCGCTAATTTCGCCGATTATAATTACACGGCGCTCGGACATTTGCATAAGCCTCAGACTATGAAAAAAACTGGCTACGTTGTGCGGTACAGCGGCTCTTTGCTGAAATATTCTTTCGACGAAACAAATTACAATAAAGGCGTGACGCTGATTGAGATTGACGGCGCGGGCAAAACTTCATTTGAGCACATCGATTTGAAACCGCGGCGCGACGTGCGGATTGTCGAGGGAACTGTCGCCGAACTGATGAAATCGGCGCGAAGTTCGGATTATATTCACGCCAATATCACGGATAAAAATCATGTGCTGTACGCGATGGAGAAATTGCGGGACAGCGCTTTTCCAAATATTTTGAGCGTGCAATTTGTGAATTTGAAACGCGAAATTGAAAATCCTGCGCGAGTTGCTGACGCCGCGGAAAATGTATCAGTGCTGGAATATTTTGCTGATTTTTATAAATTTGAAACGGGCGAGGAACTTTCCGGCGTAGAGCGTTTGACAATGGAAAAATTTTTGTCCAAATTGGAAAGTGAGCAGCTATGAAAAAATTTTTAGCAACAATATTAATGTTGGTTTTACCGGCGACGGCAAACGCAATGACTTTGAACGAAGCAATACAAATCGCGCTTGAAAATAATCCGAGTCTGCAACGAACCGGACGCGCAATCGACCTTGCGGAAGAATCGCTGAAAGTGGCAAAGGCGAGCAAGGGGCTCTCAGTCGATTTAAGCGGCTCTGCAAGCGCGGCTAAGTCAGAAGGCTCATCGACGTCTGAAAGCCTGTCTACGCGGCTCAGGGGCGCTCTCACGCTGTATTCCGGCAAGAAATTGGAAAATCAAATTCAATCGGCGGAATTGGAAATCGACGTTGCGAAATTGGAATTTTTACAGGCGCAGGACGATTTGATTTATCAGATAGCAACGGCTTATATTAACGCGCTGGAAAATTTAGCTACAACTCAAGTTGATTTGCAAACTGAAGAAAATCTCGCTGAACACGAAAAAAATATAGCCGCTCTGTACGACGCCGGTTCAAAGGCGCGAATTGATTTACTGCGCGCGCAAGTCGAAACCAGCAACGCTCAACAGGATACCGCCCGCTCTCATGCGGCTTATGAAGTTAGTTTAGCGAATCTGGCAACTCTTATGTCGATTGACACGCGGACGAATCTTACGGTTGAGCCGGTTAAAACTTCGCTGGAATTGGGCGACGTTGAAAATTATATCGTTATGGCGGCGGAAAATCGCGCAGATTTACGGGCGGATTCTTTGAAAATCGACCAGGGCGAATTGGATATTGAAATGGCGCGTGCTGGCAATCGCCCAACAATTTCTGCGGAAGTTGGCGCGGGACTCGGCGGGCAATCGAGCCGATGGGATTTTCGTTATGATCTTTCCGGCGGTATCAGTGCGTCTTGGAATATTTTTGACGGCGGCATTACCAAATCTGAAATTTTGCAGGCGGAAATTGCGTTGGAGCGGCTTTATCTTGACGTGAAAAATAATATTAATTCTGTCAATGAGGAAGTTGTGACTGCGTATAAAAATTTGAAAATCGCGTTAATGCGGTTGCGTACGACGGAACGCGCGGTTAAATTGGCTGAAGAAGAGCGTTACATTGCCACTGAAAAATATCGCGCAGGCGAAGGGATTTTGCTTGACATTCTCGACGCCGAAGTTTCATTAGCCACGGCGCGCAAAAATCACGTCAGCGCGATTCACGACGTGGCGCGTTACAGAATTGATTTGGCTCATGCGGTCGGCGATACTACGCTTGCGCTTGAGTAAGGGGGATTTTTTTTGAAATGGAAAATCGGGCTGATTGCTGCGCTCATTATCGGCGCGCTGATTGGCTATAAATTTTATACTGATAAAGTTGAAGAAGAATCTTATCAAACGTACGAAACGGCGAAAGTTATTCGTACGGATTTAACAAAAACAGTCTCGGCGACGGGAACTATACAGCCGCGCGAGAGCGTCGAAGTTTCCAGCAAAATCACTGCGCGAATCAAAGAAGTGCTTGTTGAGGAAAATCAGCAGGTTCGAGCGGGACAAGTTGTGGCGATATTGGACGGCAAAGATTATGAGGCGAAACGCGATCAAGCCAAATTCGCGCTAACGAATACTTCACAGAAATTGGAGCGAATCCGGCGGCTTTACAATATCGGTGCTAAATCCCGCGAGGAACTTGAAGACGCGCAATACAATTACGACCGCGCCAAATCTGAATTGGAACTTGCCGAATCCGATGTTAATGAAACCGTGATAACCGCGCCAATGGACGGAATTGTTGTAGGCGAGCCTTTGACTGCGGGAACTATGGCGGTTCAAGGCAACAGCAACCCGACGGTAATTTTGCGGATAGCCGATTTGAGCGAAAAACTTGTTAAGGCGAAAGTTGACGAGACGGATATTGGCAGTGTCAGAGTTGGTGAAAATGCGCTGTTTACGGTTGATGCTTATCCGGACGAAAAATTTTTAGCCATTGTCAATAAAATTTCGCAGACTGATACAAATAATTCTTGGGACGTTAGCAGTTCGTCTTCGAGTTCGTCAAGTTCTTCAAATTCGGTAATTTATTACTACGTGACGTTTAACGCGCCCGACCCGAAAAATTTGCTTTTACCGGCGATGACTGCGCGATTGGATATTACGGTTGGTCGAGTTGAAAATGCGTTGTGCGTGCCGATTGAAGCGATTAAGACTGACGGCAAAGGTTCATACGTCGAGAAAATTACTAAGGACGCGAAAAATCACGACGTGGCGGAAAAAGTTTACGTGACGATTGGCTTATACGGCGAAGAATTTGTTGAAGTTAGAACCGATGAGCTGGAAGTTGGCGACGACGTTTCGGTTACGTATCAAGCGGCGGAGAAAAAATCTACCACTCAGAATCCGATGGGCGGCGGCGGACGACGCGGCGGATTTGGCGGTCCTCCACCGATGTAAAATTAAATGGCGGGGTGTTTAGCGTGAAGAAAATTTTTTCAGTGTTTATGGCGGTTGCATTGATTTTAGGAATTTGGAGCGAAATCTCGACACGTTTTATAATTTGGGCGCGCCAAATGCGAAAATGATTGGCTACGCGGAAGAAAACGGCGAAACTCTCACGGCTTATTTCCAGGAAAATGACAAGTGGAAAAAAGCCACAATGCCGGTTAATCCGGAGCAGATTTATTTTATGCAAATGATGTTGACTGAAGAAATTATTCCGTACGTCACCGACGCGAAACTGATTTACTCTGACAGGAAAGACGGCGCGTATATTTTCAAAATCACGTTCGACGCCGAAAAAGTTTCCGATTTGCCGTTTGAAAAAAATTTGCCTGCGTATATGAATAACCCGTTGATAGATGAAATTGTTGGAATTTGTAAATATCTCGATGGATTTTTCTGACGTGGTGAAAAATTTGATTAACGAAGCCGCTAAGAGCATTAAAGGCGAAGACGATAAACGCGAGGCTGAAGAATTAATCGCGCTGTTTTCGGAAAGTACATTGCGCTATTATCGGACGCGTGCGGCGAATGACAAAGCGGCTCGGATTCCGTTCAAAGTTCGGAAATACGCTGAAGAAGTTGAATTGCCGCAAAATTAAAAGCCGCAAAATTCGTTTGAACTTCGCGACCAAGGTTAGTCTTTGTTAAAAATTATTTTTCAGCTAAAAGTTTATCGTAGAGCATAGATTTTTTAATCGGCGTAGAATCTCCGCCGAGCACGTCAATGATTTTGTACGCGAAAGGCAGGCAAGTAGCGGCGGCGCGGCTGGTGATTAAATTTCCGTCCTGCACGACAAGTTTATCTTCAACGTAATTTGCATCGCTGAACATTTCGGTAAAATTATCGCCAGGGTACGAAGTCAAAGTTCTGCCCTTACTGACACCGGCGGCTTTCAAAACCATGGGCGCGGCGCAAATCGCGGCTACAAATTTTTTTGCGCTCATAAAGTCGCGGACGATTTTCAAAACGCGCTCGTCCTTTGAAAGCGTCGTAGAGCCAGGTTGACCGCCAGGCAGGATAACCATATCATAATCCGCCAAATCATTATCGCCCAAAATCTTATCAGCCTTCACAGTGATTTTGCGGCTGCTGGTAACAAATTCATCTGCCAGCGAATACGAATCCACTTCGATACCTGCGCGACGAATAATGTCCATTGTGAAAAGCGCTTCGCCTTCCTCAAATCCATTCGCCAATAAAAT